>NZ_JBIARA010000003.1:5644-478324 GCF_042889525.1 Micromonospora sp. NPDC002575 | reverse complement strand
CCCGTCAACACCACCTCGTCGTCACCCGCAAGCCGCACCGCCGCACCCAACAACGGATGCCCCGGCGCGGCGAGCCCCGCCCCCGACACGTCGCCCGCGTGCCACGTGCCCGCCTCGGGCCAGAACCGCTCCCGCTGGAACGCGTACGTGGGCAGGTCCACCCGGGACGCGCCGGAGCCGGCGAGGACGGCGGCCCAGTCGACCGGTACGCCGGCCGCGTGCAGGCCGCCGAGCGCGGCGAGGAGCTGGCGGGGGCCGTGCTCGTCGCGGCGCAACGAGCCGACCACGACGCCGGGCTGGGCGCTGTCGGCCCGGTCGAGCGCGTCCTGCACCACCACCTTGAGCACGGGGTGGGGGCTGACCTCGACGAACGTGCGGTAGCCGGCGGCGATCAGCGCGTCCACGACGGGGGCGAGGCGCACCGGTTCGCGCAGGTTCCGGTACCAGTAGTCGGCGTCCAGCTCGACGGTGTCGAGGGGTTCGCCGGTGACGGTGGAGTGGAACGCCACCTCGGTGGGGTGGGCCTCGATCGTGCCGAGCGCGGCGGCCAGGTCCTCGCGGACGGCCTCGACGTGCCCGCAGTGGGAGGCGTAGTCCACGGCGATCCGGCGGGCCCGGATGTCGCGCTCGGCGCAGGTGGCGAGCAGTTCGTCGACGGGGCCGGCGTCGCCCGACACCACGGTCACGGCGGCGCCGTTGACGGCGGCAACGGAGAGGGCACCCGACCAGGGCGCGATGAGCTGCTCGGTGTCGGCGGCGGACAGCGGCACGGACACCATGCCGCCCAGCCCGGAGATGGCGAGCAGGCCCCGGCTGCGGGCGACGACGAGGCGCATCGCGTCGGGCAGGGTGAGCGCCCCGGCGGCGCAGGCGGCGGCGATCTCGCCCTGCGAGTGGCCGATGACGGCGTCGGGCCGGACGCCGCACGACTTCCACACCTCGGCGAGGGAGACCATGACGGAGAACAGCAGCGGCTGGACGACGTCCACCCGGTCCATCGGCGGGGCGTCCGGCGCGCCGCGCAGGACGTCCTCGGGGCGCCAGTCGACCAGCCGGGACAGTTCCGCCGCGCACTGGTCCATCCGGGCCCGGAAGACGGGCGAGGTTTCCAGGAGGTCGAGGGCCATCCCGGCCCACTGGGAGCCCTGGCCGGGGAAGACGAAGACGACCTTCGGCGTACCGTCGGGGAGGCCGGCGTGGTGGTCGGCCTCGGCGATCGCGGCGAGCCCGGCCAGCGCGGAGTCCCGGTCGGCGGCCACCGCGACCTGCCGGTACGGGTGGTGGGCGCGGCCGGTGGCGAGCGAGTACGCGAGGTCGACGAGGTCGAGGGCCGGGTCGTCGGCGAGGCGGGTCCGCAGCCGCGCCGCCTGGTCGCGCAGGGCGCGGGCGCTGCGGGCCGACACGAGCAGCGGTACGGCGTCGGCGGCGACCAGGCCGGGCGGCGGCGTCGCCGGGCGTTCGGGGCGGGGTGCCGGGGCGTCGGCGGGGGCCTGCTCGATGATGGCGTGGGCGTTGGTGCCGCTGATGCCGAAGGAGGAGACGGCGGCGCGGCGGGGCCGGTCGACGGCCGGCCAGGGCGCGGCGTCGGTGGTGAGTGCGACGGCCCCGGTGGTCCAGTCGATGTGCGGCGACGGCTCGTCGACGTGCAGGGTGCGGGGCACCACGCCGTGCCGCATCGCCATGACCATCTTGATCACCCCGGCGACGCCGGCCGCTGCCTGGGTGTGCCCGATGTTCGACTTGATGGACCCGAGCAACAGCGGCGTCTCCCGACCCTGCCCATAGGTGGCCAGCAGCGCCTGCGCCTCGATCGGGTCGCCCAGCGTCGTGCCGGTGCCGTGCGCCTCGACGGCGTCCACGTCGGCCGGGGTCAGGCGCGCGTTCGCCAAGGCCTGCCGGATCACCCGCTGCTGCGACGGCCCGTTCGGCGCGGTCAACCCGTTGGACGCGCCGTCGGAGTTGACGGCGCTGCCCCGGACGACGGCGAGGACCCGGTGGCCGCGTCGCCGGGCGTCGGAGAGCCGCTCGACGAGGAGGATGCCGACGCCCTCGCCCCAGCCGGTGCCGTCGGCGGCGGCGGCGAACGCCTTGCACCGGCCGTCGGGGGCGAGGCCGCCCTGGCGGGAGAACTCGGAGAACATGCCCGGCTGGGCCATCAGCGCGACGCCGCCGGCGAGGGCCATGTCGCATTCGCCGGAGCGCAGCGCCTGCGCGGCGAGGTGCAGGGCGACCAGCGACGACGAGCACGCCGTGTCGACGGTGACGGCCGGGCCCTCGAAGCCGAAGGTGTAGGCGACGCGGCCGGAGGCGACACTCCCGGCGGTGCCGGTGAGCAGGTGCCCTTCGAGTCCTTCGAGGCCGTCGCTGCCGGTGGCGGCGTAGCCGGAGGAGGCGGCGCCAATGAAGACGCCGGTGACGGTGCCGTGGCCGGTGGCGGGGTCGATGCCGGCGTGTTCGAACGCCTCCCACGACGTCTCCAACAGCAACCGCTGCTGCGGATCCATCGCCAGCGCCTCACGGGGCGAGATGCCGAAGAACCCGGGGTCGAACTCCGCCGCGTCGTACAGGAAACCACCCTGCCGCGTCGTCGACGTCCCCGCCCGATCCGCATCCGGGTCGTACAGCGCGTCGAGGTCCCAACCCCGATCCGCCGGGAACCCACCGATCGCATCCCCGCCCGACGCCACCAGGTCCCACAACTGCTCCGGACTCGACACCCCGCCCGGGAACCGGCAGGCCATCCCGACGATCGCGACGGGCTCGTCGGTGCCCACCGGGCCGGCGGCGCGGGCGACGGCCGGGGCGGCGGCAGCCGTCTCGCCAAGCCGCTCGTGCAGGTGCTCGGCCAGCCGTTCCGGCGTCGGATAGTCGAACACCAGCGTCGCCGTCAACCGCAGCCCGGTAGCCGAGGCGAGCCGGTTGCGCAGCTCGACGGAGGTGAGCGAGTCGAAACCGAGCTCCTTGAACGCCCGCCCACCCGCAACAGCCTGCGCCGACGCGTGCCCCAGCACCGCCGCCGCCTGACCACACACCAGGTCCACCAACAACCGCCGCGCCTCGTCGGCGGCGAGACCCGCGAGGCGGTCCGACCAGGAGGTGCCGGTGCCGCCGGCCGCGCCGCCCGCCTGGCGGCGTCCGCCCGTGCGGGCGAGCAGCCGCAGGATCGGCGGGACCTGGCCGGCGTCGCCGGTGATCCGCAGGCGGGCCGCCGCGATGGCGGGCAGGGCCCTGGCGGTGGCGGCGTCGAGCAGGGCCGCGCCCTCGTCGGCGGTGAGGCCGGTCATGCCGAGCCGCCGCAGGCGCTGCGCGTCGTCGCGGTCGAGGTGGGCGGTCATGGCGCTGGTGGTGGCCCACATACCCCAGCCGATGCTGGTCGCGGGCAGCCCTTGGGCGCGGCGGTGCTGCGCCAGGGCGTCGAGGAACGCGTTCGCCGCCGCGTAGTTGCCCTGACCGGGCGAGCCCAGGGTCGCCGCGATCGACGAGAACACCACGAACGCCGACAGATCCAGCCCCGCCGTCGCCTCGTGCAACACCCACGCGCCGTCCACCTTCGGCCGCAGCACCGTGGCCACGTCATCGGCGGACAGGGACGTGACGACCGAGTCGGCGAGGACGCCCGCGCAGTGCACCACGGCCGTCAACGGATGCGCCGGGTCCATCCCGGCCACCAGGCCCGCCACCTGCACCGGGTCGGCAACATCCACCGACACCGCGCTGACCTGCGCACCGGCCCCGGTCAGCTCCGCCACCAGCGCCGCATAGTCGGAACCCTCCACCGGCAACCGACGCGACGCCAACACCAACCGACGGCTCCGGCCGGAGGCGACCAGATGCCGCGCCACCACCCCGGCCAGGGTGCCCGACGCGCCCGTGACCAGCGTCGTGCCCTCGGCGTCAACGGGCGCCGGCACGGTCAGCACGACCTTCCCGACGTGCCTGGCCTGGCTCAGGTGCCGCAACGCCTGCCGGGCCTGCCGCACGTCCCACACCCGCACCGGCAACGGCGACAGCACACCCTGCTCGAACAACGCCAACAACTCGGCCAGCATCTGACCGATGCGTTCACTGCCCGCCTCGTTCAGGTCGAACGCCCGGTAGGCCACGCCGGGGTGGAGCTGCGCGACCGCGTCCGCGTCGCGGATGTCGGTCTTGCCCATCTCGACGAACCGGCCGCCGCGCGGCAACAACCGCAACGACGCATCCACGAACTCACCCGCAAGCGCGTCCAGCACCACGTCCACACCCGCGCCACCGGATGCGGACGCGAACACCTGCTCGAACTCCGTCGACCGCGACGACGCGATCCGCTCCGAGGCCACCCCGAGGCCCCGCAGCGTCCCCCACTTGCCGGGGCTGGCCGTCGCATACACGGTCGCGCCGAAATGGTGGGCGAGCTGAATCGCCGCCATGCCCACCCCACCCGCACCCGAGTGGACCAACACCGACTCACCCGACCGCAACCCCGCCAGGTCACGCAACGCGTAGTACGCCGTCAGGAAGACCAGCGGGACGGATGCGGCCTCGGCGTAGGACCAGGCGGCGGGGATCCTGGCCACCCGCTGCCGCTCGGCGACGACCTGCGGGCCGAAGCCCGGCTCGAACATGCCGAACACCCGGTCGCCGGGCGCGAGGTCGTTGACGCCGGGGCCGACCTCCAGCACGACGCCCGCGCCCTCGCTGCCCATCCGGGCCGCCGCGTCCGGGTACATGCCGAGCGCGATGAGGACGTCGCGGAAGTTCACGCCGGTGGCGCGTACGGCGATGCGGACCTGCCCGGCCTCCAGCTTCCCGGCCGGGGCGGCGACCAGGTCGACGCCGTCGATCGTGCCGGGGGCGACGGGCGCGAGGTGCCAGAGGCCCGACGCCGGGGGCGTCAGCTCGTCGCCGGTCAGGCGCGTCAACCGGGGTACGCGCACCGCGCCCTCGCGGACGGCGAGCTGGCCGCCGGTGGGGGCCGGGTCGGCGGCCACCGCCGCCAGCAGCGCCACCGCGTCGGCGTCCAGCGGGCCGTCGAGGTCCGCCAGGACGATACGGTCGGGGTGCTCCGACTGCGCCGAACGCAACAGACCCCACACCGCCGCGCCCGCCAGATCCCCCACCCGGTCCTCGTCCCGCGCCACCACGGCACCCCGGGTCACCACCACCAACCGCGAATCCGCCAACCCATCGGCGGCAAGCCACGCCTGCACCACACCCAACACACCCGCGACGACGTCGCGCACGGCACCCGGAACCGACGTCCCCGCAGCGGTGGCCGGCAGCAGCACGAGGCTCGGCGCGGCCGTGCCCGCCGCCACGGCCGCCACCAGCGCCGCCACGTCCGGATACGCGGGCACCTCGGGCAGGGCGGCCTCGCCGAGCGCCACCGCGCCGGACGCGTCGGCGGCCGGGGTCACGTCCTCGGCGTGCCAGGTGACCTCGAACAGGGAACGGTCGGCCGCGCTCGGGGTCGCAACGGCGCCCATCTCCCGCAGGACGAGCGAGTCGACGGAGACGACCGGCGCACCGGACTCGTCGACCGCGACGAGCCGCACCCCGGAGCCGACGCGGCTCAGCCGCACCCGCAGCGCGCGGGCACCGGCGGCGTGCACCTGCACCCCGGTGAACGCGAACGGCACCCGAGGGCCGGTGCCGGTGCCGGCGTCGAGCAGCCCGATCGGGTGCAGGGCGGCGTCCAGCAACGCCGGGTGCACGCCGAAGCCGGTGGCGTCGGCCGCCGCCTCGTCGGGCAGGGCGACCTCGGCGTACACGTCGCCGTCGGTGTTGGTCCACACCCGGCGCAGCCCCTGGAACACCGGCCCGTACGCCAGGCCGTGCTCCGCGAACGCCGGATACCAGCCGGCCAGTTCCGCCTCGGTCGCCCCGACCGGCGGCCACTGCCCCACCGTCGGCTCCTCGGCGGCGGCCGGCTCCAGCACACCCTCGGCGTGCCGGATCCACTCCGCGTCGGGCTCGTCGTCGGGCTGGGCGTGCACCGTCACGTCCCGGGCACCGGAGTCGTCGGCCGACCCGACCCGCACCTGCACCCGCACAGCCTCAGAAACCGGCAGGGTCAACGGCGCGGCAATCGTCAACTCCCGTACCCGCGACGCACCCACCTCGTCGCCGGCCCGCACCACCAGCTCGACCAGCGCCGTGCCCGGCACCACCACCGCACCGGCCACGACGTGATCGGCCAGCCACGGATGCGTCGACACCGACAACCGACCCGTCAGCACCGCCTCGTCGTCACCGGCGAGGCGCACCGCCGCACCGAGCAGCGGATGCCCCGCCACACCGAGGCCGGCCGCCGACACGTCGCCCACCTGCCAGGTGCCCGCCTCGGGCCAGAACCGCTCCCGCTGGAACGCGTAGGTGGGCAGGTCCACCCGGGACGCCCCCGTGTCGACGAACCACGGCCGCCACGCCACCGGCACCCCGTTGACGTGCAGCTCCGCCAGGGCAGCCAGCAGACCGGCGACCTCCGGCCGATCCCGACGCTGGGCAGCCACCGCCAGCACGTCCCCACCGCCGGACACGGCATCCGCCGTCAGCGCCGTCAACACACTCTGCGGGCCCACCTCCAGGAACGTGTCCACCCCCGCAGCCCGCAACCCCGCCACCCCATCGGCGAACCGCACCGCCTCCCGCACATGCCGCACCCAGTAACCGACACCACAGACCTCGCCGGGATCAGCCAGCCCACCGGTCACGTTCGACACCAACGGCAACACGGGCACAGAGAACGTCAACCGCGACAGGACCGCCCGGAACCTGTCCAGCATCGGCTCCATCAACGGGCTGTGGAACGCATGACTCACCGCCAGCCGGCGGGTCCGCACCCCCCGCTCCCGCCACGCCTGCTCCACTTCATCGAGAGCGTCCACCGCACCCGACACGACAACGGACTCAGGACCGTTGACCGCCGCGATCCCCACCCGGTCGGCGAACGCCGCAACCGACTCCGCCACGGCGTCCTCGGCAGCGGCCACCGCCAGCATCCCGCCCCCGGCCGGCAACGCCTGCATCAACCGACCCCGCGCCGCCACCAGGGCACACGCATGCTCCAGGGACAACACCCCCGCCACATGCGCCGCCGCGATCTCACCCACCGAGTGCCCACCCACGAAGTCCGGCACCACACCGAACGACTCCACCAGCCGGAACAGGGCCACCTCGACCGCGAACAGACCGGCCTGCGTGAACACCGTCTGCCCCAACAGCTCGGCCTCCGGCGTGCCCGCCTCCGCGAACAACACCGGCCGCAACGGCTGCGGCAACCCACGGTCCAGGTGCCCGCACACCTCGTCCAGCGCCGACGCGAACACCGGGAACGCGGCGTACAACTCCCGACCCATGCCGGGGCGTTGCGCGCCCTGACCGGAGAACAGCACGGCGAGCGGACCCCGGTCGGCGGCGCGGCCGGCGACGACCGCGCCCGACGGCTCCCCCGCCGCCAGCGCGCGCAGCCCGGCGAGCAGGTCGTCGCGGCCCGTGGCCGCGACCACCGCGCGGCTGTCCAGGGCGGCGCGCGAGGTGGCCGACGACCAGGCCACATCCAGGGGACGCGCGTCGGGGGCGGCGTCCAGCCAGGCCGCCCAGCGGCCCGCCTGCGCGGCGAGGGCGGCGGGGTGCGCGGCGGAGAGCAGCACCGGCACCGCCGGCAGGTCCCGCGCGGGGGGCTCGGCTGCCGCGGCGGGCTCGGGCGGCGGGGCCTGTTCCAGGACGAGGTGGGCGTTGGTGCCGCTCATGCCGAAGGATGAGACGGCGGCGCGGCGGGGCCGCCCGGCGTCCCCGGCCCACGGGCGGGCCTGCGTGAGCAGGGCGACCGCGCCGCCCGTCCAGTCGACGTGCGGCGTGGGCTCGTCGGCGTGCAGGGTCGCCGGCAGCAGCCCGTGCCGCATGGCGAGCACCATCTTGATCACACCGGCGACCCCGGCCGCAGCCTGGGTGTGGCCGAGGTTCGACTTCAGCGAGCCGAGCCAGAGCGGCCGGTCGGCGGGCCGGTCCTTGCCGTACGTGGCAAGCAGCGCCTGCGCCTCGATCGGGTCGCCGAGGCGGGTGCCGGTGCCGTGCGCCTCCACGACGTCCACGTCGGCCGGGGTGAGCCCGGCGTTGTCGAGGGCCTGGCGGATGACGCGCTGCTGGGCGGGGCCGTTCGGAGCGGTGAGGCCACTGCTGGCCCCGTCGGAGTTGACGGCGCTGCCCCGGATGACGGCGAGCACGGGGTGGCCGTTGCGGCGGGCGTCGGACAGCCGCTCGACGAGCACCATGCCGACGCCCTCGGCCCAGCCGGTGCCGTCGGCGTCGGCGGAGAACGCCTTGCACCGGCCGTCGGCGGCCAGCCCCCGCTGGCGGGAGAACTCGACGAACCCACCGGGGGTGGCCATCACGCTGACGCCGCCGGCCACGGCGAGGGTGCACTCGCCGTCGCGCAGGGCCTGACCGGCCAGGTGCAGCGCGACGAGAGACGACGAGCAGGCGGTGTCGATGGTGACGGCCGGCCCTTCCAGGCCGAACGAGTAGGCGAGGCGGCCGGAGATGACGCTGGCGGCGGTGCCGGTCAGCACGTAGCCTTCCGCCCCCTCGGGGAGGCGGCGCAGCACGGAGGCGTAGTCCTGCCCGGCGGTGCCCACGAACACGCCGGTGCGGCTGCCGCGCAGGGAGCCCGCGTCGATGCCGGCGCGTTCGAACACCTCCCAGGTGGTCTCCAGCAGCAGCCGCTGCTGCGGGTCCATCGCGAGGGCCTCGCGGGGGGAGATGCCGAACAGGGTCGGATCGAAGTGCCCGGCGTCGTCGAGGAACCCGCCCCGGTCGCTGTACGAGGTGCCGGGGTGGTCCGGGTCCGGGTCGTACAGCCGGGCCAGGTCCCAGCCCCGGTCGGTGGGGAACGGGCCGGTCGCGTCGGTGCCGGCGGCCACGAGGTCCCACAGCTCCTCGGGGGAGCCGACGCCACCGGGGAACCGGCACGCCATCGCGACGACGGCGATCGGTTCGGGCTCGGCGCTCTCCAGTTCCCGCAGGCGCCGGTGCGCCTGGCGGAGCTCGGTGGTCACCCACTTGAGGTGTTCGAGGAGCTTTTCTTCGTCCGCCATGACCCACCCGCCCGGAGCTTGCTACCGATCGATTCCGCCGAACACTGAGGAAGCCACCACCGCAGGCATCCGGCCCTGGGAATTGCCGGTATCCGACCCTCACCGTGAGTGGACGGTACTGAGCCCGCTACGGCCGCCCAACCCCTACGGGACCCCTCATTCGGCCACCGCGCGACGCCTCCCGGCGGGACGATAACCGCAGGATGAGGCCGGTGGGAGGGCACCCGGGGACACCCGTTCCCCGGCGGTCAGCCGTGTGGCCGGGCGGGGGCCGGGAGGATCTGGCGGGGCCGTCCCGGCGGGGTGGCCCGGCGACGCCACTCACGCGGGTAGCCGACGGACACCTCCTCGAACCGGACGCCGTCGTACCAGGTGGTGCGGGGAATGTGCAGGTGGCCGTAGACGGCGACGCGGGTGTCGTAGCGCAGGTGCCAGTCGGCGGTCAGGTCGGTGCCGCACCACTGGGCGAACTCGGGGTAGCGCAGGACCCGGGTCGGCTCCCGGACCAGCGGGTAGTGGTTGACCAGGACGGTGGGCAGCCCGCCGCGCTCGGCGTCGAGCCGCCGCTCGGTCTGGATCACCCGCGCCCGGCACCAGGCGTCCCGGCTCGGGTACGGGTCCGGGTGCAGCAGGATCTCGTCGGTGCAGACCACGCCGGTCTCGTGCGCCCGCGCCAACGCCTGCTCCCGGGTGTACGTCCCCGGGGGTCGCCACGTGTAGTCGTACCCGACGAAGAGCGGCGCGATCAGGACGGGATCCCCGTCGGGATCCCACACCGGGTACGGATCCTCCGGCGTGACCACGCCGAGGCCGCGGCACAGCGCGACGAGGTGCCGGTAGCGTTCCTCGCCGCGCAACTGGACGGTGTCGTCGCGGGGCGTCCACAGTTCGTGGTTGCCCGGCGCCCAGATCACCCTGGCGAAGCGGTCGCGGAGCAGGCCGAGCGCCCACTCGACGTCCTTGGCGAACTCGCCGACGTCACCGGCGACGATCAGCCAGTCGTCGTCGTTGTCGGGGCGCAGGGCCTCGACGATGGCCCGGTTCTCCGCGTACACGACGTGCAGGTCGCTGATCGCGAGGAGCTGGCCGCCCTGGGAGCCGGTCACCGGGCACCTCCCGTGTCTCCGGGCACCCGCGCGCACCCCGCCTCCACCCGCCCCGCGCCAAGCGGGACGACACCCTGTCGGGCTCCGACCCTACGGAGCCCGACAGCAGCCGCCACACCCCTAGATGCACGACCGGACCCCTAGCCCGGGACCCACCTCGGTGATCCCGGGACCCACCTCGGTGATCCCGGGACCCGCCTCGGTGATCAAGAGCTTTGCGTCATCGTCGAGATCAACCATGACGGTTTTCTCTTGATCACCGGGGCGAGCCGGGGGGCGGCGGGGGGAGGCGGCGTGGGGTGGGTGGGGTTAGGACTTGCCGAACTCTCGTTGGATGATGGCGAAGATGTCGTCCTCGGTGGCGGCGGCCAGGTCGTCGGCCACCGCCTCGGCGGGAGCGGGCGATGCCGGGGCAGGCGAATCCGGGGTGGGCGATGCGGGGGCGGGCGACGTGGGGGCGGTGTCGCCTCGCCAGCGGGCCAGCAGGTCCTCCAGGCGGCGGGTGATCTCCGCGTCGTCGCGTCGGTCCCCGGGTACGGCTCGCAGCAGCTCGTCGAGCCGTTCGATCTCGGCGACGACCGGGGTGGCCGCCCCGTGCGGCACCAGCTCGGCGCGCAGGTGCCCGGCGAGGGCGGCCGGCGTCGGATAGTCGAAGACGAGGGTGCTGGGCAGGGCGAGGCCGGTCTCGGCGGTGAGCCGGTTGCGCAGTTCCACGGCGGTCAGCGAGTCGAAGCCGAGGTCCAGGAAGCCCCGGGCGGCGCGGATCGCCGCCGGATTGCGGTGCCCCAGCACGAGGGCGGCGGTGCCGCGTACCAGGTCGAGCAGGATGCGGTCCCGCTCGGTGTCGCCAGCGGCGGCCAGCCGGTCGCGCAGCTGCTGCGGGGCACCGGAGTCCGACGGCGGCGGCGTCTCCGGGCGGTCGGCCGCGCCGGCCTCGGGGATGCCGCCGAGCAGGGGGCTGGGCCGCAGGGCGGTGAAGGAGGCGGCGAACCGGTCCCAGGCGACGTCGGCGACGACGACGCTCGTGTCGTCCCGGTCGAGGGCCGCCTGCAACGCGGCGACCGCCAACTCCGGGTCCATCGCCGGCAGGCCCCGGCGGCCGAGCTGTTCCTGCTGCTCGCCGTGTGCCATTCCCGCGCCGGCCCACGGTCCCCACGCCACGGCCGTGCCGGTGACGCCCCGGGCCCGCCGCCGGGCCACCAGCCCGTCGAGGTACGCGTTGGCCGCCGCGTAGCCGGCCTGCCCGGCCGAGCCCCACACCCCGGCGATCGACGAGAACACCACGAACGCGTCCAACTCCGGCAGCAGCGCGTCGAGGTGCGCCGCCCCGTCCACCTTGGCGCGCAGGACGTCGCGCAGCTCGTCGGCGGCCAGCTCGGCCAGCGGGGTGGAGTGTGCCGCGCCCGCCGCGTGCACGACGGCGCGGACAGGGTCGCCGGCGTCGGCGAGGCCGTCGAGCAACGCGGCCAGCCCCGGCCGGTCCGCCACGTCGCAGGCGGCAACGGTCACCCGCGCCCCGCAAGCCCGCAGCCGCTCCGCCAGCTCGGCGGCACCCGGAGCCCGCTCACCGCGCCGACTCGTCAACACCACATGATCCGCACCGGCCCCGACCGCCCACTCCGCCACCCGCGAGCCAAGGGCCCCCGTACCGCCGGTGACCAGCACCGTCCCCGACAACCGGAACTCCCGCCGCGGCACGTCACCAGCCGCGCGAGCAAGCCTCCGGCCGAACACCCCCGAGGACCGGACGGCCACCTGGTCCTCGACCCCCGCCGCCAACACCTGACACACCCGCCGCACCGCGCGGGCATCCACCACCTCCGGCAGGTCCACCAGGCCACCCCACCGGCGCGGCTCCTCCAACGCCGCCACCCGACCCAGGCCCCAGGCGGCAGCGGCGACGGGATCGACGCGGGCATCCGACGCGCCCACGGACACCGCGCCCCGGGTCAGCCACCACACCCGGCCGCCCAGGTCGGCGGCGGCCAGCGCCTGCACCGCCCCCAGCGCCTCGCCCACGCCGACGCCGGCCAGCGACAGCAGCGACACCGCACCGGCGATCTCGCCGACGTCGCGGAGCGACTTCGCCACCAGTTCGCGGTCGTCCGCCGGGCCGTCGAGCGTCAGCGCCCGGACCTTCGCCCCGGCCGAGGCGAGCCCCTCCGTCACGGCCGCGAGCACCGGGGCATCGACCCCGTCGTACGGTGCCAGCACCAGCCAGGTGCCGGTCAGCACCCCCGAGGCGTCGGGTAGGGCCTGCCACTCGATGCGGTAGCGCCACGAGTCGACGGTGGACCGCTGCTGGCCGGCCCGCCGCCACCGGGCGAGCTTCGGCAGCAGGTCACGCAGCGGCTGCTCCGCCTCCAACTCCTCGCCGAGGCCGGTCAGGTCCTCCCGCTCCACCGCCGCCCAGAACCGCTCGTCGGTCGCCGAGCTTCCGGCAGTGGTGGTGGCGGCGACGGCCGGCGGCGCGTCGTGCAGCCAGTAGCGCTGGCGCTGGAAGGCGTACGTGGGCAGGTCGACGGTGCGGGGTTGGCCGCCGGTGTGGGTGAACCAGGCCGCCCAGTCGACCGGAGTCCCGGTCACGTGCAGCCGGGCCAGGGCGGTCACGATGCCGGTCGTCTCGGGCTGGTCGCGGCGCAACGCCGCCACCAGGTGCACCGGCCGCTCCGCCGGAGTGTCGGCCGCCATCGCCGTCAACGTCGCATCCGGACCCACCTCCACGAACGACGTCACGCCCAGCCCGAGCAGAGTCGCCACCGAGTC
The DNA here is from genome assembly GCF_042889525.1 of Micromonospora sp. NPDC002575. NCBI lineage: Bacteria > Bacillati > Actinomycetota > Actinomycetes > Micromonosporales > Micromonosporaceae > Micromonospora > Micromonospora sp. NPDC002575. Next base: position 465,378 of record NZ_JBIARA010000003.1, on the reverse strand, counting down.
GCCGAACCGCACCGCCTCCCGCACATGCCGCACCCAATACTCAGGGTCGGTGATCTCGGCCGCCTCAGCGACCCGGCCCGTCAGGTTCGACACGACCGGCAACCTCGGGGCCCGCCAGTCCAGACCCGCCAGGACCGCCCGGAACTCCGCCAACATCGGCTCCATCAACCGCGAATGAAACGCATGACTCACCGACAGCCGCTTCGCCCGCCAACCCCGCCCGGCACACTCCCCCGCGACCCGATCAAGATCAGCCACCGGCCCCGACAACACCACCGCACCAGGACCATTCACCGCCGCCACATCCACACCATCACCGGCCAGCGCACGCACCTCAGCCTCGGACGCGCCCACCGCCAACATCCCGCCACCGGACGGCAACGCCTGCATCAACGAGCCACGCGCCGCCACCAGCGTGCAGGCGTCCTCCAACGACAACACACCCGCCACATGAGCCGCCGTCACCTCACCGACCGAATGACCCACCAGATAGTCAGCCGTCACGCCGAACGAGGCCAGCAGCTCGTGCAGGGCCACTTCCAGGGCGAACAGGCCCGCCTGCGTGTAAACGGTCTGATCCAACAGGGCAGCCAGATCAGAGCCCGGTGACGCGAACACCACCTCCCGCAACGAACGATCCAACCGACCCTCGAACAGGGCACACACCCGATCGAACGCCTCCGCATACACCGGGAACCGGTCATACAACTCCCGACCCATCCCCGACCGCTGCGCACCCTGACCCGCGAACAACAACGCCCGACGACCCGACGACACCTCACCGACCACCACGTTCGGGGTCGTCACGCCGGCCGCCAGCGCCGTCAACCCTTCCCGCAGGTCGTCCCCGGTTGCGCCGAGGATGACGGCCCGGTGTTCCAGGGCGGCGCGGGCGGTCGTGAGCGACCATGCGACGTCGGCCGCCGTCGGCCCGGTGTCGGATACCAGGTGCTCGGTGAGCCGGGTGGCCTGCGCGGCCAGGGCTTCCGGCGTGCGCGCCGACACCAGCCACGGCACCACCGGCAGGTCGACGGGGCCGGACGGCTCCGCCTCGACCGGCTCCGCCTGCTCAAGGATCACGTGCGCGTTCGTGCCGGAGATGCCGAACGAGGAGACGGCGGCCCTGCGCGGCCGGTCCACCACCGGCCACTCGCGCCGCTCGGTGACCAGCGTGACCGCGCCCGACGCCCAGTCCACCTTCGTGGAGGGCTCGTCCACGTGCAGGGTCGCGGGCACCACGCCGTGCCGCAGGGCCAGGACCAGCTTGATCACACCGGCGACGCCGGCCGCCGCCTGCGTGTGACCGATGTTCGACTTGATCGACCCCAGCAGCAGCGGCGTCTGCCGACCCTGCCCGTACGTCGCGAGCAGCGCCTGTGCCTCGATCGGGTCGCCGAGGGTCGTGCCGGTGCCGTGGGCCTCCACCACGTCCACGTCGGCCGGGGACAGACCCGCCGACGAGAGGGCCTGCCGGATCACCCGCTGCTGCGCCGGACCGTTCGGCGCGGTCAGCCCGTTCGACGCACCATCCTGATTCACCGCGCTGCCCCGCACCACCGCCAGGACCCGACGACCGTCCCGACGAGCATCCGACAGACGCTGCACCAGCAGCACCCCGACACCCTCACCCCAACCCGTCCCGTCCGCCGACTCCGCGAACGACCGGCACCGCCCGTCGGCGGACAGTCCGCCCTGCTTCGCGAACTCCACGAAGGTCGCCGGCGACGCCATGACGGTCACGCCGCCGGCCAGGGCCAGGTCGCACTCGCCCGAGCGCAGGGACTGCGCCGCCAGGTGCAACGCGACCAACGACGACGAGCACGCCGTGTCCACGGTCACCGCCGGCCCCTCGAACCCGAACGAGTACGCCACCCGCCCCGACAGGACGCTGGTCGCGTTGCCGGTGAGCAGGTGACCGCCGACCTCCTGGTCCCGGCCCATGGCCGTGGACGCGTACCCCTGGAAACTGGCGCCCGCGAAGACGCCGACCCGCTCCCCCTTCAGGCGGGACGGGTCGACGCCCGCCGACTCGACCGCCGCCCAGGACACCTCCAGCAGCAGCCGCTGCTGCGGGTCCATGGCGAGGGCCTCGCGCGGGGAGATGCCGAAGAACTCGGCGTCGAACGCCCCCGCGTCGTAAACGAAGCCGCCCTGACGGGGGAACGATGTGTCGGACAGCCGGCCGTCGAGGAAGGTGTCCCAGCCCCGGTCGAGGGGGAAGTCGGAGATGCCGTCGCGCCCGGCGGTCAGCATGTCCCACAACTGGTCGGCGGTGTCGACTCCGCCGGGCAGCCGGCAGGCCATGCCGACGATCGCGATGGGGTCGTCGTCGACGGCCGTGACCCGTTCCCGCTCCGCCGCCCCGGCCGGAGTGCCCGTCAGCTCGGCGGCGAGGTACGCGACGAGCGCCAGCGGCGTCGGGTGGTCGAAGACGAGGGTGCTGGGCAGGGTGAGGCCGGTCTCGGCGGTGAGCCGGTTGCGCAGCTCCACGGCGGTCAGCGAGTCGAAGCCCTGCCGTTGGAACGCCCGGTCGGCGGGTACGGCGTCCGGCGTCGCGTGCCCGAGCACCGCGGCCACCTGGGCGCGTACGAGGTCGAGCAGGTACGCGTCCCGTTCGGCGGGCGTCAGGGCGGCGAGCCGGCGGCCGAGCTGCGCCCGTTCCGCCTCCGCGTCGGTGGCGGTGTCGGGCGTCGCGGACCGCGCCTCGGGGATCTCGTCCAGCAGCGGGCTGGGCCGCAGGGCGGTGAAGGAGGCGGCGAACCGGTCCCAGGCGACGTCGGCGACGACGACGCTCGTGTCGTCCCGGTCGAGGGCCGCCTGCAACGCGGCGACCGCCAACTCCGGGTCCATCGCCGGCAGCCCCCGGCGGGCCAGTTGTTCCTGCGCCTCGCCCTGGACGGCCATGCCGGCACCCGCCCACGGTCCCCACGCCACCGCCGTGCCGGCGGCGCCCCGGGCACGTCGACGCGCGACGAGGGCATCGACGAAGGCGTTGGCCGCCGCGTAGCCGGCCTGCCCGGCCGAGCCCCACACCCCGGCGATCGACGAGAACACCACGAACGCGTCCAACTCCGGCAGCAGCGCGTCGAGGTGCGCCGCCCCGTCCGCCTTGGCGCGGAGCACGTCGCGCAGTTCCTCGGGCGTGACGTCGGTCAGCGGGGTGAACTGGGGCGCTCCGGCGGCGTGCACGACGGCGCGGACGGGATCACCGGCGTCGGCGAGGCCGTCGAGCAACGCGGCCAACGCCGGCCGGTCCGCCACATCGCAGGCGGCAACGGTCACCCGCGCCCCGCAAGCCCGCAACCGCTCCGCCAACTCGGCCGCACCCGGGGCCCGCTCACCGCGCCGACTCGCCAACACCACATGACCGGCCCCGACGCCGACAGCCCATGCGGCAACCCGAGCGCCCAACGCCCCCGTGCCGCCGGTGACCAGCACCGTCCCCGACAACCGGAACTCCCGCCGTACGGGCTCACCTGCCGCCCGCGCCAGCCGCCGCACGAACACCCCCGAGGACCGCACCGCCACCTGGTCCTCGCTCCCCGCCGCCAACACCTGACACACCCGCCGCACCGCGCGGGCATCCACCACCTCCGGCAGGTCCACCAGGCCACCCCACCGACCCGGCAGCTCCAACGCCGCCACCCGACCCAGACCCCACACGGCGGCGGCAGCCGGGTCCACCGACGCGTCCGACCTGCCCACGGACACCGCGCCCCGGGTCACCCACCACACCCGGCCGCCCACGCCACAGTCGTTCAGCGCCTGCATCACGGCGAGGCTCTCGGCGACGCCCGCTTCCCCGGGCAGCGACAGCAGTGACAGGACCCCGGCGATGTCACCCGGCCGAGACAGCGCGCCGCGCAGCCGCCCGGCCGCGTCGTCCCGGCTCGTCCCCGCCGGGTCGAGGCTGACCGTCAGGACCTCCGCGCCCTGCGCGGCCAGGCCCTCGGCGAGGGGGTGGTCGGCCTGCGCCGGTGGCGTCAGGACCAGCCACGTCCCGGTCAACCCCGCCGACGGTACGGTCGGGACGGGTCGCCACTCGATGCGGTAGCGCCACGAGTCGACGGTGGACCGCTGCTGGCCGGCCCGTCGCCACCGGGCGAGCTTCGGCAGCAGGTCACGCAGCGGCTGCTCCGCCTCCAACTCCTCGCCGAGGCCGGTCAGGTCCTCCCGCTCCACCGCCGCCCAGAACCGCTCGTCGATGTCGTCGCCCGGCCGGGAGTCGCCGCCGGCCGATGCGGGCTCGGGCCAGTACCACCTGCGGTGAAAGGCGTACGTGGGCAGGTCGACGGTGCGGGGCTGGCCGCCGGTGTGGGTGAACCACGCCGCCCAGTCGACCGGCGTGCCGGTCACGTGCAGCCGGGCCAGGGCGGTCACGATGCCGGTCGTCTCGGGCTGGTCGCGGCGCAACGCCGCCACCAGGTGCACCGGCCGGTCGGCGGGCGTGTCGGCGGCCATCGCCGTCAACGTCGCATCCGGCCCCACCTCCACGAAGGCCGTCACGCCCAGCCCGAGCAGAGTCGCCACCGAGTCGCCGAACCGCACCGCCTCCCGCACATGCCGCACCCAATACTCAGGGTCGGTGATCTCGGCCGCCTCAGCGACCCGGCCCGTCAGGTTCGACACGACCGGCAACCTCGGGGCCCGCCAGTCCAAGCCTTCGAGGACCGCCCGGAACTCCGCCAACATCGGCTCCATCAACCGCGAATGAAACGCATGACTCACCGACAGCCGCTTGACCCGCCAACCCCGCCCGGCACACTCCCCCGCGACCCGTTCAAGATCGGCCACCGGCCCCGACAACACCACCGCCCCAGGACCATTCACCGCCGCCACATCCACACCATCACCGGCCAGCGCACGCACCTCAGCCTCGGACGCCCCCACCGCCAACATCCCGCCACCATCAGGCAACGCCTGCATCAACGAGCCACGCGCCGCCACCAACGCACACGCATCTGACAGGGACAACACACCCGCCACGTACGCGGCCGTCACCTCACCGATCGAATGACCCACCAGATAGTCAGCCGTCACACCGAACGAGGCCAGCAGCTCGTGCAACGCCACTTCCAGGGCGAACAGGCCCGCCTGCGTGTACACCGTCTGATCCAACAAGGCAGCCAGATCAGAACCCGGTGACGCGAACACCACCTCCCGCAACGACCGGTCGAGCCGACCCTCGAACAGGGCACACACCCGGTCGAACGCCTCCGCATACACCGGGAACCGGTCATACAACTCCCGACCCATCCCCGACCGCTGCGCACCCTGACCCGCGAACAACAACGCCCGACGACCCGACGACACCTCACCAGCCACCACACCCGCAGCCGCCGCACCGGCGGCCAGCGCCTCCAGACCGGACAACAGGTCGTCGCGGCCCGCGCCGAGGACGACCGCCCGATGCTCCAGAGCAGCCCGCGACGTGGCGAGAGACCATCCCACGTCGACCGGCGACAATCCGGCATTGTCCCGGACGTGCCCGGCCAGCCGCACCGCCTGCCCGCCGAGAGCCTCCGCCGAACGCGCCGACACCAACCACGGCACCACCGGCAACTCCACCGGGCCGGAGGACCCGACACCGGCCTCGACCGGCTCCGCCTGCTCCACGATCACGTGCGCGTTCGTCCCGGAGATCCCGAACGACGACACCGCCGCCCGACGCGGACGGTCCACCACCGGCCACGGCGTCGGTTCGGTCACCAGGGCGATCGCGCCGGACGACCAGTCCACCTTCGACGACGGCGCATCCACGTGCAACGTCGCCGGCACCACACCATGCCGCAGGGCGAGGACCAGCTTGATGATCCCGGCGACGCCCGCCGCCGCCTGCGTGTGACCGATGTTCGACTTCACCGATCCCAACAGCAGCGGCGTCTCCCGCCCCTGCCCATAGGTGGCAAGGAGCGCCTGTGCCTCGATCGGGTCGCCGAGGGTCGTGCCGGTGCCGTGCGCCTCCACCACGTCCACGTCCGCCGGGGACAGCCGCGCGTTGGCCAGGGCCTGCCGGATCACCCGCTGCTGGGACGGGCCATTCGGCGCAGTCAACCCATTCGACGCGCCATCCTGATTCACCGCGGAGCCCCGCACCACCGCGAGGACCCGACGGCCGTCCCGCCGGGCGTCCGACAGACGCTGCACCAGCAGCACCCCGACACCCTCACCCCAACCCGTCCCGTCCGCCGACTCCGCGAACGACCGGCACCGCCCGTCGGCGGACAGTCCCCGCTGCCGGGAGAACTCGACGAACGCGCCGGGGGTGGCCATCACGGTCACGCCGCCGGCCAGGGCCAGGTCGCACTCGCCCGACCGCAGCGACTGCGCCGCCAGGTGCAACGCCACCAGCGACGACGAGCACGCCGTGTCCACGGTCACCGCCGGCCCCTCGAACCCGAACGAGTACGCCACCCGCCCCGACAGGACGCTCGCGGAGGCCCCCGTTGCGCCGTAGCCGGCGAGGTGTTCGCCGCCGTTGCGGATGAGGTTGTCGAAGTCCTGCCCGTTGGTGCCGGCGAAGACGCCGACGCGCCCGCCGCGCAGTGTGAGGGGGTCGATCCGGGCGTCCTCGATGGCTGCCCAGGACACCTCCAGCAGCAGCCGCTGCTGCGGGTCCATGGCGACGGCCTCACGCGGGGAGATGCCGAAGAACCCGGCGTCGAACGCCCCCGCGTCGGCGAGGAACGCCCCCTGCGTCACGTACGACGCCCCGGGGTGCTCGGGGTCGGGGTGGTGCAGCGCGGCCAGGTCCCAGTGCCGGTCGGTCGGGAAGTCCGACATGGCGTCGACGCCGTCGGCGAGCAGCCGCCAGAACTCCTCCGGCGAGCCGGCCCCGGCGGGGAAGCGGCAGCCCATGCCGACGATGACGATCGGGTCGTCGTCGACGGGCCGTACCGTCGGGGTCGTCGCGGACGGCGAGTGCCCGCCCAGCAGTTCCGTGCGGACGTGGGCCGCCAGGGCGGCGGGGTTGGGGTGGTCGAAGGCGAGCGTGGCGGGCAGGGTGAGCCCGGTGGCGGCGTCGAGCCGGTTGCGCAGCTCGACGGCGGTCAGCGAGGTGAAGCCGAGGTCCCGGAACGCGCGTTCGGCCGGCACCCGGTCGGCGCTGCCGTGGCCGAGGACCGCCGCCACCTCGGCGCGCACCAGGTCGCGGAGGGCGTCGAGCTGCTCGGCGTCGGTGAGGCCGGCGAGCCGGCGTCGCAGGGCACCGCCCCCGGCGGCCCGGTCGGCGGTGGCGGCGTCGGTGACCTGCGGTGCGGTCAGCAGGCCCCGGATCAGCGGGTCGGGGCGGCGGCCGGCGGTGTTGCCCGCCACCCGGTCCCAGTCGACGTCGGCGACGACGAGGTGGGTTTCGTCGTCCTCGATCGCTTCGGTGAGGGCGCGGACGGCCGTGGCGGGATCCATCGCGCCGAAGCCGTTGCGGGCCATCCGGCGTTCGAAGTCGCCTGCGCTGACGCCGCCGTCGGCCCACAGCCCCCAGGCGATGGCGGTGGCGGGCAGCCCTTCGGCGCGGCGACGCTGGGCGAGGGCGTCGAGCCAGGCGTTGCCGGGGGCGTAGTTGGCCTGCCCGGGTCCGCCCATGGTGCCGGCGAGGGACGAGAACAGCACGAACGCGGACAGCTCGTGGTCCCGGGTCAGCTCGTCGAGGTGGCGGGCCGCGTCGACCTTGGCGCGCAGGGCGGTCGCCATCCGGTCGGCGGTGAGGGCGTCGACCACGGTGTCGTCGAGCGCCGCCGCCGTGTGCACGACGGCGGTGAGCGGCAGGTCGGCGGGAATCGCCGCGAGCAGGCCCCGAAGGGCGTCCCGGTCGGCGGCGTCGCAGGCCGCGACGGTGACGCGGGTGCCGAGGGCGGTCAGTTCCTCGGCGAGGGCGGCGGCGTCGGGGGCGTCGGGGCCACGGCGGCTGACCAGCAGCAGGTGATCGGCTCCGGCCGCCGCGAGGGCGCGGGCGACGTGCCCGCCGAGCGCGCCTGTCCCGCCCGTGACGAGGGTGGTGCCGCGCGGGGTCCAGGCGCGTGCGGGGGCGGCGGGCCGTCGGGCGCGGGTCAACCGCCGGGCGTACGCGCCGGTGGCGCGCACCGCGAGCTGGTCCTCCGTGCGTTCGCCGCCGAGCAGCCGGCGCACCTGTCGTACGGCGCGGGCGTCGGCGGTCGGGGGCAGGTCCACGAGCCCGCCCCAGCGTTGGGGATGCTCGGCGCGCAGCACGCCGCCGAAGCCCCACAGGGCGGCCTGGTCGCAGTCGACGGGCTGGTCGCGGGGGTCGACGGCGATCGCGCCCTGGGTGGCGATCCAGAGGCGGGCGGGGATCGCGGAGTCGCCGAGGGCCTGGGCGAGGGCGACGGTGTGGGCGAGGCCGGCGGGCACGGAGGCGGCGTCGGGGTGCGCGCCGGAGGCGAGGCCGAGCAGCGACAGGACGGTACCGGGTCTCCCCTGGCCGTCGGCGCACACGTCGGCGAGGTCGCTGGCGAGGCCGGCCCGGTCCCGGCCGGCGGCGACCCGCAGCACCCGTACGCCGGGCGCGGCGAGCGCGGTCGCCCAGTGGTCGGCCGCCCCGTCGTCGGGTACGACGAGCAGGAGGTCGTCGGTCTCCGGCCGGGGGTGGTCGGCCAGCGGCTGCCAGGTGATCCGGTACCGCCACGAGTCGAGGCTCGACCCGGCGGGGGCGGCGGGGCCGTGGGGGCGGGTGCGGGCGTCGAGCCAGTAGCGCTGGTGGTGGAAGGCGTAGGTGGGCAGGTCCACGGTGCGGGGTTGGCCGCCGGTGTGGGTGAACCACGACGCCCAGTCCACCGGCGTTCCGGTCACGTGCAGCCGGGCCAGGGCGGTGACCAGGGCCGTCGTGTCCGGCTGGTCGCGGCGCAGCGCCGCCACCAGGTGCACCGGACGCTCCGCCGGGGTGTCGGCCGCCATCGCCGTCAACGTCGCATCCGGCCCCACCTCCACAAAGCTGCTGACACCCAATCCCAGCAGAGTGGCAATCGAATCACCGAACCGCACGGCCTCCCGCACATGCCGCACCCAGTAGTCAGGGCTGGTGATCTCGGTCGTCTCTGCGATGCGCCCGGTCAGATTCGACACGATCGGCAGCCTCGGGGCCCGCCAGTCCAAGCCTGCGAGCACCGACCGGAACTCGGCAAGCATCGGCTCCATCAACCGCGAGTGGAACGCGTGACTCACCGGCAGCCGCTTGACCCGCCACCCCTTTTCCGCACAGCGCTGGGCGATCACGTCCAGGTCGGCCGTCGACCCCGACAGCACCACCGACTGCGGCCCGTTCACCGCCGCCACATCCACACCAGCACCGGCCAGCTCGCGCACCTCAGCCTCGGACGCGCCCACCGCCAACATCCCGCCACCGGACGGCAGCGCCTGCATCAACGAACCCCGCGCCGCCACCAGCGCGCACGCGTCCTCCAGCGACAACACACCCGCCACGAACGCGGCCGTGACCTCACCGATCGAATGCCCCACGAGATAGTCGCCGGTCACACCGAACGAGGCCAACAACTCGTAGAGGGCCACCTCCACCGCGAACAGACCCGCCTGCGTGTAAACGGTCTGATCCAACAACGCCGCCAGGTCGGAGCCCGACTCCGCGAACACCACCTCCCGCAACGACCTATCGAGGCGACCCGCGAACAGGCCACACAGCCGGTCGAACGCCGCCGCATACACCGGGAACCGCTCATACAGTTCACGGCCCATCCCCGACCGCTGCGCACCCTGACCCGTGAACAACAACGCCCGACGACCCGACGACACCTCACCCGTCACCACACCCGCAGCCACCGCACCCGCCGCCAACGCGTCCAACCCGGACAGCAGGTCGTCCCCGGTCACACCCAGCACGACCGTCCGGTGCTCCAGGGCGGCCCGCGACGTCGCCAGGGACCAACCCACGTCGACCGGCGACAACCCGGAACGCTCCCGAACGAAGTCCGCCAACCGCGCCGCCTGCCCACCGAGAGCCTCCGCCGAACGCGCCGACACCAACCACGGCACCACCGGCAACTCCACCGGCCCGGGCCCCTCGGCCTCGGCCGGCTCCGCCTGCTCCACGATCACGTGCGCGTTCGTGCCGGAGATCCCGAACGACGACACCGCCGCCCGACGCGGCCGACCCACCACCGGCCACGGCACCGGCTCCGTCACCAACTCGACCGCACCCGACGACCAGTCCACCTTCGACGACGGCGCATCCACGTGCAGCGTCGCCGGCACCACACCGTGCCGCATCGCCTGCACCAGCTTGATCACACCAGCGACACCCGCCGCCGCCTGCGTATGACCGATGTTCGACTTGATCGACCCCAGCAGCAGCGGCGTCTCCCGCCCCTGCCCATAGGTGGCAAGGAGCGCCTGCGCCTCGATCGGGTCGCCGAGGGTGGTGCCCGTGCCGTGGGCCTCCACCACGTCCACGTCCACCGGGGACAGCCGGGCCGACGCGAGGGCCTGCCGGATCACCCGCTGCTGCGCCGGACCGTTCGGCGCGGTCAGCCCGTTCGACGCGCCGTCCTGATTCACCGCGCTGCCCCGCACCACGGCGAGGACGCGGTGGCCGAGCCGGCGGGCGTCGCTGAGACGTTCCACGAGGAGCACGCCGACGCCCTCGGACCAGCCGGTGCCGTCGGCCCCCTCGGCGAACGACTTGCACCGCCCGTCGGGGGCGAGGCCGCGCTGCCGGCTGAAGTCGATGAACGTCTCCAGGGTGGTCATCACGGTCACGCCGCCGGCCAGCGCGAGGGTGCACTCGCCGGAGCGCAGCGACTGCACGGCGAGGTGCAGCGCGACCAGGGACGACGAGCAGGCGGTGTCGACGGTGAGCGCGGGCCCCTCGAACCCGAACGTGTAGGCGACCCGGCCGGAGAGCACGCTGCTGGCGGTGCCGCCGCCGATGAACGCGTCCAGGGTTTCGGGCACCTCGGCCAGCCCGGCGGCGTAGTTGTGGTACATCATGCCGGCGAACACGCCGACGCGGCTGCCGCGCAGGGACAGCGGGTCGATCCGGGCGTCCTCGATCGCCTCCCAGGACGCCTCCAGCATGAGCCGCTGCTGTGGGTCCATGGCGAGCGCCTCGTACGGCGAGACCTTGAACAGCTCCGGGTCGAAGTCGCCGGCGTCGTGCAGGAACCCGCCCTCCCGCGCGTACGTGCTGCCCCGCCGCTGCCCCGTCGGGTCGTACGCGGCGTCGGTGTCCCAGCCCCGGTCGGTGGGGAATCCGGTGACGCCGTCGGTGGCGGTGGCGACGAGTTCCCACAGTTGCTCCGGGGAGCGGACACCGCCCGGGTAGCGGCAGCTCATCCCGACGATGGCGATGGGCTCGTGGTTCTTGGCGTCGGCCGCCTTCAGGCGTTCGCTGGTCTCGGCGAGGTCGGCGGTGACGCGCTTGAGGTACTCACGGAGCTTGGCTTCGTTCGCCATCGGGATTCACCTGTCGCGTTGGTCGGCAAGCGGGCGGTACGACGGTCAGGAGCGACCGAACGTGCTGTCGATGAAGTCGAAGAGTTCGTCGTCGCTGGCGTCGTCGATCACCTGGGCGACGGCGGCGGTGTCACCGGCGTCGCCGTCCCAGCGGGCGAGCAGCGCCCGCAGCCGGGCGGTGACGGCGGAGCGGGTCTCCTCGTCGGCGGCGAGTTCGGCGAGGGCGTCGGCGGGGGTCGCGGCGAACGCCGCCTCCAGCCGGTCCAGTTCGTCGAGGAGGGTTGGCGCGGACCGGCCGGTGCCGAGCTGCGCCACCAGGTGCCCGGTGAGCGCCTCGGGGGTGGGGTGGTCGAAGACGAGGGTGGCCGGCAGCGTCAGGCCGGTGCGGGCGGTGAGCCGGTTGCGCAGGTCCACGGCGGTCAGCGAGTCGAAGCCCAGCTCGGTGAAGGACTGGCCGGGGCCGACGGCGACGGCCGTGGCGTACCCGAGGACCTCGGCGACCTGGCCGGTGACCAGTTCCTCGACGAGCCGCCGGCGCTCGGCGTCGGTGGCGTCGGCGATCCGGTCGCGGAAGCCGCCGGCGGGGGCGGCCCCGGCGGCGCTGCGCCGGGCGCGGACGCCGGCCAGGCCGCGCAGCGGCGCGGGCAGGTGGTCGACGGTGGTGAGGGTACGCAGCGCGGCGACGTCGAGGCGGACGGGCAGCAGCAGCGGCTGCCGGCTGCGGCGGCTGGCGTCGAAGAGGGCGAGCGCCTGATCGGTGCCGAGGGGGGCGATGCCCTGGCGGGCCATCCGTTCCCGGCGGGCGGCGCCCAGGCCGCGGGTCATGCCGCTGCCGGCCTCCCACAAACCCCAGGCCAGGGAGGTGGCGGCGAGGCCGGCGGCGCGCCGGTGCTGGGCGAGGCCGTCGAGGAACGCGTTGGCCGCCGCGTAGTTGCCCTGCCCGGGGCCGCCGAGGGGGCCGGCGATGGAGGAGAACAGCACGAACATCGGCAGGTCGAGGTGCCGGGTGAGGTCGTGCAGGTGCCAGGCGGCGTCGGCCTTGGGGCGCAGCGCGGTGGCGATCCGTTCGGGGGTGAGCGCGGTGACGGTCGCGTCGTCGAGGACCCCGGCGGCGTGCACGACGCCGGTGAGGGGGTGTTCGGCGGCGACGGTGGCGAGCAGCGCGGCGACCTGGTCGCGGTCGGCGGCGTCGCAGGCGACGAAGCGGGCGTGCGCGCCGAGGCGGGCGAGGTCGGCGAGGAGGTCGGCGGCGCCGGGGGCGTCGCCGCCGCGCCGGCCGGCGAGGAGCAGGTGCCGGACCTTGTGGGCGGTGACGAGGTGGCGGGCGAGGAGGCCGCCGAGGGTGCCGGTGGCGCCGGTGACGAGCACGGTGCCGTCGGGGAGCAGGTCGACGGCCCCCGTGGGGTCGGGTTCGGCGGGGGCGAGCCGGGGCGCGAGGAGCCGGCCGGCGCGGAGGGCGAGCTGGGGTTCGTCGCTGGCCAGGGCCCGGCCGAGCAGGTCGGCGTCGACGTCACCGTCGGGGCCGGGCGCGGGATCGAGGTCGGCCAGCACGAACCGGCCAGGGTGTTCCAGTTGCGCCGAGCGGATCAGGCCCCAGACGGCTGCGCCGGGCAGGTCGGTCACGTCGCCGGTGCCGTCGGCGGGGACCGCGCCGCGGGTGAGCACGACGAGCCGGCGGTCGGCGTGCCGGTCGTCGGCCAGCCAGTCCCGGACGGCGGCGAGGGTGTCGGCGAGCCGGGTGCGGGTGGCGTCGAGGGGGTCGCCGGGCGGGGCGTCGGCGGCGGGCAGCAGCACGAACCGGGGGTCGAGCCGGCCGGCGTCGACGGCGGCGGCGAGCGCGGGGAGCCCGCCCGGCAGCGATGCGCCGGTGGTCGCGGTGGAGCCGGCGGCGGCGAGCGCGACGATGCCGGTCGCCGGGCGGGGCGGCAGGGGCAGCGCGGTCCAGCGCAGGTCGAACAGGGGCAGGTCGGCGGGGCCGGCCGGGTCGAGCTGGTCGGCGGCGACGGGCCGGGAGACGAGCGAGCCGACCCGGGCGACGGGTGCGCCGGTGCCGTCGGCGAGGGCGAGGGACACGGCCGAGCCGGCGCGGGTGACGCGTACCCGAAGGTGGGTCGCGCCGACGGCGGCGAGCGCGACGCCCGACCAGGCGAACGGGAGTCGGGCCCCGGCGGCCTCGTCGGCGTCGTCGTCGGCGGCGAGGCCGACGACGTGCAGCGCCGCGTCCAGCAGCGCGGGGTGCAGGCCGAACCCGCCGGCGGCGACGCCGTCGGGCAGCGCGACCTCCGCGAGCACGGCATCGGGGGTACGCCACACGGCGCGCAGCCCCCGGAAGGTGGGCCCGTGGTCGACGCCGAGGCGGTGGAGCTGGGCGTAGATCGGCTCGACGGGCACGGCGGTGGCGTCGGCGGGTGGCCACTCGGTGAGCGCCTCGGGCGTGTCGCCGCCGCCGGGGGCGAGGACGCCGTCGGCGTGCCGGATCCAGTCGCCGCGCGGGTCGTCGGCGGGCCGGGAGTGGACGGCGAGCCGGCGGCGGCCGTGTTCGTCGGGGGCGGCGAGGCTGAGCTGCACCGCGCGGGCGCCCTGCTCGGGCAGGACGAGCGGGGCGGCGAGGGTCAGCTCCTCCAGGGTGTCGCAGGCTGCCTGCGCCCCGGCGTGCAGGGCCATCTCCACGAGCGCCGTGCCCGGCACGACGACGGTGCCCCACACGACGTGGTCGGCCAGCCAGGGCTGGGTACGCACCGACAGCCGGCCGCCGTACAGGCGGGTGTCGTCGGCGGCGGTGACGAGTTCGGCGGTGAGCAGGGGGTGTGGGGCGCTGCGGACCCCGAGGCCGGAGGCGTCGGCCCCGGACGGGCCGGCGTCGAGCCAGTAGCGCTGGCGCTGGAAGGCGTACGTGGGCAGGTCGACGGTGCGGGGCCGCCCGCCGGTGTGGGTGAACCACGCCGCCCAGTCGACCGGCGTGCCGGTGACATGCAGCCGGGCCAGGGCGGTCACGATGCCGGTCGTCTCGGGCTGGTCGCGGCGCAGCGCCGCCACCAGGTGCACCGGCCGCTCCGCCGGGGTGTCGGCGGCCATCGCCGTCAACGTCGCATCCGGACCCACCTCCACGAAGGCCGTCACGCCCAGCCCGAGCAGAGTCGTTACCGAGTCGCCGAACCGCACCGCCTCCCGCACATGCCGCACCCAATACTCAGGGCTGGTGATCTCAGTGGCTTCCGCCACCCGCCCGGTCAGATTCGACACGATCGGCAACCTCGGGGCCCGCCAGTCCAAACCGGCCAGGACTGTGCGGAACTCCGCCAGCATCGGCTCCATCAACCGCGAGTGGAACGCATGACTCACCAGCAGCCGCTTGACCCGCCAACCGTTCTCGGCGCACTCCCCCGCGACCCGGTCAAGGTCGGCAACCGGCCCCGACAACACCACCGCCTCAGGACCGTTCACCGCCGCCACGTCCACGCCGTCACCGGCCAACGCCCGCACCTCAGCCTCGGACGCCCCCACCGCCAACATCCCGCCACCATCAGGCAACGCCTGCATCAACGCACCCCGCGCCGCCACCAGCGTGCAGGCGTCCTCCAACGACAACACACCCGCCACATGAGCGGCCGTCACCTCACCGATCGAATGACCCACCAGATAGTCAGCCGTCACACCGAACGAGGCCAGCAGCTCGTGCAACGCCACTTCCAGGGCGAACAAACCCGCCTGCGTGTAAACGGTCTGATCCAACAGGGCAGCCAGATCAGAACCCGGTGACGCGAACACCACCTCCCGCAACGAACGATCCAACCGACCCTCGAACAGGGCACACACCCGATCGAACGCCTCCGCATACACCGGGAACCGGTCATACAACTCCCGACCCATCCCCGACCGCTGCGCACCCTGACCCGTGAACAACAACGCCCGACGACCCGACGACACCTCACCAGCCACCACGCCCGCAGCCGCCGCACCGGCGGCCAGCGCCTCCACGCCGGACAACAGGTCGTCGCGGCCCGTCCCGAGCAGAACCACCCGGTGCTCCAACGCCGCCCGCGACATCGCCAGGGACCAGCCGACGTCGACCGGCGACAACCCCGGGCGCTCCCGGACGAGATCCGCCAGGCGCGCCGCCTGCGCGGCGAGGGCTTCGGGCGTACGCGCCGACACCAACCACGGCACCACCGGCAGATCGGCAGGCCCAGGCGGCTCGACCTCGGTCTCGACCGGCTCCGCCTGCTCGATGATCACGTGCGCGTTCGTGCCGGAGATCCCGAACGACGACACCGCCGCCCGACGCGGACGGTCCACCACCGGCCACGGCGTCGGTTCGGTCACCAGGGCCATTGCGCCGGACGACCAGTCCACCTTCGACGACGGCGCATCCACGTGCAGCGTCGCCGGCACGAGGCCGTGCCGCATCGCCTGCACCATCTTGATCACACCGGCCACGCCCGCCGCCGCCTGGGGGTGGCCGAGGTTCGACTTGACCGAGCCGAGCAGCAGCGGCGCGGCGTCGCCCCGGTCCTGCCCGTAGGTGGCCAGCAGCGCCTGCGCCTCGATCGGGTCGCCGAGGGTGGTGCCCGTGCCGTGGGCCTCCACCACGTCCACGTCCACCGGGGACAGCCGGGCCGACGCGAGGGCCTGCCGGATCACCCGCTGCTGCGCCGGGCCGTTCGGCGCGGTGAGCCCGTTCGACGCGCCGTCCTGATTCACCGCGCTGCCCCGCACCACGGCGAGGACGCGGTGGCCGAGCCGGCGGGCGTCGCTGAGACGTTCCACGAGGAGGATGCCGATGCCCTCGGCGAGGGCGGTGCCGTCGGCCCCCTCGGCGAACGCCCTGCACCGCGCCGACATGGACAGGTTGCCCTGCCGGGTGAAGTCGACGAAGACGGCGGGGGTGGGCATCACGGTGACGCCGCCGGCCAGGGCCAGGTCGGATTCGCCGGAGCGCAGCGACTGCGCCGCGAGGTGCAGCGCGACCAGCGACGACGAGCAGGCGGTGTCGACGGTGACGGCCGGGCCCTCGAACCCGAGGGCGTACGCCACGCGGCCGGAGCTGATGCTGCCGGCGTTGCCGAGGCCGAGGTAGTCGACGACGCCGTCGGGCACGTCGGCGGCCCCGGCGGCGTAGTCGCCGTGGGTGAGGCCGGCGAACACGCCGACCCGGCCGCCGC
The DNA here is from genome assembly GCF_042889525.1 of Micromonospora sp. NPDC002575. Lineage (NCBI taxonomy): Bacteria > Bacillati > Actinomycetota > Actinomycetes > Micromonosporales > Micromonosporaceae > Micromonospora > Micromonospora sp. NPDC002575. The sequence continues at coordinate 448,798 of NZ_JBIARA010000003.1, read as the reverse complement.
GCAGCCCGGTCGGGTCGATGCCGGCGGACTCGAACGCCTCCCAGGACACCTCCAGCAGCAGCCGCTGCTGCGGGTCCATGGCGAGGGCCTCGCGCGGGGAGATGCCGAAGAACCGGGGGTCGAAGTCACCGGCGTCGTGGACGAAGCCGCCCTCGGCGACGCAGGAGGTGCCGGGGCGTTCCCGGGTCGGGTCGTGCAGGTCGGTGAGGTCCCAGCCCCGGTCGGCGGGGAAGGGGCCGACGGCGTCGCCGGAGGCGGCGACGAGGTCCCACAGCGCGTCGGGCGAGGTGATCCCGCCGGGGAAGCGGCAGGCCATCCCGACGATGGCGATCGGCTGCCCGGCGGCGTCCTCGACGTCGCGGAGGCGTTGCCGGGTCCGCCGCAGGTCGGTGGTGACCCTCTTCAGATACTCCCGGAGCTTATCTTCGGTGTCCATCAACCTGACCCATCGCGGTGGCCGGCGGAGACCTGACGTAGGCGACGGAACGAATGCGCGAATTCCTCAGGCCAGATCGGTTCTACGTCCTTTGCACAATGTGGCCGGCAGCCCCCGGGTCCCCTCTGCGGGGGAAAGCTATGGCGTCGCGATGACCTGCGACAACCCCTAACCCGCGCGGCGGTCCGCTAGGGGTGGCCGCCCCCGGTGGATCCGATTAGCGTCCCTTTGATCGCACCGGTGCCGGCGGATCCCGGCGCCACCGCTGGAAGGACCGCGTGTACGCATGACCGACTCAGACAACGGCCTGTGGGTCCGCCGGTTCCACCCGGCGCCGGCCGGGGCGCGGCGGCTGGTGTGCCTGCCGCACGCCGGGGGGTCCGCGAGTTTCTACTTTCCCGTGTCGCGGGCGCTGTCGCCGGCCGTGGAGGTGCTCGCGATCCAGTATCCGGGGCGGCAGGACCGCCGCCAGGAGCCGTGCGTGGACAACCTGCCGGAGCTGGCCCGGCAGGTGTTCGGTGTGCTGCGGCCGTGGCTGGACCAGCCGTTGGCGATCTTCGGGCACAGCATGGGCGCGACGCTGGGCTTCGAGGTGGCGCGGCTGATCGAGGCGGAGACGGGCGCGCCGGCGGCGCACCTGTTCCCGTCCGGGCGGCGGGCCCCGTCGTGCCCCCGGCACGAGACGGTGCACCTGCTCGACGACGAGGGGCTGCTCGCCGACGTGCGCAAGCTCAGCGGCACGGACCTGGCGGTGCTCGGCGACGCGGAGCTGCTGCGGGCGGCGCTGCCGGCGATCCGCAACGACTACCGGGCGGCGGAGACGTACGAGTACACGCCGGGGCCGAAGCTGGGCTGCCCGGTGACGGTGTTCACGGGCGACGCCGACCCGAAGACGACGGTCGACGAGGCGCGGGCGTGGGAGCGGCACACCACGGGCGCGTTCGACCTTCAGGTGTTCCCGGGCGGGCACTTCTTCCTGGCGCAGCACCAGCCGGCGATCCTGCGTACGATCTCGGCGGCTCTGGCGCGTACGCCGGTGTCCTGACCGCAGCCGCTCGTGGCGCGGCCCCCGCCGGACGTCGGCGGGGGCCGCGTCGGGTCACGGCTTGTGCGCGACGGCGATGACGTAGTCGAGCAGCGCGAGTTCCTTCTTGATGAGCGTCTCGTCGCGCCAGTGGTTGGCCATGCCCTTGACGGCGCTGCGGTCGGCCTCGGCCTGGAACGCGGGGTCGGACGGGCGGCTGGCCTGGAACCGCCGCCAGCCCTCCCAGGTGCGGTCCTGGATGGACTGCACGTCGACGTTGCCGAAGCCGGCGGCGGCGAGCTGCTCGGCGTAGACCGCGCGGTCGTGCCAGTTCTCGTCGGGGATGCTGAACTTGATGAAGCTCAACGGGCCCGAGTTGATCGACATGCGGGCGGTGTCGTTGCTGAGCGGGATGATGTCGGCGGTGGCGAGGGTGCCGCCGGGCTTGAGCACCCGGAACGCCTCGGCGAAGAAGGCGCTGCGCGGATAGAAGTGGAACGCCGACTCGAGGGCGACGACCCGGTCGAAGGTGCCGTCGGCGAAGGGCAGCGCGAGGGCGTTGCCGAGCTGGAACTCGGCCTGCTCGGCCAGGCCCTCGCGGCGGGCGCGCTGCTGGGCGTGTTCGACGTGGCGGGGGGTGACGTTGATGCCGTGCACCTTGGCGATGCGGCGGTCGCGCAGCCAGGCGAAGTCCTGGTCGCCGTAGCCGAAGCCGACGTCGAGGACGGTGTCGTCGGGCTTGAAGCCGGCCGCGTCGGCGAGCTTCGTGGCCAGCGCCTCGCCGGCCACGTCGAGGCTGGTGACGCCGTCCTCCCAGTAGCCGACGTTCATGTAGCGGGTGGTGCGGGCGGCGAACTCCACGTTCGGGGACTGGATCTCGTAGAAGCGGCGGACCCGGGTCACCGGGTCCTTCGTGGCCAGGGTGCGGATGACCCGGCCGAGGGTGCGGAGGTTCTCCAGCATGTCACTCCTTGCGCAGCAGGTGGTCAGGGTTGCGGCACCCGGGCGGAGACCTGCTGGCGCAGGTCGTCCACCAGGGCGGCCAGGCCGGTGGGGCCGGCGGCGACGCCGAAGACGTAGAAGTCGGGCCGGACCAGCACGGCGTCGGCGTTTGCGCCGGCCAGGTAGGTGAGGTGGACGCCGTCGAGGTCGACCACGTCGGTGGGGGCCGCGTCGGCGTCGGCGGGGCGGACGGTGACCCGGCGGACGCCGAGGGCGTCGAGGAACGCGACGGCGTCGGCGTCGAGGGCGGCGGCCGGTTCGCCGTCGGCGTCCGGGGCGGCGCGGGTGATCAGCACGAAGCCGCCGCCGACGACGTCGTCGAAGCGCCCGGTGCGCCCGCCGACGGCCACCCGCCCCTGGGGTGCGGGGTCGCCGGCGTGGGGGGCCGGCGCGCCGTCGGGGCGGCGGTGCAGCACCCCGTCGACGATGGCCTCGCGCAGCGACCGGGCGTGCCTGGCTTGGGTACGGCGGCGCAGCGCGGCGAGCATCACCGAGTCGCGGCCGGCGGCCTGCTTCGGGTCGGTTTCGCAGATCACCTTGCCGGAGTCGATGGACATCCGGATGGCGTGTTGCACGTGCGCCTTGCGTTCCACCTCGTACGTGTCGAGCAGGGCGGCGTCGGCGATTCCCCGGCGCACCAGGTCGAGCTTCCAGGCCAGGTTGATGACGTCGCGGAAGCCGGAGCTCATGCCCTGGCCGAGGAAGGGCGGCATGACGTGCGCGGCGTCGCCGGCGAGGAACACCCGGCCGGAGCGCCACGTGTCGGCGTAGCAGGCCTGGGTGGTGTAGACGCCGTACCGGTCGAGGCGGGCGGTGGCGGGGGTGATGTCGAACAGGCCGAGCAGCCGCCACACGCTGGCCTCGGTCTGGAACTCCTCCAGGGTCTCCCCCGGCACCCGCATGAACTCCCAGCGCCGGTGGTCGGGGCCGGCGGAGACGGCGGTGCGGGGGCGGGCCGGGTCGCAGATCTGGAGGTTGTTGGGCTTGAACTCGACGGGCTCGTTGAGCACGACGTCGCAGACCAGCCAGTCGTAGCCGAACCCGAGGTCGGTGACGGTCGCGCCGAGCCAGCGGCGGACGAAGCTGTTCGCGCCGTCGCAGCCGAGCACCCAGTCGGCGGTGAAGGCGCGGGGCGTGCCGTCGGCGTCGACGGCGGCCACCTCGACGTGGTCGCCGTGATCGGCGAGGTCGGTCACCTCGACGCCGCGCAGGACCCGCACGCCGGGCAGGGCCGCGCCGCGTGCGGCGAGGGCGGCCTCCAGGCCGGGCTGGTAGAAGGAGATCGAGTCGGGCCAGCCCGTCGGGCCGTCCTCGGCGACCTTGACGTGCAGCAGGGTGCGGCCGAAGCCGTTCTTCCAGGTGTACTCGCCGGACAGCTCGCACACGGGGTCGAGGGTGTCGCCGAGGTCGCAGGCGGCGAGGATGCGGCTGGCCTCGCCGTCGTAGGACACGGCGCGGGGCATGCTGTACGGGGTGGCCCACTTCTCCACCACCTGCACGGTGAAGCCGCGCTGGGCGAGCAGGATCGCCGCCACTTGGCCCACCGGGCCGTAGCCCACGATCAGTACGTCGGTCATCGCCGTCCCCCCGGGTCCGCGCGTCGGGTCGGGCGTCACAGCCCGAGTTCCGTGTCGATCAGGCTGAAGATCTCGTCGTCGCTGGCCTGGTCGAGGTCCAGGTCCAGGTCGTGGTCGGTGGCGGACGCGCCGCGCATGGTGCGCCACTTGGCGACCAGCACCTCCAGCCGGGCCGCGACCTGGGTGTGCAGCTCCGCCTCGACGACCGTCTCGGCCAGGGACCGTTCCAGGCTCTCCAGCTCGGCGAGGATGGCCGGCGCGGCCTGGCCGCCGTCGGGCACGAGCTGGGCGCGCAGGAAGCCGGCCAGCGCGGTCGGGTCCGGATAGTCGAAGATCGCGGTGGCGGGCAGCCGGTGCCCGGTGGCCTCGGTGAGGCGGTTGCGCAGCTCGACGGCGGTCAGCGAGTCGAAGCCGATCTCGTTGAACGCCTGGGCGGGCTTGACGGCGTCGGGGCTGGCGTGGCCGAGGACGGTGGCCGCCTCGGCGCGGACCAGGTCCAGCAGCAGGGCGGACTGCTCGCCGGCGGTGAGGGCGCGCAGCCGGCCGGCGAGGTCCCGGCCGCCGGTGGCGGCCTCGGCGCGGGCCCGGGGGCGGACGCGCCGGACGAGTCCGCGCATCAGCGCGGGCACGGTGGCCCGGCCGGCGAGGGCGGCCACGTCGACCCGGGTGGGCACGAGGTGTTCCTCGGGGGCGGCCAGTGCGGCGTCGAACAGCGCCATGCCGAGGTCGGTGCCGAGGGCGAGCTGCCCGTCGCGGGCGGTGATCCGGGGGTCGGCGCGGTCCAGCTTCGCGGTCATGGCGCTGGCCTGCTCCCACAGGCCCCAGGCGTAGGACTGGGCGGGCAGGCCCGCGCCGCGCCGCCGGGTGGCGAGGGCGTCGAGGTAGGCGTTGGCGGCGGCGTAGTTGCCCTGGCCGGGCACGCCGAACACCCCGGCGCCGGAGGAGAACAGCACGAACCCGGCGAGGTCGAGGTGGCGGGTGGCCTCGTCGAGGTGCCGGGCGGCGTCCACCTTGGGCGCGAAGACGGTGTCGAGGCGGTCGGGGGTCAGCGCGGTGACCACGCCGTCGTCGAGGACCCCGGCGAGGTGCACGACGGCGGTGAGCGGACGGTCGGCGGGGACGGCGGCGACGAGCCGGGCCACGGCGGCGCGGTCGGCGACGTCGGCGGCGGCCACGGTGACGGTGGCACCGAGGGCGGTCAGCTCGGCGGTCAGCTCGGCGACGCCGGGCGCGTCGGGGCCGCCCCGGCTGGCGAGCAGCAGGTGCCGCACGCCGTGGCCGGTGACGAGGCGGCGGGCGACGAGGCCGCCGAGCAGGCCGGTGCCGCCGGTGAGCAGGACGGTGCCGGCGGGGTCCCACGGGGCCGGCACGGTGAGCACGACCTTGCCGACGTGCCGGGCCTGCTGGACGTGGCGGAAGGCGTCGGGGGCCTGCCGGACGTCCCAGGCGCGCACCGGCAGCGGGGTCAGCTTCCCGGCGGCGAACAGGCCCATCAGCTCGACGAGCATCCGTTGGATCTCGTCGGGGTCGACGGTGGTCAGGTCGTACGCCTGGTAGGCGACGCCGGGGTGGTCGGCGGCGACGCGGTCGGGGTCGCGCAGGTCGGTCTTGCCCATCTCGACGAACCGGCCGCCGCGGGGCAGCAGCCGCAGGGAGGCGTCGACGAACTCCCGGGCGAGGGAGTCGAGGACGACGTCGACGCCGCGTCCGCCGCTGGTGGCGAGGAAGTGGGTTTCGAAGTCGAGGGTGCGCGACGACGCGAGGTGGCTGTCGGGGATGCCCATCGCGCGCAGGGCGGGCCACTTGCCGGGGCTGGCGGTGGCGTAGACGTGCGCGCCGAGGTGGCGGGCGAGTTGCACGGCGGCCATGCCGACGCCGCCGGCGGCGGCGTGCACCAGCACGGACTCGCCGGCCCGCAGCCCGGCCAGGTTGACCAGCCCGTGGTAGGCGGTGAGGAACACCACCGGCACGGAGGCGGCCTGGGCGTACGTCCAGCCGTCGGGCACCGGCGCGAGCAGCCGGCGGTCGGTGACGGCGACGGGGCCGAAGCAGCCGACGAAGACGCCGAGGACCCGGTCGCCGGGGCGCAGGTCGGTGACGTCCGCGCCGACCTCGGTGACGACGCCGGCCGCCTCGCCGCCGGGCGGCCCGGGGTCGCCGGGGTAGAGGCCGAGCGCGTTGAGCACGTCGCGGAAGTTGAGGCCGGCGGCGCGGACCCGCACCCGCACGTCGAGGGGGCCGAGGGGCGCGTCGGCGGCGTCGGTGGGCGCGAGGGTGAGGTTCTCCAGGCTGCCGCGCGCCGTGGTGTCGAGCCGCCAGGCGGTCGCGCCGGCCGGCGGGGTGAGCGTCGCGGCCTCGACGCGGCGGGCCAGCCGGGGGGCGTACGGGGTGCCGGCGCGCAGCGCCACCTGGGGTTCTGCGGCGGCGAGGACGGCGGTCAGCTCGGCGTCGGTGGGCGGGGTGTCGGCGTCGAGCAGGACGAACCGGTCGGGGTGCTCGGACTGGGCGGTGCGGACCAGTCCCCAGGCGGTGGCGGCGTCGGGGTCGTCGACCTCGGCGGGGCTGTGCACGCCGACCGCGCCCCGGGTGAGCAGCACCAGCGGGGTGGCCGCCCAGCGGGGGTCGGCCAGCCACGCCTGGACGAGGGCGAGCGCCTCGGCGGCGACGGCGCGCGCCCGGTCGACGGTCGCCCCGGCGGTTTCCGGCCCGCCGGTCGCGGAGTCGCCGGCCCCGCCCAGCGGGGCGAGCACGGCGTCGGGCGGGGCCGCGCCGCCGTCGACGGCGCGGGCGAGCGCCGCCGGGTCGGTGTGGTGCGGGAACGCGCCGACGGCCCGGCCGAGCGCGACGACGCGGGCCGGGGCGGGGGTCTCCGGCGCGGCCACGGGCTGCCAGTCGAGGCGGAACAGCGCGTCGTCGACGGCGGTGTCGCGGGTGCCGAGTTCGGCGCGGGAGATGGGGCGCATCGCCAGCGACGCCACCTCGGCCACGGGCGCGCCGGTGGCGTCGGCGACGGTCAGCGCGATCGCGTGCGGGGCGACCCGGGTGAGCCGGACCCGCAGCGCGGACGCGCCGGCGGCGTGCAGGGCGACGCCGTTCCAGGCGAACGGCAGCAGCAGCCGGTCGGGGCCGGCGTCGCCGATGCCGCCGAAGTGCGCGGCGTGCAGGGCGGCGTCGAGCAGGGCGGGGTGCAGGCCGTACCGGTCGGCGTCGGCGCGCTCCCCGGCGGGCAGCTCCACCTCGGCGTACACCTCGCCGTCGCCGGTCCACACGGCGCGCAGCCCCTGGAACGCCGGCCCGTACGCGTAGCCGTCGGCGGCGAGCCCGGCGTAGAAGCCGGTGAGGTCGGCGGGGCGGGCGTGCGGCGGCGGCCAGGCGGTGAGGCCGGCGGGCGGGGCGGGCGGGGCGGCGGAGAGGGTCGCGCTGGCGTGCCGCGTCCACGGGGCGCCGGGCGGGGCGTCGGCGGGGCGGGAGTGCACGGCGACGGGGCGGCGGCCGGTGTCGTCGGCCGGGCCGACGGTGAGCTGCACCTGGACGGCGGCGCGACCGGACGCCGGGCCGCCAACGGCGGGGCCCTCTGCGGCGTCGGTGGGCAGGGCGAGCGGGGCCTCGATGACCAGCTCGTCGAGGACGGGGCAGCCGACCTCGTCGCCGGCCCGCAGGCACAGCTCGACGAGGCCGGTGCCGGGCACCAGCACCGTCTCGCCGACCCGGTGGTCGGCGAGCCACTCGGGGGCCCCGGCGGCGAGCCGGCCGGTGAACAGGTGCCCGCGGGCCTCGGCCAGCGCCACGGACGCGCCGAGCAGCGGGTGCCCGGCGGCGTCGAGGCCGGCCGCGCCGACGTCGCCGGGGCCGGTGGCCGGCCGGGGCCAGTAGCGGCGGTGGGCGAACGCGTAGGTGGGCAGGTCGACGCGCCGGCCGCCGGCCAGGGCCGGCTGCCAGTCGACGGCGACGCCGCGCACGTGGAGCTGGGCGGCGGAGAGCAGGAACCGGGCGCGGTCGCCCTGGTCGCGTTGCACGGAGCCGACGACGACGTGCGGGGCGTCGTGCTCGGCGAGGGTTTCGGCGATGCCGACGGTGAGCACCGGGTGAGGGCTGCACTCGACGTACGTGTCGTGGCCGAGCGCGGCCAGCTCCGCCACGGCCCGGTGCAGCTCGACGGGCTGGCGCAGGTTGCGGTACCAGTAGTCGGGGCCCATCTCCGGCCCGTCGAGCCAGCGCAGGTCGGTGGTGGAGAACAGCGGCACGGCGGCCGGGCCGGGGCTGATGCCGGCCAGCGCCCCGGCCAGGTCGGCGCGGATCCGTTCCACCTGGGCGGAGTGGGAGGCGTAGTCGACGGCGATGCGGCGCACCCGGGCCCCGTCGGCGGCCAGCTCGGCGAGCACCTCCTCGACGGCGGCCTCCGCGCCGGAGACGACGACGGCGGCGGGCCCGTTGACGGCGGCGACGGCGACGGCGTCACCGTGGCGGGCGATGCGCTCGCGGACCACGTCGGCGGGCAGCGCCACGGACGCCATCGCCCCGTGCCCGGCCAGGGCCCGGATCGCGCGGCTGCGCAGCGCCACCACCTTCGCCGCGTCGGGCAGGGAGAGCACACCGGCGACGCAGGCGGCGGCGATCTCGCCCTGCGAGTGGCCGACGACGGCGGCGGGCCGCACGCCGTGGGAGCGCCACAGCTCGGCCAGCGACACCATCGTCGCGAACAGGGCCGGCTGCACCACGTCGACCCGGTCGAGGCTCGGCGCGTCGGGGGCCTGACGCAGCACGTCGAGCACCGAGAAGCCCAGGTGGGGGCGCAGGGCCGCGTCGCAGGCGGCCATCCGCTCGGCGAACACGGGCGCCTGGTCGAGCAGGTCGAGGCCCATGCCGGGCCACTGGGAGCCCTGGCCGGGGAAGACGAACACGGTCTTCCCGGCGGCGGTGGCGTCGCCGCGTACCAGGTCGGGGTCGGGGCGGCCGGCGGCGAGCGCGTCGAGGGCGGCGGCGACCCGGTCGGGTTCGGCGGCGACGACCACGGCCCGGGAGTCGAACGCGGCCCGGGTGCTGGCCAGCGACCAGGCCACGTCGCGGGGCGGCTGGCCGGGGTGCTCGGCGAGGTGGTCGCGCAGCCGGCGGGCCTGCCCGGCCAGCGCCTCGGGGGTACGCGCGGACAGCAGCCACGGCAGGGCGGCGGGGTCGGCGGGCGGGGCGGCGACCGGCTCCGGTTCGGGGACCGCCTCGACGACGACGTGGGCGTTGGTGCCGCTGATGCCGAACGAGGAGATCCCGGCGCGGGCGGGCCGGTCGGCGCGCGGCCACGGGCGGGCGTCGGTGAGCAGCTCCACGGAGCCGGCGGCCCAGTCGACGCGGGTGGTGCGCCGCTGGGCGTGCAGGGTGCGGGGCAGGACGCCGTGCCGCATGGCGAGGACCATCTTCAGCACCCCGGCGACGCCGGCTGCGGCCTGGGTGTGCCCGAGGTTGGACTTGACGGAGCCGAGCAGCAGCGGCGGGGCGTCGGCGGGACGCTGGCCGTAGGTGGCGAGGATCGCCTCGGCCTCGATCGGGTCGCCCAGCGGGGTGCCGGTGCCGTGCGCCTCGACGGCGTCGACGTCGGCGGGCGTGAGGCCGGCGGCGGCCAGCGCGGCCCGGATGACCCGCTCCTGGGAGGGCCCGTTGGGGGCGGTCAGCCCGTTGGACGCCCCGTCCTGGTTGACTGCGCTGCCCCGGATCAGCGCGAGGACGGGGTGGCCGCGGCGGCGGGCGTCGGAGAGGCGTTCGACGACGAGCACACCGACGCCCTCGGACATGCCGAACCCGTCGGCGTCCTCGGCGAACGCCTTGCACCGGCCGTCGGCGGCGAGGCCGCGCTGGCGGCTGAACCCGGTGAGCCCGGCGGGGCTGGACAGCACCGACACGCCGCCGGCCAGGGCCAGGTCGCAGTCGCCGGCGCGCAGCGCCTGCGCGGCCAGGTGCAGCGCGACCAGCGACGCCGAGCAGGCGGTGTCGACGGTGACGGCGGGCCCCTCCAGCCCGAGGGCGTACGCGACCCGGCCGGACAGGACGCTGCCGGCGGTGCCGGTGAGCAGGTGCCCCTCGTCGGCGGTGGTCTCCCCGTCGTCGGAGGCGACGCCGGGGGCGATCATCTCGCCGTAGTCCTGGCCGTGGGTGCCGGCGAACACGCCGGTGCGGCTGCCGCGCAGGGCGCCCGGGTCGATGCCGGCGCGTTCCAGGGCCTCCCAGGAGGTCTCCAGCAGCAGCCGGTGCTGCGGGTCCATGGCCAGGGCCTCGCGGGGGCTGATGCCGAAGAACGCGGCGTCGAAGTCGGCGATGCCGGCGAGGAACCCGCCGGAGCGCACGTAGGTGCGGCCGGGGGCGCCGGGGACCGGGTCGTACAGGTCGGGCCAGCCCCGGTCGGTGGGCAGGTCGCCGATGACGTCGTCGCCGTCGTCGAGCAGCCGCCACAGGTGCTCGGGTGAGCCGATGCCGCCGGGGAACCGGCAGGCCATGGCGACGACGGCGACGGGTTCGTCGGCGGCGACGGTGGTGGCGTCGGTGACCTCGGCGGCGGTGGTGCCGAGCAGCCGGGCGTGCAGGTGCGCGGCGAGCAGTTCCGGGGTGGGGTGGTTGAACACGGCGTGCGGGGCGAGCCGGACGCCGGTGGCGGCGGAGAGCCGGTTGCTCAGCTCCACGGCCATCAGCGAGTCGAAGCCGAGGTCCTTGAACGGGCGGCGCGGCTCGATCTGGTCGCCGCCGGCGTGCCCGACGACGGTGGCGCACCGGGCGCGCACCAGGTCGAGCAGCGCGGCGGCGCGTTCGGGTTCGGTGCGGCCGGCGAACCGGTCGGCGAACCCGGCGGCGGACGCGGGCGCGGGGTCGGCGTTGACGGCCCGGCGCGGCGGCGGGGGCAGCAGCGCCCGCAGCAGGGCGGGCACCTCCCCGGCGGCCCGGACGGCGGCCAGGTCCAGGCCGATCGGCACCAGCGCGGGCCGGTCGGCGTGCAGGGCGGCGTCGAACAGGGCCAGGCCGGCGGCGGTGTCCAGGGGGCGGGTGCCGCCCCGGGCGAGGCGGGCCAGGTCGGCGGCGGTGAGCGCGCCGGCCATCCCGTCCGGCGTGGCCCACAGGCCCCAGGCGAGGGCGGTGGCGCGCAGGCCGTGGGCGCGGCGGTGCGCGGCGAGGGCGTCGAGGAAGGCGTTGCCGGCGGCGTAGTTGCCCTGCCCGGGGCTGCCGAACACGGCCGAGGCGGAGGAGAACAGCACGAACGCGGCCAGGTCGAGGCCGGCGGTCAGCTCGTGCAGGTGCCACGCGCCGTGCACCTTGGACCGCAGGGTCCGCTCCCAGCGGGCGGCGTCGAGGCCGGTGAGGAGGGCGTCGTCGGTGGCACCGGCGGCGTGCACGACGGCGGTGAGCCGGCCGGCGAGCGGGGCGAGGACCGCGTCGAGGGCGGCCCGGTCGGCGACGTCGGCGGCGGCGACCCGCACGGTCGTCCCGGCGGCGGTGAGCGCGTCCATCCAGTCGGCGTGCCGGCCGGTGCGGCTGACCAGCACCAGCTCGGCGACGCCGTGGACGGTGGCGAGGTGGGTGGCGACGTGCCGGCCGATTCCGCCGGTGCCGCCGGTGACGAGGACGGTCCCGCCGGCCAGCGCCGGCAGCGGCCCGGCGGCGGCCGGGCCGGGCGGCAGGGAGCCGGCGGCGGTCGGCGCCGGTGCGGCGGCGGGCGCGAGCGTGCCGCCGGTCGGGGTCGGTGCCGGCGGGCCGGCGGCGGGGGGCTCGGCGGGGCGCAGCCGGGGCAGCAGGGCCCGGCCGTCGCGGACGGCGACCTCCGGCTCGTCGGGGCCGGCGGCCAGGGCCGTGCGGATCTCCGCGTCGTCGGCCGCGTCGAGGCGCAGCAGCAGGAACCGGTCGGGGTGCTCGGCCTGGGCGACGCGGACCAGCCCGGCGACGGTCGCGTGCGCGGGGTCGCCGTCGCGGACGGCCACGGCGAGCCGGGTGCCCTCGGCGCGGGGGTCGGCCAGCCAGCGCTGGAGCACGCCGAGGGTGTCCAGGCCGACGGCGTGCGCCCGGTCGGGCACCGACGCGGCCGGGTCGCCGTCGCCGACCCGCAGCACCAGCAGCGGCGGCAGCGGGCCGTCCGGCGGCGCGCCGTCGGCGAGCGCCCAGGCCGGCACCGGCGTCGCCGGGGCGGCGGCAGGCAGCCAGTCCACGGCGTACAGGCCGGCGGGGGCGGTGGCGGGCACCGGGTCGGCGGGGGTCGGGCCGGCCACGGCGCGCAGCACCACCCGCTCCACGTCGAGCACGGGGGCACCGGCGTCGTCGACGGCGGACAGGGTGACCGCGTCCGCCCCGGCGGGGGCGAGGACGACCCGCAGGGCGTGCGCGCCGGTGGCGTGCACCCGCACCCCCGCCCAGTCGGTCGCGGTCGGCCGGGCCACCCCGGCGGCGGGGGCGAAGCCGGCGAGCGGGAGCAGGCGCAGGGCCGCGTCCAGCACCAGCGGGTGCACCGCGTACCGCTCGGCGTCGGCGTCCCGGGCGTCCTCCGGCAGGCGTACGTCGACGCAGAGCCGGTCCCCCGCGACCCAGGCGGCCCGGGCCAGCTCGCCGGCGAGCGCCCGCCGCTGCGGCGTGTCCAGGTCGACGGGCCGGGCCCCGGCGGGCGGCCACACGGACCCGGCGGCTGCCGGTCCGGCCTGGTGGTCGGCGGGGGCGAGGACGGCCTCGGCGACCTCCCGCCACGGCTGGCCGTCGGCGGCCCGCACGTGGCAGCGGGCCACCCGGCGCGGGTGCCCGTCGGGCGCGTCGACGGTGACCTGCACGTCGACGGAGAGGCCGGCGGGCAGCGGCACCGGCGCGGGGACGCGCAGCCGCTCGACGGTGGGCAGGTCGAGCAGCACGCCGAGGTGGGCGAACAGGTCGAGCAGGGCGGTGGCGGGCAGCAGCGCCGGCCCGTCGGCGTCGGGCGCGACCAGCCAGGGGTGGGTGGCGGCGGCGACCCGGCCGGTGCAGATCACCTGGCCGGTGCCGGCGACGGGCAGCACCGCGCCGAGCAGCGGGTGCCCGGCGTCGGCCAGCCCCACGTCGGCGGGCCCGCCGGCCATCGCCGAGTACGGCAGCCAGTAGTGCCGGCGCTGGAACGCGTACGTGGGCAGGTCGACCCGGCGGCGCGGGCCGGGGCCGGCGGGGGCGGCGGGGTCCACGGCGACGCCGCGCACGTGCAGCCGGGCCACGGCGGCGACCAGCGCGTCCGGTTCGCCGTCGACGGTCCGCACGGCGGGCACGAAGGCCAGCTCGTCGGCGGTGTCGTCGGCGAGGCAGTCCTGGGCCATCGCGGTGAGCACCCCGCCGGGGCCGACCTCCAGGAACGTGGTGACCCCCAGCCCGCGCAGGGCGCGCACCCCGTCGAGGAAGCGGACGGTGCCGCGCACGTGGTCCACCCAGTGCTCCGGCGAGCAGAGCCGGGCCGGGTCGACCGGCCGGCCGGTCACGTTGGACACCACGGGCAGGTGCGGGGTGCGGTAGGTGAGGTTGGCGGCCACGGCGCGGAACGCGTCGAGCATCGGTTCCATGCGCGGCGAGTGAAACGCGTGCGACACCCGCAGCCGGCTGGTGCGCCGGCCGGCGGCGCGCAGGGTGGCGGCGACGGCCAGCACCGCGTCGGTGTCGCCGGAGAGGACGACGCTTCGCGGCCCGTTGACGGCGGCGAGCCCCACCCGGTCGGTGAGGTGGGCGGCCACCTCCGCCTCGTCGGCCTCCACGGCGACCATCGCGCCGCCGTCGGGGAGCTGCTGCATCAGCCGGGCGCGGGCGGCCACCAGCGCCGCCGCGTCGGCGAGGGAGAACACCCCGGCGACGTGCGCGGCGGCCAGCTCGCCGACGGAGTGGCCGAGCAGCGCGTCGGGGCGGACGCCCCAGGACTCCAGCAGCCGGTGGAGGGCCACCTCGAAGGCGAACAGGGCCGGCTGGGTGTAGAGGGTGTCGTCGAGCCGGGCGGCGAGGTCGGTGCCGTCGGCGGCGGCGACCACGTCGGCGACGGGGTGCGGGGCGTGCCCGGCGAGGCAGCGGTCCAGCTCGGCGCAGGCGGCGTCGAACGCCTCGGCGAAGACCGGGTACGCGGCCCGCAGCCCGCGGCCCATCCCGGGGCGCTGGCCGCCCTGCCCGCCGAAGAGCAGGCCGAGCCGGCCGTCGGCGACCCGGCCGGTGAGCACGGCGGCGGCGTCGGGTTCCGTCTCGCCCCGGGTCAGCGCGGTCAGCCCGGCGCGGGCGGCGGCCGGGTCGCCGGCCAGCACCACGGCCCGGTGTTCCAGGGCGGCGCGGGTGGTGGCCAGGGCGTGCCCGACGTCGGCCGGGTCGGCGTCCGCGCCGGGGCCGTCGAGCCAGGCGAGCAGGCGGGCCGCCTGGTCGCGCAGCGCCTCGCCGGTGGCGGCGGACAGCGGCCACGGCACCGGCGCACGGTAGGCGGTGCCGGTGAAGGGCCCGGGGTCGACGGCCTCGGTCTCCTCGTCGGCGGCGGGGGGCGCCTCGATGATCACGTGGGCGTTGGTGCCGCTGATGCCGAACGACGAGACCGCCGCCCGCCTCGGCCGGTCCACCGCCGGCCACGGGCGCGCCTCCGTGAGCAGCTCCACCGCGCCGCCGGCCCAGTCCACCTCGGACGTCGGGGCGTCCACGTGCAGGGTCGCCGGCAGCGTGCCGTGCCGCAGCGCCAGCACCATCTTGATCACCCCGGCGGCGCCGGCGGCGGCCTGGGTGTGGCCGAGGTTCGACTTCAGCGAGCCCAGCCACAGCGGCTCGGCGTCGCCGCGCCCCGCCCCGTACGTGGCCAGCAGCGCCTGCGCCTCGATCGGGTCGCCGAGCCGGGTGCCGGTGCCGTGCGCCTCCACGGCGTCCACGTCGGCTCCGGTGAGCCCGGCGTTGGCCAGGGCCCGCCGGATGACCCGCTCCTGGGCGGGGCCGTTGGGGGCGGTCAGCCCGTTGGACGCCCCGTCGGAGTTGACGGCGCTGCCGCGCAGCACGGCGAGCACCGGGTGGCCGTTGCGGCGGGCGGCGGAGCGGCGTTCCAGCAGCAGCACGGCGACGCCCTCGGACCAGCCGGTGCCGTCGGCGGCGTCGGCGAACGCCTTGCACCGGCCGTCGGGGGCGAGCCCGCGCTGCCGGCTGAACTCGACGAACGCCTGCGGGGTGCCCATCACCGCGACGCCGCCGGCCACCGCGAGGTCGCAGTCCCCGGCGCGCAGCGCCTGGGCGGCCAGGTGCAGCGACACCAGCGACGACGAGCAGGCCGTGTCCACGGTGACCGCCGGCCCCTCCAGCCCCAGCGCGTACGCGACGCGCCCGGAGACGACGCTGCCGGCGGTGCCGACGCCCAGGTAGCCCTCGGTGCCGGGCGGGGCCTGGCGCAGGTTGGCGGCGTAGTCGTGGTGCATGACGCCGGTGAAGACGCCGGTGGCGCTGCCCCGCAGCGAGGTGGGGTCGATGCCGGCGCGCTCGAACAGCTCCCAGGAGGTCTCCAGCAGCAGCCGCTGCTGCGGGTCCATGGCCAGGGCCTCGCGGGGGCTGATCGAGAACAGGGCGGCGTCGAAGTCGGCCGCGTCGGGCAGGAACCCGCCGACGCGCACGTACGAGGTGCCGGGGGCGTCGGGGTCGTCGGAGAACAGGTGCGCCAGGTCCCAGCCCCGGTCGGTGGGGAACGGGGTGAGCCCCTCCCGGCCCTCGGTGACCAGGTCCCACAGCTCCTGCGGGGAGCCGACGCCGCCGGGCAGCCGGCAGGCCATGGCGACGACGACCACGGGATCGTCGGCGTCGGGCGTGGCAGCGGGCCCGGCCTGGGCGGCGGGGACGCCGGGGCCGCCGCGCAGCCGGGCGGCGACGTGCCGGGCGAGGGCGTCCGGGCTCGGATGGTCGAACGCGGCCGTGGCGGACAGCCGTACCCCGGTGGCCCGGGCCAGCCGGTCGCGCAGGGCGACCGCGCCGACGGAGGTGAAGCCCAGCTCCTTGAACGCGCGGCCGGGGCGGACGGCGGCCGGGCCGGGCAGGCCGGCGACGGCGGCGGTGGCGGCGCGGACCAGGTCGAGCAGGAGCCGGTCGCCCTCGGCGGTGGTCAGGCCGGCCAGCCGGCGGCGCAGCTCGGCGGCGTCGGCCGCGTCGCCGGCGTCGCCCGCCGCGCGGGCGGGGGGCCGCCAGGCCGGATGGGTCGCGTCGGCCGGCACGGCGAGCAGCAGGAGGTCGTCGCCGTCGTGGGCGACGTCGAAGGCGGCCAGGTCGACGGCGGTCCCGCCCGCCGGGGCGGCGGCGTGGGCCGCGTGCGGCGGCGCGGTGGGGTCGGCCGGCCGGCCGGCGGCGTCGGTCGGCTGCGCCGGTGCGGCGGAATCGGCCGGCTGCGCCGGTGCGGCCGGCTCGGTCGTGCCGATCAGCCGGGCGGGCAGGCCCGCCGCGCGGCGGCGGGCGACGAGGGCGTGCAGGGCCGCGACGGCCGCCGCCGCCCGCTCCCGACCGGCCGCGCCGAGCAGCAGGGCCGCCGGGACGGCGACGGTGAACGCCGTGGCGGCGGCGTGCCGGGTCCGGGCGTCGAGCGCCCCGGCGAGGGCCAGCAGGGCCGCGACGGCGGCGTCGTCGGCGAGGTCGGCGGCGGACGGGCAGAGGAAGACCGCGCCGACCGGCCCGCCGGCGGACGCGGCGTCGGCGTCGGCCTCGGCGAACGCGGTGTCGGCGAGGGCGGTGTCGGGGTCCGGTGGGCCCGGCGTCGCGTCGGGGTCGCCGGTCAGCGGGGCGACCGTCGCGCCCGCGTCGGCCAGGTCCGCGACGAGCCGCCGCAGGGCGTCGTCGGGCGGGCCGGCGTGCGCCAGCCGCAGCCGGCGGACGCCGTGCGCGGCGGTCAGGTGCCGGGCCAGCGCCGCGCCGGTCGGCCCGTCGACCCCGGTCACCACCGCCGGGGCGGCCGGGTCGACCACCGTCGCCGGCCGCCGGGGCGCGCGGGCGGGGGGCGGCGCGAGGGCCGGCTGCCGGGCCGCGCCCGCGCGCAGCGCGACCTGCGCGACACCGGCGGCCACGGCGGCCGGCACCAGGGCCAGCGACAGGTCGTCGGCGTCCCGGTCGACCAGCACGACCCGATCCGGGTACGCGGCGCGCAGGCAGCGCCCCCACGCCCACGCCGCCACGGCCGCCGGCACCAAGTCGGGGTCGTCGGGGCAGTCCACGGTGGACGCGTCGACGGCGCCGGTGGTCAGCACCGCCAGCCGGGTGCCGGCGTACCGGGCGTCGGCGAGCAGGTCGCCCAGCCGGCCGGGTAGGTCCGGCGCGTCGGCGACGCCGGCCGGCAGCAGCGCCACGTCGGGCGCGTCCGGGTCGTCGCCCAGGGCGGCGAGATCCGGGTACGCCCGGAACACGTCGCCCGCCGACGCCACGGCCAGCGCCTCGACCAGTTCTCCGCCGCCCGGCCCGACGACCGCCCAGCGGCGCGGCTGCGGGGCGGGCTCGGCAGCGGGCCCGGCGGCGGCCAGGTCCAGCGGCTGCCAGGTGACCCGGCTCAGCGTCTCGTGGTGGCCGCCGTTGACCGCGCGCAGCCGGGCCGGCCGCTCCAGCAGCAGCCGGCGGGTGACCTTGCCGGACGCGGTGCGGGGCACCTGGCCGATCTCGTACAGCGCGTCGGGGACCTTGTGGTAGGACAGCCGCTCCCGGCAGGCCGCGTACGCCTCGGCGGGGTCGAACCCGTCCGGGCCGGGGACGACGAACGCCACCGGCACCTCGCCGAGCACCTCGTGCGGCCGGCCGGTGACCGCCACGTCGGCGACGCCGGGCACCGACCGCAGCGCCTCCTCCACCTCGGCCGGGTGGATCTTCTCCCCGCCCCGGATGATCAGCTCCTGGTGCCGGCCGGTGACGAAGAGGTTGCCGTCGGCGTCGCGGCGGGCCAGGTCCCCGGTGCGGTACCAGCCGTCGCGCAGCGCGGCGGCGGTCACCTCCGGCAGGCCGTGGTAGCCGAGCATCACGCTCGGGCTGCGCACCCACACCTCGCCCTCGCCGCCGACCGGGACGTCCACCCCGGTCTGCGGGCTGACCAGGCGCACCTCGACGCCGGGCACGGGCTGCCCGCAGGAGCCCTCGACCCGGGGCCGGTCCGGCCGGGTGATCGCGATCGAGCCGCAGGTCTCGGTGCTGCCGTACGCGTCGAGCAGCGGCGCGGCGAAGACCTCCTCGAACGCCCGGCGCAGCGCCCCCGTGGTGATCGCCCCGCCGACCAGGCACACCCGCAGATCGGGGGCGCGGAAGCCGGAGCTGCGGGCGGCGGCGACCAGGTGGTGGTACATGGCCGGCACCCCGGCCAGCACCGTCGCGGAGTCCTCGGCGACGGCGGCCAGCACGTCGTCGGCGGAGAAGCCGTCGACGAGGCGGGCGCTCGCGCCGACGGCGGTGACGCTGAGCACGCAGCCGATGTGGGACAGGCTGTGGAACAGCGGCAGCGGCCACACGACCCGGTCGTCGCCGGTGAGGCCGGGAATCGGCACATAGCAGGACGCGACCGACCACAGGCAGGTGCGCTGGGTGGAGAGCACGCCCTTGGGCCGGCCCGTCGTGCCCGAGGTGTAGAGCATCCAGGCGACCTCGTCGAGGCCCAGGTCGTCGCGGGCCGCCACACCCGGGTCGGTGTCGACCAGCTCGCCCCAGGCGGCCACGCCGTCGGGGACCGCGCCGTCGCCGGTCGCGCCGTCGCCGGTCGCGCCGTCGCCGGTGACCCAGAGGCGCAGGGCGGGGCGGTCGGCGCGCAGCCGCAACAGCTGGTCCAGGTGCTCCGGGTCGGTGACGACCAGCACCGCGCCGGAGTCGTCCAGCAGATGGGCCAGCTCCGCGTCGGTGCAGCGCGGGTTCAGCGGCACGCCGACCGCGGCGGCCCGGGTGACCGCCAGCCACGTCTCGACCGTCTCCACCCGGTTGCCCAGGCAGAACGCCACCCGCTCGCCCCGGCCGACGCCGGCCGCCGCCAGGTGCCCCGCCAACCGGGCGGTACGCGCCGCCAGCTCGGCGTACCGGACGGCGCGGCGGTCGTCGCGGAACGCGACCCGGTCCCCGAACTCCTCCGCGTGCGCCCTCAGCAGACCGGGCAACGGCTGGACCAGGTCGCTCCGAAGCATGTCACCATCCGTCCGCTCGGCGAGACTCCCCATCCGCGGCGTAGACCTCGCTCGCCGTAACGGCACAAGTCTTCCCAGCGCCGTGGCGGCGACCTACCCCTGTCGCACCCCTAACCCGTCCCCAGTTCCGGCCGCCGATCGACCGGCGCGACCTGCGGTGGAGGGGATGATGGGGCGAGCCTGCGCAGACCGTCGCGCCCATGCCCCACCTTCCGTCAGTCGAGGTGTCGTCGTTGGAACGCTCGTGGTTGTTCGCCCGCCTGGCCGTGCCGGCCGGCGACTGCCCGGACGCCCGGGCGGCCGAGCTGGTCGGCACCGTCGTAGCCGGGCTGGTCGCCGCCGCCCGCCGCGTCGACCCCGGGTCCGCCTGGTTCTACGACCGCCTCGGCCCCACCGGCGTCCCCGTCGCCCCGGCCGGCTCCGCCGCCGGGCAGCGGCTGCGCCTCGGCATCCGCGCGACGGCGGCGGGGCTCGACGCGGTCCGGGCCGGGCTGCGCGCGTACGACCAGGGGGTTTGCCTCGCCGTGGAGCCGCACGCGGTCCGCGACGCCGCCCGGGGCGGGCCCCTCGCGCAGGCCGGCAGCGACCTGGCGCTGGCCCTGCTCGCCGGGGACGGGCCGTGGCTGCCCGGCGCGGAGCTGCCGCTGGCCGTGGCACACCTGCGGCACCTGGCCGGGCTGCTGCCGGCGGCCGACCGGCCCGCCTTCCTGTTCCTGCACTGGCAGGACCGCGGGGCGGCGCTCACCGGGGCGCACCGGCGGGAACTGGCCGCGCAGGCCGCCGCCGGGGCGGACAAGATCGTCCTCGCGGCGGGCGACCTGCCGCCGGGCGGGGCGGTGGAGGTCGCGTGGCGGCGCTACCTGGACCGGGTCGCCGACGTGGCCGGGCGGGACCACCCGGACGCGCCACGCGGCTTCCTGCTGGCCCACCACGCGCAGCTCAGCCACGACCGGTGGGGCATCGCCCCGGACGTCGACGCGCTGGCCGCGCTGGCGCTGCGGCTGACGATGGTCCGCCGCCCCACCGGTGTAGAGGAGAAGACAACCGCATGCAGGTGACGGAGACTCCCGCGCGGATCGAGGTGGCGCTCGGCGAGCGCGCGTACCCGGTGCTGATCGGGCCGGGCGTGCGCCACCGGCTGCCGGCGGAGGTGGCGCGCATCGGCGCGCGGCGGGTCGTCGTGGTGTCGGCCCGGCCGCCGGAGTGGACGCCCGACCCGGGCGTGCCGCACCGGGTGGTGCCGGCCCGCGACGGCGAGCACGACAAGACCCTCGCCACGGTGGAACACCTGTGCCGGGCGTTCGCCGAGTTCGGGCTGACCCGCACCGACGCGGTGGTCTCCTGCGGCGGCGGCACCACCACCGACGTGGTGGGGTTGGCCGCCGGCCTCTACCACCGGGGGATCGCCGTCGTCCACCTGCCGACGTCGCTCCTGGCCCAGGTGGACGCCAGCGTGGGCGGGAAGACGGCGGTGAACCTGCCGGAGGGCAAGAACCTCGTCGGCGTCTACTGGCAGCCCCGCGCGGTGCTCTGCGACACCGAACACCTGACGACCCTGCCGGAGCGGGAACGGCGCAACGGGTACGGGGAGATCGCCCGCGCCCACTTCATCGGCGCGGGCGACCTGCGCGGGCGGCCCGTCGCCGAGCAGATCGCCGCCTGCGTGGCGCTCAAGGCCCGGGTCGTCGCCGCCGACGAACGCGACGGCGGGCTGCGGCACATCCTCAACTACGGCCACACCCTCGGGCACGCGCTGGAGGTCGCCACCGGCTTCCGGCTGCGCCACGGCGAGGCCGTCGGCGTCGGCACGGTCTTCGCGGGCCGGCTGGCCGGCGTCCTGGGCCGGATCGGCCCCGAGCGGGTCGCCGAGCACCGCGAGGTGGTCGCCGGCTACGGCCTGGACACGGAGCTGCCAGCCGGGGTGGACCACGACGAGCTGATCGCGCTCATGCGCCGTGACAAGAAGGCCACGGCGGGCCTGTCGTTCGTCCTCGACGGCCCCGGGGGCCCGGAGCTGGTCGCGGACGTCCCCCCCGACGCCGTCCGCGCCGCCTTGGCGTAAGGAAGGGCACCTTGTTAACGCTTTCTGTTGTACAGGGGCCCCCTCCTAACGAGTCGTAATCCGGTGGACAGTGCCCGCCCCGGAGACGACTGTCGGCTCATGCGACAAGAGGACATCTGGGACGCCGACGCCGCCGAGCGCTACGACACGCCGGGGGTCGGCATGTTCGCCCCCGAGGTGCTGGGGCCGACCGTGGACCGGCTCGCCGCGCTCGCGGGCGGCGGGGCGGCGCTGGAGTTCGCCGTCGGCACCGGCCGGGTGGCCGTGCCGCTCGCGGAGCGCGGGGTGCCCGTCACCGGCATCGAGCTGTCCACCGCCATGATCGACAAGCTGCGGACGAAGGTGGACGAGGCGGCGCTGCCCGTGGTCGTCGGCGACATGGCCACGACCGTCGCGCCGGGGGCGTACACGCTCGTCTACCTGGTCTTCAACACGATCTCCAACCTGCTCACCCAGGCCGAGCAGGTCGCCTGCTTCCACAACGCCGCCCGTCACCTCGGCCCCGGCGGTCGGTTCGTGATCGAGCTGTGGGTGCCGGAGCTGCGCCAACTCCCGCCGGGCCGGCAGGCCACGGTCTGGCACTGCGAGCCCGGCTACGTCGGCCTGGACACCTACGACGTGCTGCGCCAACACGTCGTGTCGCACCACTTCAGGTTCGGCGAGGGCACCGAGGCGCAGGTGTTCCGCAGCCCGCACCGCTACGTCTGGCCGGCGGAGCTCGACCTGATGGCGCAGCTCGCCGGCTTCGAGCTGGAGTCGCGGCACGCGGACTGGGCCGGCGGCGAGTTCACCGCCGAGTCGCGCAGCCACGTGTCCGTCTACCGGCTCCCCTAGTCACTCGTGGAACGGCACCGACCGCTCTGGACCGCCGCAAGGTCGTCCCCCGAAGAGGCTGAGCAGTCCGTGGCGACTTCGCGAACGAAATCAACTTCGGTAAATTGGTCTCGACAATCAAGAGGATTCTTCCGCCGGCAGAGAAGCCCTGGCTGCACGAATTTGGCGAGGCCCTGCGATGTGGCGGGTGTCCGATCTCGACGCGGCCCGGGACAGGAGAGTCGATACCCTTGCGGACCCAACGCCGGCTGGCTACAGTGATCACATCTGGGGATATCGCACCCCGGCGAGCTTTGGAGAAACATGCGTCTGGCGAAGATGTGGTCCGCTGCAACTGTTACAGCCGCGGCATTGCTTGCGGTGATCGGCATTCCTTCGCCCGCGAGCGCTGCCGCCACTGCGTACAACACCAAGAGTTCCACCTTGGCCGGCAGCCCTACTGACGGCCTGGCGACGATCTGTCTCACCAAGAACATCGCGCTCGCCAGCGGAGCATACAAGTGGGGCTACGTCATGTACGGAACGAACTACGATACCGAGTCCAGGAATATCTCCCTCGCCGCCGGAACATACAAGTGGACTCAGTGCATTGACCCCAGGAACGGATTCTACGATCTCAGCGGCAGTCTCCAAGTGATCGTCGACACCGACCCGCTGCCGCCGGCCTATCTTCCTGTATGGTCGGTGGATATTGTGAGCACCACCACCATGACGTGGGGTGGATACCTGGACCCTGCTTTCTAGGCCAGCGCTGGGCCGGCCAGACAGCGAAGAGTTCTCGTGAGCCGGAAAGCCCCGGCCTGCCAGTGCTATTGGCAGGCCGGGGCTTCATGATAGGTCCCGGCGACGGCAACTGGCCGCGTCACCAAGAGTTGTCGATACCTCGCCAGCGCCCACCCGTCGACGGGTCCACCCATCGCCCCGCCATGTCGGCGACATCGCGGGGTCGAGTCGGCCTGGACCCCGCGATGTCGCCGACATGGCGGCGGAGCGCCGGCGCCGCCCCGGGGCCGCGGCACGGGCGCCCGCGGGGGGGGGCGGCGGGCCCCCCCCCCCCCGGCCCCCCCCCTCGGGGGGGGGGGGCCGCGGCCCCCCCCGGGGCCGCGCGCATCGGCGCGCGGCCAGGGCGGCGCGCGGGTCAGGGGACCAGGGCCGCCGGGCAGTACGCCAGCAGGTCCGTCGGCGCGTCGGCGACCACGTCCGGGCCGGCGGCGAGCAGGGCGGCGACGTCCCCGCCGTGCCAGGTGGCAGCGACCGTGGTGACGCCGGCCTCCCGGCCGCTGAGCAGGTCGATCACCGCGTCGCCGACCATCATGGCCTGCTCCGGCGGCACGTCGAGGTGGCCGAGGGCGGCCAGGACGATGTCCGGGGCCGGCTTCGGCCGGGCCACCTCGTCGGAGCCGATCACCTGGTCGAACAGCCCGAGCACGCCGAGCGTGTCGAGCAGCGAGCGGGCCCGGGGGCCGCTCTTGCCGGTGGCGATGGCCATCCGGACGCCCCGGCCGTGCAACTCCTCCAGGGTCTCCCGTACGCCGGGGAACAGCGGCACCAGGTGCGCCATCCGGTAGCTCTCCCGGACGAACGGCTCCTCCATCTCCAGCGGCAGCCCCATCAGCCGCATGATGTCCGGGAAGTACCGGCCCATGTGCCGGTTGTACTCCTCGAACGGCGCGGGCCCGTCGCCCACCACCTCGGCGTACGCGATGCTGAACGCCTCGCGCATGACGGCCGAGCTGTCGACCACGACGCCGTCGAGGTCGAACACGACCGCGCGGATCGGGCCCCGGGCGGGCGGCGGCGCGACGGTGACGTCGACGGTGGACGGTGGATGGGTCATGGCTGCTCCCCGGAGCGAGTGAGGTCGCCGGTGGTTCTCACCGGTCGCGTTGGCCCGCCAGCGCGTGCTCCCGCTCCGGCTCGGTGGGCCGGGCGGTGCGGTAGATCCGTTCGATGATGTCGATGGTCCGGTGCGCCTCGGCGACGGCCGCGCCCCGGCTGGCCGGGTCGGCGAGCAGGCCGGGCAGGGCGTCGAGCTGGCGGTCGTACTCGGCGCCGATCGGCTCGGCGGGCAGCGGCAGCGCGGCGGTCTCGCCGTCGCGGGTGCGGGTGAGCACCGGCGTCGGCTCCCGGTTCGGGCTGAACCCGAACGTGCAGCGCAGGGTGGCCGTGCCGGCGACGCCCTGCACGGTGATGGTGGTGCGGTCCAGCGCCTCGTGCGACGCCCAGCAGGCGTGCACGGCGACGGACGTGCCGTCGGCGGTGAGCAGGAACCCCCGGGCGGTGTCCTCGACATCGCCCCGCGATCCGCCGACCGAACCGTCGCCCCGTAGCGCGCCGGCAGCACCCGCGGTGCCGGAGGGGTCGCGCCAGGCGGCGTGCGCGGCGGTGTCGTTGACGAAGTCGGCGGAGACGCTGCCGACGGCGTGGGTGATCCGGGCGGCCGGGCCGAGCAGCGGCAGCACCGTGTCGAGCAGGTGCCAGCCGAGGTCGACGAGCGCCCCGCCGCCGGAGAGGTCGCGGCGGGTGAACCAGCCGCCCGCGTCGGGCACCCCCCGGGCGCGGACCCACGCCACGTCGACGTGCCGGATCGGGCCGAGCCCGGCGGCGGCGTCGGCGAGGGCCCGCACGTCGGCGCGCCACCGGGCGGCGCTGCCGGCCAGCAGCACCGCGCCGCCGGCGCGCTCCGCGTCGGCCAGCAGCGCCGCCTCGGCGGTGCTCAGGCAGACGGGCTTCTCCAGGAACACGGGTACGCCCCGGCGCAGCAGCCGGGCGGCGACGGCGGCGTGCAGGTGGTTGGGCACGGCCACCACCACCAGGTCCGCCGCGCCGGCCGGCAGGTCGTCGACGTCGGCGTACGCGAAGGGCACCGCGTGGGCGGCGCGGGCGGTGTCCCGGACGGCGGCCTGCGGGTCGACCAGGGCCGTCACCTCGAAGGCCGGGTGCGCGGCGAGCCGGGGCAGCCAGATCTCCCGCCCGGCCCAGCCGAGGCCGGCCACGGCGACCCGGATCGGGCCGCCGGGCGGCACGGCGACGCCGGAAGCGGCCGGCGGCGGGGTGGTCATCCGGCGAGGACGTCGGCCAGCACGGCGGCGATGTCGTGCATCTGCTGCTCGGTGCCGAGCAGGGTGCGGTGGTGCAGCCAGACGCAGTCGGAGTGGATCTGCTCGACGTTGGGGCAGCGGGCGGCGATCTGCTCGACGGTCTCGTCGGGGGCGCCGGCGGCCCAGAACCCCTCGCACCGGTAGATGGCCCGGAACGCCACGAACGCGGGCACGCCCCGGGCGATGAGCGCGTCGACCACGGCACGGCGGCGCTCCGGGGTGATCCCCGGGATGCGGAACATGGCCATGTAGTGCGGGTTGCGGTCGGTGCGCGGGTCGATGGTCTGCGGGACCACGCCGGGGATCTCGGCGAGCAGCCCGGCCAGCAGCGGCCAACGCTGCTCGCGTACGTCGATCTGGCCGGCGAGGCGGGCGAGTTGCGCGCGCAGCACGGCGGCGGTGAACTCCCCCATCCGGTAGTTGGAGCCGGTGGTGCGGTGCAGGTAGTCGCGGTCGGTGCGCGGCCGGCCGCAGCTGTGCACGAGGAACGCGCGCTCGCGGGTCTCCTCGTCGGGGAAGAGCACCGCGCCGCCCTCGCCGGCGGTCATCAGTTTGCCGTTCTGGAAGCTGAACGCGGCGATCGAGCCGAGCTCGCCGACCTTGCGGCCCTGCCACTGCGCGCCGTGGGCGTGCGCGGCGTCCTGGAGCAGCGCCACCCCGGCGTCGGCGGCGATCTTGTCGAGCGCGTCCATGTCGGCGAACTGCCCGGCCATGTGCACCGGCATGATCACCTTGGTGCGGTCGGTGACGGCGGCGGCGACGGCGGCCGGGTCGACGCAGTAGGTGTCGAGGTCGACGTCGACCGGCACGGCGACCGCGCCGAGGCGCTGCGCCGCGAGCGACGAGGAGATGAAGGTGAACGCCGGCACGATGACCTCGGTGCCGGGCCCGACGCCGAGCACCTCGAGGGCGACCTCCAGGGCGTGGGTGCCGTTGGTGACGGCGAGGGCGTGCGGGGTGCCGTGGTACGCCCCGAACTCCGCCTCGAACGTGTCGACCTCGCTCCCGCCCATCCGCCACCACTGGCCCTGTTCGAGGGCGCGGATCAGGCCGGCTCGTTCCTCGTCACCGAACTGCGGCCACTCGGGGAACTCCGGCACCGTCGACGGCTGACCACTCATGACTTCCCACTTCCCAATCCAGGAGGACCAGCGGTTCCCCGGCCGTCCCGCGGCGGCTGGACGCAGCGGTCTCCAGCTGGCAACGTCATCGGCTCGCGGTGGACGCTAACCGACCCGGCAGCCTGCTCACTTCCCCTAGCGGGCCCCTACCCACCCCTTAGTTCGCCGGTCGGGCGGCGGTGCCCGGCCCGTGGCCGGCGGGTGGCGTAGTAAGACTGCGGGGAATCTGTCGCCGGCCCCGCCGGGTCGCCCCACGCGAGGTGAGCTGTGTCCGACGTGCTCCTGCTGAACGGCCCGAACCTGGGCATCCTCGGTCGACGCCAGCCGGAGATCTACGGCACCGACACCCTCGCCGACATCGAGCGGGCGGTCGGCGAGGAGGTCGCCGCGCGGGGCTGGAACGTGGTGGCCGTGCAGCACGACTGCGAGGGCGCGCTGGTGCGCACGGTGCAGGAGCACTACGACACGGTGGGCGCGATCGTGAACCCGGGGGCGTTGATGATCGCGGGCTGGAGCCTGCGCGACGCGCTGGCCAACTATCCCCGGCCGTGGATGGAGGTCCACCTGTCCAACGTGTGGGCCCGGGAGAGCTTCCGGCACGACTCGGTGCTCGCCCCGCTGGCCAGCGGCGTCATCGTCGGGCTCGGCCCGCTGGGCTACCGGTTGGCGGCCCGCGCCCTCGTCGCCACGGTCGGCTGAGCCGGGCAGCCCCGATAGGGTCGCCGGCGACCCCTCACCCCCTCCACTAAGGATGTTTCCGTGCGGACTCCCACCATCACCCTCAGCATCATCCTGGCCGCCGTGTTCATGGCCACCGCCGTCCAGAAGCTCGTCGGCGAGCGCAAGACCCGCGAGCGGATGGACCACCTCGGCGTCTCCGCCGGCCTCACCCGGGTCATCGGGGTGCTGGAGCTGGCGGCCGTCGTCGGCCTGCTCGTCGGGCTGTACTGGTCGCCGGCCGGGCTCGCGGCGGCGGTCGGCCTCGTCCCGCTGATGCTCGGCGCCGCCGTCTACCACGTGCGCGCCCGGGACCCGTTCGCGGTGACGGTGATGCCGCTCGCGTTCGGGGCAGCGGCCGGCGCGCTCGCGGTACTGCACGTGCTCCAGGGCTGACACCGGTGCCCGGGGGCAGCGGCGGCGACGGGGCGGGGCTCGGCGTCCTCGGCGTCGACATCGGCGGCACCAAGGTCGCGCTGCGCGCCGAGGAGCTCGCGGCGGGCCAGCCGCAGGCCGCGCACGCCGGGGAGGTCCGGGGCGCGACGGAAGCCGGCGGCCGGGCGTACGAGCGGGTGTTGACCTGGCCCGGCGGCGGCGTGGAGGCCGACGTGGCGGCGCTTGCCGACGCGGTCGGCGCGCTGCGCGCGGAGTCGGGGCTGCGGTTCGCGGCGGTCGGCGTGGCGATGCCCGGCACCACCGGCCCGACGGGCCGGGTGGTCGTGTGGCCGGGCCGGCCGAGCTGGGCGGGGCTGCCCTTCGACGAGACGCTGCGCGGGCTCTTCCCGGGCAGCCGCACCGCCTGGGCCGACGACGGCGACCTGGCGGCGCTCGCCGAGGCCCGGCAGGTGGGCGCGCAGGACGTCGTCTATCTCGGGGTCGGCACCGGCGTGGGCGGCGGCGTGGTGCTGGGCGGCCGGCCCCTGCCGGCCCCGGGCCGGGGCTCCCCCGAGGTCGGCCACCTGGTCGTCGACGTCGACGGTCCCCGCTGCGACTGCGGGCGCAACGGCTGCCTCCAGGCGGTCGCCTCCGGGCCGGCGACGCTGCGCCGGGCCGCCGCGGCCCGGGGCGGCGAGGTGGGCTTCGCCGAGCTGCGCGACGGGCTGGAGCGGGACCGGCCGTGGGCCCACGACGCGGTCCGACCGGCGGGTACGGCCCTCGCGGCGGCCGTGGTCAGCCTCGGCGAGCTGCTCGACCCGGCGGTGGCGGTGCTGGGCGGCGGCTTCGCCGCCGGGCTGCCCGGCTTCGTCGAGCTGGTCGGGCGGGAGGTGGTCCGGCTCGCCCGGCCGGGCCGCCCGGCCCCCGCCGTGCGGGCCGCCGCCCTGGGCGGGCTCTCGTCACTGCACGGCGCGGTGGCGCTGGCCCGGGACCTGGCCGCGCCCCACTGAACGTGCCCGGGGTGCTCAAGGACGCGATCGACTACCTGTACCGGGAGTGGCGGAACAAGGCGGCCGGGCTGGTCAGCTACGGGGTGCACGGGGGCACCCGGGCGGCCGAGCACCTGCGGCTGGTCCTCTCCCAGGTGGAGGCCGCCGACGTCCGGTCGCAGGTGTCGCTCTCCCTGGTCACGGACTTCGTCGGCTTCACCGAGTTCCGGCCGGCGCCGGCGCAGGCGAAGGCGGTCGGCGAGATGCTCGACCAGGTGGTCGCCTGGGCCGGGGCGCTGCGGGTGCTGCGGGGGCGCTGACCCGCCGGCCGTGAACCGGCCTCCACCAGGGGGGACGGCCGGCGGCCCGGGGCGGGCATAGACTGCGGGCATGGGGCAGCATCGGTGAGCGGCGACGGGCGCCCCGCGCTGCCCACCGACCACGTCCGCTGGCGCCACGACGACCCCACCGCCCGGTTGCGGGCCCACGCGGAGGCGGCCGAGGCGACCCTGGCCGCCGGCCACTGCGGGCCGCCGGTGGTCGTGGAGGCCCCACGGTGAGGACGGGCGCGGCGGCGGGTCACCGGGGCTACCTCCACGAGGCGGTCTGCTATGCCTCCGACGAGGAGCTGCTGGCGGTCGCGGTGCCGTTCCTGCTCGGCGGGGTCGCGGCCGGGGAGCCGACCGTGGTGGCGCTGGGCGCGCGCAACCGCGCCCTGGTCCGGGGCGCGTTGCCCGCCGGTTGCGGGGTCACCTTCCTGCGCGGCGGCGACGTCTACGCCCGGCCGACCGCAGCCATCCGCTCCTATCGGCAGATGCTCGCCGGGCACGTGGCCGACGGGGCGCGGCAGATCCGGATCGTCGGGGAGCTGCCGCCGAGCGCCCTGGGGGTGACCTGGGACTGGTGGGCCCGCTACGAGTCGGCGATCAACCACGCGTACGACGAGTTCCCGCTGTCCAGCATGTGCGCGTACGACATTCGCAGCACGCCCGCCTCGGTGCTGCGGGACGTGGCGCGTACCCATCCCCGGCAGGCCATGCCGGACGGGCGGCACGTGCCGAGCCCCGGCTACACGGAGCCGGCCACCTACCTGCGGGAGAACCGGCCGTCGCCGCAGGACCCGCTCCAGTCGACGCCGCCGGTGATCGAGCTGGCCGAGCCGACGGCGGCACAGGCCCGCGCCGCCGTGTACGCCGCCGACGGGGGCCGGCTGCCCGTCGACGACGTGGAGGACCTGGTGGTGGCGGTCAGCGAGACGGTGACCAACGCGCTGCGCCACGGCCGGCCGCCGGTCTGCCTGCGGCTGTGGGTGGGGCCGAACCGGCTGGTGGCGACGGTCTCCGACGGCGGCGACGGGCCGAAGGACCCGTTCGCGGGCCTGCTCCCGGCCGGCAACGGCGCGGAGGGGGGCCTCGGCCTGTGGATCGCCCACCAGTCCTGCAACCACGTGTCGGCGCACCGGGGGCCGGGCGGCTACACGCTGCGGCTGACGGCGGGCAACCCGCACTTCGCCGCGTGAGGCCGCCCGGCCCGCCGGCTCAGGGAATCGTCACCCCGTAGGCGGCGAGGATCTCGCCGATCGGCTGATAGTAGGTGGTGCCGCCGGTGGTGCAGTTGCCGCTGCCGCCGGAGAGGATGCCGACGATCCTGCCGGTGGCGGCGACGTAGAGCGGGCCGCCGCTGTCGCCGGGTTCGGCGCAGATGTTGGTGCGGATCAGGCCGGTGACCGAGCCCTGGGCGTAGTTGACGGTGGCGTTGAGCGCGGTGATCGAGCCGCACCGGACGCCGGTGGTGGCGCCGCTGCGGCAGACGACCATGCCGACGGCGGGCGCGGCGGTGCCGGTGATGGTCAGCGTGCCGGGGTAGGTGTGGACGGCGCTGGGGTGGGCGATCGTGGTGGAGGTGTAGCGGACGATGCCGTAGTCGTTGCCGGGGAAGCTGCTGCCGGCGCGGGAGCCGAGCACGCTGGTGCCGGCGCTGTCGGCGTACCAGGTGGTGGCGGTCGTCGTGCAGTGGCCGGCGGTGACGAAGTAGGAGGTGCTGCCGCTGCGGACGTTCGCGCCGAGCGAGCAGCGCCCGCCGCCGGCGGCGTAGACGGCCTGCCCGCCGGCGATGAGGGTGCTCAGCCGGCCCGGCTCCCGGCGGACCACCGCGTCGGTGCCGGCCAGCCGGGCGCGCAGCGCGGCCAGTTGGCTCTCGCCGACCGTGTCGTCGGCGGCGACGGTGGTCCGGCCGGTGGCCGGGTCGACGGTCCACGCGGTGCCGGCCGGGGCGGTGGCGGCGACGGCGGCCGGGACGGTCTGCGGGACGGGGGCGGCCGGCGGGGCGGGGGCGGCGTGGGCGGCGGCCGGTGGCGCGAGCAGGGGTGCGGCGAGCAGGAGGGCGAGCAGGGGGAAGCGGCGCATCCAGACCTCCAGATATCGGCGTGCGTAGATGCGTTACAGCTTCCCGTCCGGGCCCGCCCGGTTCAAGTGTCGACGCGGCCGAGGATGCCGGTCCGGGCCGCGCCCGACCGAGGGGCGAGGCGGCCCAGGCGAGGCCGGTCGCGGACGGGGCCGACGAGAACCGCGCGTCCCGTGAGGTGGCGAAGGAGCCCCCCGGCGCGACGCCGGGGGGCTCCTTCCGTGTCGGGGGTCAGCTCTGCTTGGCGAGGCCGAGGAACGCCCGCCAGGCGGCCGGCTCGAAGGTCAGCGCCGGCCCCTGCCGGTCCGTGCTGTCGCGGACGCCGACGACGCCCGGCAGGTTGTCGGCCACCTCAACGCAGTTCCCCGAGTTGCCGCTGCTGCGAGTGCTCTTGTGCCAGATCGCGCCGGTCAGGTCCATGCCTCTGCTGCCTCCGAGATCATCTTGACGGTTGCCCCGTGGGGCATCGCCTCCGCCCTCACAGACTCCCAGGTCTGTCGCAGGGAGTGTACGTCCACCGTCCGCTCTACGATCGTGCCCTGCAACTGGTTATCCAGGTATCCGATGTCGCTGCCCTCGGGCGGGGTGGCGATAACGAAGGCCCCATTCAGCCCGTGGTAGGCCCCGGTGCCGCGCGGGATCAGGTGCAAGTGGACAGATGGCCGGCGGGCGATCTCCAGCAGGTGGGTCAGTTGCTCGTGCATCACCTTCGGCCCGCCGATCGGGCGCTCCAGGGCGGTGTAGTCCAGCACCGAAACCAGCAGCGGGGCGGGGTTGCGGCGGAGGACGTCCTGGCGGGCGATCCGGGCCGCGACCTGCTGCTCCATCTCGTCGCCTTCGAGGTGGCTCGCGCCCTCGTGCAGCGCTCGCGCGTACGCCTCGGTCTGGAGCAGGCCGGGCAGGACCAACGGCTCGAAGCTGCATAGCGCGGTCGCCTCCTGCTCGATCGTGACCCATTCCCGGAACCACGGCATCAGGCTCTCGCGGACCAGGGTGTCGCGTATGCGGACCAGCAAGCCGTCGCCTTCCAGGACCGAGTCGCAGCGTTCGGCGAATTCCTCCCGGGGCGGTCGCCGGCACTGCTCGACGGCGGCGACGAGCGATGCCGAGTAGCTGATCTGCTCGCCCAGGGCCTCTTGGGAGAGTCCGGCCCTGGTGCGCAGCCGGCGCAGTTCGCCCGCGAACAGATCCAGCATCGGAATTCGGTTCATCTGCACAGCTCCGTACGTGAGGGCTCCGAGGCTGCACGCATCGTCAGTGCAGCGTGTACGCCTTCCGACAGTAGTGGAGTCCTCACGACACTGTCGGTAGCGCAGGGCCGCCCCTGGTCGAAAAGGTGGGGCTGGGGCGGTCCTGCGTCAAGGGGGGATCGCCCCGGTCCTTTCAGGAGCTGGCGACCCCGACCCACGACGGGAGGGGAGACATGCGGCACCGTAACGGAAGGCACCGGTCGTGCCGGGGGCGGCACTGCGCGTGCAGAGGCTGCGCGGAGCGCAGGCTGTTCCTGGCGCGGCCCCCCGGGCCGAAGCCCAAGCCGATGCCGGCGGGCCCGCCGCAGCCGGTGCCGCCGTGCCTCCCCGGCCCCATCGGGCCCATCGTGTCGCCGCCCGGCCAGCCCAGGATCGGTGACGCGGCGACGCAGATCCTGTGGGTGGGCGCGGGCGAGCTGGTCACTGCTGGCCAGGCCGTTCGCGGGGGGTGGCGATGAACCCCCTCCTGCGGGTGGGCGACGTGCTCACCCTCCAGCACCGAGACTGGGCGGTCGGAGACGGCACCCTGCGCCTGAAGGTCACCCACGTCCCCCGGTACGCGAACTTCCTGACCTCCACCTGGGTGACGCTGCACGGCTTGGAGCTGGCCCCCGACGGCAGGCCCATGCGGGAGCGGTGTGTCCTGGTGCGAGTCCAGGCCGTCCGCGACAACCCGCCGGCCCGGCTGGAACCGGGGGTGCGGGAGCTGTGACCATGCACAAGCGCCCCCCGGAGGCCCTGCTCGATGCCTGACGCGCTCCCGAGGATCGCGGTCGGCGACACGCTGCACGTCACGCGGGCGGCCAGCGACCCCCGGCCGCGCCGCGCCGGCCGGTGAGACGGACCCCCGTCCGCACCACCTGATCGCCCGCCCACCCGAGGCGAGAGGGGCCAGACCCGGCACCTTCGCCGCCCGCCTCACGGGTGCCGTGCCGTCAGGATCGCGGGCTGTCGCCGCCGGGCCCGAGCGGCCCGGCCCCGGCCGCGCGCTCGGCGACCACCACCGAGATGCCGTCGAGCACCCGTTGCAGCCCGAACTCGAACGCGTGCTCCGGCCCGTACGCCGCGCCGTGCGCCGCGCCGGCCGCGCTGCCGACCCGGGCGGCCGTCGGATAGCTGCCCGACCTCATGAACCGCTCCAGCCAGGGCGCGTGCGACTGCCACCACTGGCCGTCCGTCATGCCGGTCTCGCGCTCCAGGTTCACCACGTCCAGCTCGGCCCGAGCCGCGCTCCGGACGTGGCCGAGGACCAGGGTGAGCACCGCGTCCATCTCGACGTCGTCGAGCCCGACGTCGGCCACCGCGCGCAGCTCGTAGTCGTACTTGGCCAGCAGGTTCGGGCCGAGGACCGGCCGGGTCGTCTCGGCGCGCAGCAGCCACGGGTGGGCGCGGTAGAGGCGCAGGTTTTCCCGGGCGATCTGCTCCAGCCGGGCCCGCCAGCCCCCGGGCACGTCGGCCGGGCGGCTCATCTCGCCGTAGAGCGTGTCGACCATGACGTCGAGCAGCTCGGCCTTGCCGGGCACGTAGGTGTAGACCGACATGGTTCCGGCGCCCACCGCCTCGCTGACCCGGCGCATGGTGAGCGCGTCGATCCCCTCGGCGTCGGCGATCTCGATCGCCGCCCGGACGATCCGGTCGACGCTGAGCCCGGGCCCGGCGCTGCGGCTGGCCGGCTCGCGCGTGCGCCAGAGGAGGGCCAGGCTGCGGGCGGGGTCGACCTTGCCCTTGCGCGCGTTCGACATAGTGCCGCCATCCTAACGGCGCATACCGTACCTCGTACGGGGCGAGCGGCGGCCCGGCCGCGTCAGCCCTGGGGCAGGTCGAGCAGCGCGTCCGCCGGGTCGGGGCTGGGCGGCCCCGCCGGCCACCACTGCCCCGCGCGCCTGCGGAACGGATACCAGCGGCCGTCGCGGCCGTAGCGCACCTGCGCGTCGCGGCCGACCGTCCACCGGTTGCGCCAGTTCCGCACCTCGGGCGCGGCCCCGTCGCCCCCGCCCGCCTCGCGCAGCGCGTCGGTGGCGCGCGTTACGAGTTCCCTCGGCGGGCTGAACACCGCGTCGACGACGTCCACGCCGGCCGCGCCCGCGTACTCCCAGGCCCGGACGGCGCGGG
Organism: Micromonospora sp. NPDC002575; assembly: GCF_042889525.1. Lineage (NCBI taxonomy): Bacteria > Bacillati > Actinomycetota > Actinomycetes > Micromonosporales > Micromonosporaceae > Micromonospora > Micromonospora sp. NPDC002575. The sequence goes on along the minus strand of NZ_JBIARA010000003.1, from coordinate 414,700 downwards.
GCAGGTCGGCGGCCCGGCCGCTGGCCTCGCCCAGCCGCCTCGCCGCCGGGGAGCGGGGCATCCGGGCGGCCAGCCGCACCGCGTCGCACCAGGCGTCGGGCTCGGCGACGAGCGGCCCCGCCCCGGTCGCGCCCGGAGGCGGCGGCGCCGCTGCCCCTACGCCCGCGAGCAGGTGCCGGGCCCGGTGCGCCGCGTCGGCGGCGAGCACCCCCAGCGCCTCGGCGTCGATGCCGGCCGCCTCGTGCCCGGCAAGCAGCGGGGCGAGGGCGAAGGGCTCGCCGGTCACCGGCCCCGGCGGCGCGGGCAGGGCGACGGGCGGCGCGGCGTACGCCTGCTCGGCCGGCGTGCCGGCCGCGTCGGCGGCGGCGTCGGCGGCGACGGACCGCCGGGCGTTGCGCCGCCGCAGCTCCTGCATCAGCTCCGCCTCGCCCCGCCCGCGCATCAGCAGCAGCACGAACGGGTCCCGGTCGAGCAGCCACGCCGCCTGGTACGCCAGCGCGGCGGCGTGCCGGCACGGGTGGTCCCAGGACGGGCAGTCGCACTCGGGTTCGAGGTCGCCGTAGCCGGGCAGCAGGCGCACCCCGGCGTCGTCGGCGGTCTGTACCAGCTCGTGCGGCATGTCCCGGTCGAGCAGGGCGGCGATGTGCCCGGCCTTCGCGGCGACCCGGTCGAGCAGCCGGTCCCACTCGGCCCCCGTGAGGGCGCCGACGCGCACGATGGTGTCGTGCGGGGTGTACTGGTCGCCGTCGTGCACGCCGGCCGAGATCCGGCCGGGGCTGACGGTGATCGACCCGACCTGCCCGGCGAAGGCATACCGGCGGCCCTTCCTGAGCTGCTCGGGGTCGAGGGCGGTGCGCTCCATCGACTCGATCCAGGCGTTTCCCCACCAGGTGTCGGCGAACTTCCTGCCGATCCGCCTGCCGGGGCCGAACCTCGGGAAGCTGCGCGCCCGCCGCTCGTCGGCGGACAGCTCCGTGTCGTCGTCGGGCTCCAGCTCGTCGTCGTACTCGATGTCGAAGTCCACGTCGTGGCTCCTCATCCCTCGTGGCGCAGTTGCACGAGCCGGAGCAGCTCGGCGTCGGAGAGTTCGGTCAGGGCGGTCTCGCCGCCGGTGAGCACCGCGTCGGCCAGCTCCCGCTTGGCCTCCAGCAGGGCGGCGATCCGGTCCTCCAGGGTGCCCTGGGCGATCAGCCGGTGCACCTGCACGGGCCTGGTCTGCCCGATCCGGTACGCGCGGTCGGTGGCCTGTTCCTCCACGGCCGGGTTCCACCACCGGTCGTAGTGGACGACGTGGTCGGCCCGGGTCAGGTTGAGGCCGGTGCCGGCCGCCTTGAGCGAGAGCAGGAACACCGGCACCTCGCCGGCCTGGAACCGGCGCACCAGCTCCTCGCGCTGCGGCACGGGCGTGCCGCCGTGCAGCAGTTGCGCCGGCACGCCCCGCTCGGCCAGGTGCCGCTGGAGCAGCCGGGCCATCTGGACGTACTGGGTGAAGACCAGCGCACTGCCGCCCGCCGCGAGGATGGTCTCCAGCAGGTCGTCGAGGAGCTGCAGCTTCTCCGACCGGCCGGACAGCGGGCCGTGCGTCTCCTTCAGGTAGTGCGCCGGATGGTTGCAGACCTGCTTGAGGCCGACGAGCAGCTTGAGCACCAGGCCACGCCGGGCGATGGCGGTGGCGCTGGCGCGGATCTCGGCCAGCACGTCGGCGACCACCCGCTGGTAGAGGGTCGCCTGCTCGGCGGTGAGCGGCACGAGGTGGTCGGTGACGGTCTTCGGCGGCAGTTCGGGGGCGATGCCGGGGTCGGACTTGCGCCGCCGCATGAGGAAGGGACGGACCAGCCGGGACAGCCGCTCCACGGCGACGCCGTCGCGGTCCACCTCGATCGGCCGGGCCCAGGTGGCCCGGAACGTCCCGACCTTGTCGAGCAGGCCGGGGGTGGTCCAGTCGAGGATCGCCCACAGCTCGGAGAGGTTGTTCTCCACAGGTGTGCCGGTGAGCGCGACCCGGGCCCGGGCGGGGAGCGCCCGCAGCGCCTTCGCGGTGCCGCTGAGCCGGTTCTTGACGTACTGCGCCTCGTCGGCGACCACCATGCCCCACCCGTGCCCGGCGAGGCTGCCGGCGTCGACGCGCATGGTGCCGTAGCTGGTCAGCACGAAGCCGTCGGTCAGCCCGTCGAGGGACCGGGCGGCACCGTGGAACCGGCGGACAGCAATGCCCGGGGCGAACCGCCGGATCTCCCGCTCCCAGTTGCCGAGCACCGACGCGGGGCAGACGACCAGGGTGGCCCCGGCGGTCGCCGGATCCGCCTGGCGGCGCAGGTGCAGCGCGATGACGGTGACGGTCTTGCCCAGGCCCATGTCGTCGGCGAGGCAGCCGCCGAAGCCGAGCGAGGTCATCCGCTCCAGCCAGCGCAGGCCGCGTAGCTGGTATTCGCGCAGCGTGCCGTCGAGCGCGGCCGGCGGCTCCAGCGGTTCGGGGCCGGCGTCGGGCTCGGCGACCCGCTCGCGCAGCGCGCCCAGCCAGCCGTCGGCGACCACCTCGACCCGCTCGCCCTCGACCTCGGTGCTGCCGATCAGCGTCGCGGCCAGGGCGTCGTACGCCCTGCGCGGCCCGAGCTGCCGCTCGCGGGCCTTGCGGGCCAGCTCCGGCTCGACCGCCACCCACCGGTGCCGCAGGCGCACGATCGGCCGGGACTTCGCCACCAGGTCCATCTCGCCGTCGGTCAGCGCGTCGCCGGCCAGGGTGAGCTGCCAGCTCAGCGGCATCGGCGCGGCGGAGCGGAAGAACTCCGCCACGTCGGCGGGCTGCTCCGGCGGGGAGCTGACCAGCACCCGGGCGTTCAGCTCGCGGGACAGCTCGGGTGGCCACCCGATGTCGATGCCGGCGGCGGCGAGCCGCGCCTCCGCGCCGCCGAGCAGGTCGGTCAGGTCCTCGTCGAGCAGCTCCAGCTCGACCGGCGCGGCGGAGTCGAGCAGGCGCTCCAGCGGCGGCCACACGGCGGCGGCGCGGCGCACGGCGCGCATCGCCTCGAAGGTGGCCTGCTCGCCGAGGCCGTGCTCGTCGCCCTCCCACAGGGCCGCCGCGTCGGCGGCCAGCGTCGGGTCGGCGAGGCTGCGCAGCCGCACCACCGCGGCGAGCGGCGTGGTGTCGAAGTCGCCCCGGCCCTCCAGCCGCAGCGCCACCCGCAGGCCGGTGTCGACGCCGGCGGAGACCTCCCGCGCCCAGTCGCGCAGGTCGTCGACCGGCTCCGGCTCCAGGCCGGTGAACCGGGGGTCGCCGGTCAGCCACGTCGCGGCGGGGATGCGCGGCAGGGTGTCGGCCACCGCGTCGAGGAAGGCGCGGACCAGCCCCTCCGGCTCGGGCAGCGCGAGGTGTTCGGCGGCGGCGTCGACCGGTATCGCCCGGGCCTCGGGCGGCATCGCCGCCGCGAGGGCGCGGATGCGCTCCACGTCGGTGACGTCGAAGGGGCCGACCCGCCAGGCGTCCCAGCCCTGCGGGGAGACGCCGGGCAGGATCCGCCCCCGGGCGGCGAGGTGCAGGCCGGTGACCGCCACCGCCGACCAGAACGCGGCGGCGGGGGTGAGGTCGTCGGCGTCGCGCAGCGCGACGAGCTGCCGGACCGCGTCGCCGACGGGCACGGCGCAGGCGGGCACCGTCCACGCCGCCACGGCGCCGTCGAGCGGGAGGGCGAGGTCCAGCTCGCCGCACTCCCCCAGCGCGTCGAACTCCGCGGGCAGCGCGTGCCCGGCGGGGTCGTAGAAGCTGACCGTGCCGGTCCGGGGCGGGTCGCCCGGCTCGAAGACGACCGCGAACCGCCCGAGTCGCACCGTGCCTCCTGCGGTGATCGGGCGGGCGGCGACCGCCCGCCGGGGGAAGGACAACCCTAGCGTACGTCGTACCGTAGCGCGCACGACAGGGCGGAGCGCGCCCGTGGCTACCGGCCGATCGCGGCGTAGCGGGCCTCCGTGGCGGCCTTCTGCGGCCCCCACCACCACTCGTTGCGGCGGTACCAGTCGATGGTGGCGACCAGCCCGTCGGCCAGGTCCGGGTGGCGGGGACGCCAGCCCAGCTCCCGGCGGATCTTGGAGCTGTCGCAGGCGTACCGCAGGTCGTGGGCGGGGCGGTCCGGCACGTGGTCGAAGTCGTCGGCGGGCCGACCGAGCAGCGTCAGGGTCAACTCCAGCAGGGCCCGGTTGCTCCACTCGGCCCCGGAGCCGATCAGGTACGTCTCCCCGCAGACGCCCGCCTCGATGATCAGCAGCACGGCGTCGTTGTGGTCGTCGACGTGGGTCCACTCCCGCACGTTCGCGCCGGTGCCGTAGAGCTTGGGCCGCTGCCCGCGCAGCACGTTGGTGATCTGCCGGGGCAGGAACTTCTCCACGTTCTGGTACGGCCCGTAGTTGTTCGCGCAGTTGGACGTCGTCGCCCGCACCCCGTACGACCGGACCCAGGCCCGGACCAGCAGGTCCGAGGCCGCCTTCGTCGCCGAGTACGGGCTGGACGGGTCGTACCGGCTCTGCTCGGTGAACGCCGCGCCGCCGTGCAGCGGCAGGCTGCCGAACACCTCGTCGGTGGAGACGTGGTGCAGCCGCCGGCCGTGCCGGCGGACCGCCTCCAGCAGCACGAACGTGCCCTCGACGTTGGTACGCAGGAACGGCGTCGGGTCCTGCAACGAGTTGTCCACGTGGGACTCGGCGGCGAAGTGGACCACCGTGTCGCAGTCCGAGACGAGGGCGTCGACCAGGTCGCCGTCGCAGACGTCGCCACGGACGAAGGTGATCCGGTCGGCGACCTCGGCGAGGCTGTCCCGGCTGCCGGCGTAGGTGAGCGCGTCGAGGACGGTCAGCCGCAGGCCCGGCCGGGTGGCCAGCACCCGGCGCACGAAGTTGACGCCGATGAACCCCGCACCCCCGGTGACCAGCATGTGCTCCATGCCGCGACGCTAGCCGACGGGGCTCGAAACCAGGTCGAACCCGGCTACCTGCCCGCCGGGGTGCCCGGACCGGCCGGGCCTGCCTAGGCTCGCTGCCATGCGGAGAACTGTCCACCCGGCACGGCGCGCAGGTGCGAGATGAGCGGGCCGAGCCCCACCCAGCGGTCCCTCACCCGGGACGACGTGGCCTGGTACGTCCGGGCCTCCCTCTCCCCCGCCCGCGGCGTGGCCGACTGCGGGCCGCTCGGCGGGGGCGGCTTCGCGACCGTGTGGTGGCTGACGCTGGACGACGGCGGCGCGGCCGTGCTGAAGGTGGCGCCACCGCCCGGGGCCCGCCTGCTGCGCTACGAGCGCGGCCTGGCGGCGGCGGAGGCGCGCTACTTCCGGCTGGTGGCCGCGCACGCGCCGCAGGTCCCCGTGCCCCGGGTGCTGCACCACGGCCGGGACCCGGAACGCGGCGAGTGGCTGCTCACCGACCGACTGCCCGGACGCCCCCTCGCCGAGCTGACGGGCGACGCCGACGCCGACCCGGCCCGCGCCGACTTCGGCGCCGCCACCGTCGCGCTGCACCGCATCACCGGCGACCGGTACGGCTACGACGGCGGCCGGGCCGGCGGGCCGACGTGGTCGCGCGCCTTCGCCGCGATCATCGACGACCTGCTCGCCGACGCGGCGGACTGGGACGTCGCCCCGCCCGGCGGGCCACGGCTGATCCGGGAGCTGGTGCGCCACCACGCGGGGGCACTGGACGAGGTGCGCCGCCCCGTCCTGCTGCACTTCGACGGCTGGGACGGCAACGTGCTCGCCGCGCCGGACGCGACCGGCGCGTACCGGATGTGCGGGCTGGTCGACGGCGAGCGCTACCTGTGGGGCGACCCGCTGCTGGACCTGGTCTCGCCGCTGCTGTTCCGGCGGGCCGAGGACGAGCCGGAGCACCCCTTCGTGCGCGGCTGGCGGGCAGCCGGCGGGCAGCCGGCCGCGTTCGACCCGGCGGCCCGGGTGCGCCTCGGCCTCTACCGGCTGCACCTGTACCTGCTGATGATCGTGGAGATGCCCAGCCGGGGGATGACCCCGGACAACGCCCCGGACCGGTCCGCGTTCCTCGCCGAGCTGCTCGACCGGGAACTGGCCGACCTCGGCCGGGGCCTGCCCCGCCCCTGAGCCGGGGCGTCGGCTAGGCCGCCGGGGTGCTGCCGCGGCGGGTGTAGCCGTTGAGCAGGGCGTAGTCCCGGCAGTTGCCGCCGCCGCCCCCCGCGCCGTCGAGGGTGGTGCCCGCCTTGCGGCAGTTGGCCCGCAGGCTGATCACCCGGCCGGCGCGGACCTCGATCGGGGAGACCATGTGGTAGTCGAGGTCGCGGAAGTTGTTGAGCGCCACCGTCAGCACCGTGGCCCCGTCCACCACCAGCTCCAGCCGCCCCTCGTCGCCCTGCGGGTTCTGCAGGAAGATGTCGGTCAGCACGAAGACCCTGCCGGACGGCACCGTGTACTGGTCGGTGCGGGTGACGCCGGTGCCGGCGGTCACCGCCAGCCGTTCGTTGGTGGACTGCGCGCCGGCCGGCAGCGCGGGCGCGGCCGGTGGCGGGGTCGGCGTCGGCGAGGGCGGCACCGGGGGGTTGCCCGGCGTCGGCCCGGACGGCGGCGCGCTCGGGCTGGTCCGGTTGATGGCCTCCTGCGCCTTCGAGTCGGCCACGCTCGCCTGCTGCGCCACCGGGGCCACCTGTTCCTGGGCGACCTCCTCGGCCAGCGACCGCACGCTGGGGCGCAGCAGCGCATACCACAGGCCGACGCCGAGCAGCGCCAGCACCACCAGCGCCGCCACCACCCGGCCCAGCCCCTGCGGCAGCAGCGGCTCCTGCACGGTGGCCCCGTCGAGGGTGGCCGGCGGGGTCTCCTCGGAGGACACGACGAGCTGGAACGGCAGCGTCGCCGGGTGGCCCTGCCAGCGCAGGCGGCGGGCGCGGACGCGGACCCGCACGAAGGCCGCCTCGCCGGGGGCGACGCCGAGGTTCGGCGGGCGGACGGCGACGCGGAGCCGGTTGTCCGGGTCGCCGCCGGCCAGCGCCAGCCCGATCGGGGCGTTGCCCAGGTTGGCGATGGACAGCTCGTGCCGGCCGCCGAAGCGGCCCCGGGAGGTGCGCGGCAGCAGCTCGGGGGCGAGCTCGGCGAACGGCAGCACCCGCACGACGCCCTCGGGCGCGACCTGGCCACCCGGGTTCTCGATCGGGGTGACCCGCACCGCGAAGGGCCGCTCGCCGGCGGCCACCTGCGGCGCGCGCGGCGGCTGGAACCGCACCGTGACGAGCTCGGCCGAGCCGGGATAGACCGAGACGGTGGCCGGCTCCGCGTGGGCCCAGCCGGCCGCGTCGCCGATCACCTCGATGGCGTACGACTCGACGATCGGGCCCGCGTTGCGGACCTCCAGCCGGCAGGCCGCCTCGCCGCCCGGGCTGACCTCGACGAGGCCGGTGTCCAGGTTCGCGTCCGTGGTCATGACGGCGACTCTAGGGGCGGCGGCGCTGGTGGAGCCGGCCGTGGAGGAAGACCTTGGGGCAACGCGGGAGGGCCGTTGAGCCCACGTTGACTGCACGATTGGCGCCCCCGGCGATACTCGGCGTCATCGACCGTTCGCCGCTCGCACTCGGGGGTGCTCATGCGACGCGTACCTGTCCACCTGTCCTCCACCGACGTCATCTCCCGCGCCGGCGTGGTCAGCCAGCTCCGGCCCCGCCCGGAGGTGCTGCTGCTCGACGCCGCCGAGGCCGACCGCGCCGAGGTCAGCGTGATCATCGCCGACGGCATCGACGAGCCCGTCCTGCGGACCCTGCGCGCCCTGCGCACCCGGGGCGCGTCCGCCCTCGTCCTCGTCGTCACCCAGGTCGACGACGCCGGGCTCGTCGCCGCCGTCGAACACGGCGTCGCCGGCATCGTCCGCCGCAGCGAGGCCAGCGCCGACCGCCTCGTCACCGTCATCCGCGCCGCCGCCGCCGGCGAGGGCACCGTCCCGCCGGACCTGCTCGGCCGGCTCCTGCAACAGGTCGGCACGCTGCAACGGGAGGTCCTCGGGCCACGTGGGCTGACCTTCTCCGGCCTCGCCGACCGGGAGGTCGAGGTGCTGCGGCTCGTCGCCGACGGCTTCGACACCGCCGAGATCGCCGCGAAGCTCTCCTACTCCCAGCGCACCATCAAGAACATCCTGCACGACGTGACGAACCGGCTGCACCTGCGCAACCGCTGCCACGCCGTCGCGTACGCCCTGCGCAACGGGCTGATCTGAGCGCGCCGCCTGCCCCAACGGGCAGGCCGCGCTGCCCGCAGGCCGGCACCGACCGGCGGGACCCGGCCCGCCGGCGGTCGCCACCGTGGAAGCGGACGTGACCACGGGGAGGTGTCGTGCGCTGGGGCAGCCGCCGCTGGACAGTCATGGTGCTCGGGTTGGTGACCGGGCCGGCGCTCACCGCGCCCGAGCCACCCCCCGGGCCGCCCGCGCCACCCCCCGCGCCGGCACCGGCCCCACCGGCCGCCGAGGTCGACTACCGGCTGGGCTACCGCAGCGTGGAGCGCCCGACGCTGGTGGTGAGCGCGGGCGGCACGGCCGAGCCCGGCGCGCTGCTGTCCGGCGTCGGCGAGCGCGGCGACGCCGACCAGGACGCCGACGCGCGCGCCGGCCGGCTGGTCTGGGTGGGCCACCAGGCACCCGCCGACGGCGCGGACCTCGCCGGCGGGCTCTACCTGCGCCGCCCGGACGCGCCGCCGCTGCGGCTGGTCGGCGCCCCCGGCACGGTCGCCCACCCGGCCCTGTCGCCCGACGGGCGGCGGGTCGCGTTCACCAGCGACCGGGCCGGCAACGCCGACATCTGGCTCGTCGACGTCGACGGCACCGGGCTGCGCAGGCTCACCGACCACCCGGCCGAGGACAGCTGGCCGACCTGGTCGCCCGACGGCACCCGGATCGCGTACGGCAGCACCCGCGCCGACCCCGCCGGGGACGTCTGGGTGGTGCCCGTCGCCGGTGGCGACCCGGTGCGGGTGACCGACGGCCCCGCCGCCGAGGGGCAACCCGCCTGGTCCCCCGACGGGCGGCGGCTGGCGTTCACCACCACCCGGTTCGCGCCGAGGTCCGACCCGACGTTCCGTACGGTGGCCACCGTGGCCCCCGGCGGCGGCCCGGTCACCCGGGCGGTGCCGGGGCCCCGGGACGCCGCCGAGCCGGCCTGGTCCGCCGACGGCGCGCGGATCGCGTTCACCTCCACCCGGGACGACCCGGCCGGCGACGTGTACGTCGCCCGGGGCGACGCGGTCACCCCGGTGGCCGCCGGCCCGCTGCCCGAACACCAGCCGGCCTGGCGCGGCGGCGACCTGATCTGGACGGCCACCGAGCTGGCCGGGGCGAGCGACGTGTCCAGCGCCGACGCGACCGGCGGGGACCGCCGCAACCACACCGCCCGGCAGGGTCCCGAGACCGGCCCGGCGTTCAGCCCCGACGGCACCCGGCTCGCCTACAGCGCCGACCAGCCCGTCACCGGCGGGGTCCGCATCGTCGTCGCCGACTCCTCCGGCGCGAACCCGCGCACGCTCGCCCCGCCCGGCACCACCTTCCAGGACCGCGACACCGACCCGAGCTGGTCGCCCGCCGGGGACGCCATCGCGTTCACCCGCTGGCCGGCGGACGGCGGGCCGTCCCGGGTGCTGGCGGTCTCGGTCGCCGACGCGCGCCTGCTCGCCGAGGTCCCCGTCCCGCCCAACCTCGACGGCGGCGACGCCGAGCCGACCTGGTCGCCGGACGGCACGCGGCTGGCGTTCTCCCGGACGGCCACGCCCCGAAAGAGCGACCTGGGCGAGCCGAGGACGGACCGGCCGGCGTGGCCCGGCACGTCGTTCGAGGTGACGCAGACGGTGCCCACCCCGCCGATCCCGCCCCGCCCGGACATCGTCTTCCTCGTCGACAACACCGCCTCCATGAAGGAGCCGGGCGAGGGCGGCGCCAGCGTGATCGAGCAGCTGAAGCTGCGCATCCCCGAGGTCGTCGACAGTGTCCGCGCGCAGCAGCCCGACGCCCGGTTCGGCCTGGCCACGTTCGGCGGCACCGACGACGGCGCCTACGACCCGGGCCTCTACGACCCGCGGCTCGCGCTGACCGACGTCGACGCCGACATCGCGCGGGCGGTGGCCGGCCTCGCGGCCGACAGCCAGTACGGCGAGGAGAACTGGTTCTACGCGCTGCGGCAGCTCGCCCGCAACGACCGAATCGGGTTCCGGCCCGACAGCAGCCGCATCGTCGTGCTGATCAGCGACACCGACAGCGTGGACAAGACCGTCCCGCCGCCGGAGGGGGGCACGATCGACGAGGGCGACCTCACCCGCGCCCTCCAGGCGGCCGGGGTCGCGCTGATCGGCGTGCCGATCGTGGGCGCGGACTTCGAACGCGGGCTGAACTACGACGGGGCGGCCGGCCGGATCGCGGGGGCCACCGGGGGGCTGCTCACGGCCAACAGCGACCCGGGGCAGATGATCGACGCGATCATCGACGCCATCGGCAAGCTGAAGGTCACCGTCATCCCGAGCGCGTACTGCGACGACGGGCTCTCGGTCACCTTCACCCCGGACCCGGCGCAGGTGGACGCCGGCACGCCGGCCACGTTCACCGAGGCCGTCTCCGTCGCCCCCGGCGCGGTCCCCGGCTCCGTGCTGCGCTGCACGCTGCGCTTCGACCTCGACCCGCCGGTGGCCGGCTCGGGCGGCGTACAGGAGCTGATCGTCCGGGTCGCCCAGCCCGGCCTGCCGCTGGTCCGGGTCGACGACGTCGAGGTGCCACCGGCCGGGCCGAGCGGCGCGGTGGTCACCTACCGGGCCACCGCCGTGGACGCGGCACAGCGCCCGCTGCCCGTGACCTGCACGCCGCCGTCCGGTTCGCTGTTCGGCATCGGGCAGACCGTGGTGACCTGCCAGGCCACCGACTCCGCCGGCCGCACCGGCACCGACACCGCCCTGATCCTGGTGACCGACCCGAAGCTGTCCGGCGCCCGGATCTGGCTGGCCCGGCTCGCCGACGGCGGCGGCGGCACCCGCACCGTCACCGACCAGGCCGACCTGAGCGCCCGGGTCGGCCCCGGCTGCCCGGCCCGGGTCGACGACCACGCGCCGGCCTGGTCGCCGGACGGGTCCACGATCGCGTTCGCCGACAGCGGCGGGCCCGCCGACCTGTGCCTGGTCGCGCCCGACGGCTCCGCCGCCCGGCACCCCCTCGCCCCCGGCGACCGCGACGGCCGGTCGGCGGCCGACCCGGCGTGGTCCCCCGACGGCCGGCGGATCGCGGTGACCCTCCAGGACACCGAGGCGCCCCCGGACATCGTCGTCGTGCCCGCCACCGGCGGCCCGGCGGCCACGGTGATCCGGCAGGTCGGGTCGGAGCCGACGTTCCAGCGGCTGCCGGCGCCCGACCTCGGCCTCACCGTGTCGGTCGGCAACCAGCCGGCCTACCTGGGCGGCGACCCGATCCCGGTCACCTTCACCGTGCGCAACGCCGGCCGCCTCCCCGCCGCCAACGTCTGGCTGGAGGTCACCCCGCCCACCGCGCTGCTGCCGCCCACCAGCGCCGACGTGCGCTGCGGCACCGGCCGCCGGCTCTGCGTGCTCGGCGACCTCGGCCCCGGCGGGCAGCAGGTGGTCACGGTCGTCCTGCCGGCGCGGGCGGCGCTCACCGCGACGGTCACCGGCCGGCTCACCGCGACCGTGCGGGAGGTGTCGGCGACGCGCACCGCGCAGGCGTCCGTGCAGGTGATCGCGCCACGGCTGCGGGTGGACCCGGCGATCGGGCCGCCCGGGTTCGTCACCGCCGCCGTCGGCACCGGCTTCCCGCCCGGGGCCACGGTGCGGCTGCGCTGGCAGCCGGGCATCACCACCACACCCGACACGGTGGACGTCGACGCGGACGGCAGCTTCCGCACCCAGGTGCTGGTGCTGCGCAAGGACGAGCTGGGCCCGCGCGACCTGACCGCCGGCCGCGCGTCGGGCCGCGCCTTCGGTCCGGTACGCGCCACCGAATCGTTCCTCGTCGTGCCGCGCGGCCTCGACCCGCCGTTGCGCGGTCGGGGGTGACCGGGTGATCCACGAGATCGACGACGCGCTGCGCCGGCTCGTCCGCGACCGGGCGCTGCCCGGCTCCGGCGTGGACATCGTCCTGGAGGCGCCGACGAAGGAGTGGGCGGCCCGGCGCAACGCGCCCACCGTCAACGTCTACCTCTACGACATCCGCGAGGACCTGCGCCGCCGGTCCCGCGCGCTGCTCAACGAGTACGACGAGCAGGGCCAGGTCGCCCGCCGCGTTGCACCGCCCCGCTACGTGAAGCTGTCCTACCTGGTCACCGCGTGGACGCAGCGCCCCGAGGACGAGCACCGGCTGCTGTCGTCGCTGCTGCTGTGCCTCCTGCGCCTCGACGCGCTGCCCCGCGACGTGCTGACCGGTTCGGTGGCGGCGCTCGGCATGCCGGTGCCGATGACGGTGGCGCTGCCCCCGCCGGAGGACCGGGCGTTCGCCGACGTCTGGACGGCGCTCGGCGGCGAGCTGAAGCCCTCGCTCGACGTGGTGGTCAGCGCCCCGGTCGACGGCGGCGAGGTCATGGCCGCCGGGCCGCCGGCCCGCGAGGGCGCGGCCGTCGAGGTCGGCGACCGCACCCGCGCCGCGTCCACCGCCGACCGGGTCCGTCGCCGGCCGGCGCGGGCGGAGGGCTGAACGGTGGTCGGGGAAACGCCGCCGCTGCTGCGCCGCCTCCAGCGGGTGGAGCTCGCGGTACGCGCCGCCGTGGCGGCCCGCCGGGAGACCGACCCGCAGCCCGACGACCCGTTCCGGGGCCTGTACCTGTCTGACGAGGCGGTCGACGCCGCCCTCGCCGCCGGCCGGGAGCCCTTCGTCCCGTGGCCGGGCGGTCCGGCCGACGCCTCGGCAAGGGCGTCGGCCGGACCGGGGCAGACGCCCGGCGGGCCCGGGGCGGCGGGGCCGGAGCCCGCGCCCGACCGGCTGGCGCGGCTGGCCCGGGCGGCGGGGCTGACCGCGCTGGACGAGGCGCTGCTGCTGGTGGCCCTCGCGCCCGACGTGGACAGCCGGTTCGAGCTGTTCTACGGATACCTCAACGACGACGTGACCCGCCGCCGCCCCTCGATCGGGCTGGCGCTGCGGCTGTGCGGGCTGCCCGAGGCCGCCGCGCCGGCCCGGCTCCGCCTCGCCGCCGGCGCGCCGCTGATCGACCTGGCCCTGCTGCGCGTCGACTCCCCCGACCGGCCGGTGCTCGGCCGGGGCCTGTGGGTGCCCGACCGGGTGGGCGGCTGGCTGCTCGGCGCGGACGCCCCCGAGCCGGCCCTGGTCGGGATCGCCGAGCCCGTCGACGCGACCGGGCCGCCGCCGCCCGACGCCGAACAGCTGGGCCGGTCCGGGGCGCGGCTGGCCTACCTGCGGGAGCAACCCGGCGGCAGCGCCCCCGCGCTCGCGGTGGCCGCCCTCGACCGCGCCGGGCGCGGCGCGCTCGCCGTGGACCTGCCCCGCCTCGCCGCCGACCCGCAGGCCGCGGAGCTGGCCACCGTGCTGGTGCGGGAGGCGCTGCTCACCGGCGCGGGCCTGGTCGTCGGGCCGGTGCAGGGCGGCGAGCCGTGGGCCGTCTGGTCGCGGCTGACCGCCGGGGAGGTGCCCGTGCTGGCGTACGGGACGCAGCCGTGGGACCCGGCGTGGACGGCGACGGCCCCGGTGCAGGCCGACGTCGCGCCGCTGAGCGCCGCCGAGCGGGCGCAGGTGTGGCGGGCCGCCCTGCCCGGCCCCGTCGCCGACGGGCTCGACCCGGCCGACGCCACCGCCCAGTTCGTCCTCGGGGCACCGGCGATCCGGCGGGCCGCCTCGGTCGCCGTACAACTCGCCGCCGCCGCCGGTGAGCCGGTCGGCGCGGCGCACCTGCGCGCCGGGGCGCGTACCCAGAACGCGGCCGGCCTGGAGCGGCTGGCCCGGCGGATCGTCCCCGAGGTCGGCTGGGACGACCTGGTGCTGCCGCCCGCGACGCTGTCGCTGCTGCACGAGCTGGCCGGTCGGGCCCGGCACCGCGACCGGGTGCTGCGCGAGTGGCGGATGCGCCCCGGCGGCGGGCGCGGGCACGGGGTGACCGCCCTGTTCGCCGGGGACTCCGGCACCGGCAAGACGATGTCCGCCGAGGTGGTGGCGGGCAGCCTCGGGCTGGACCTGTACACGGTCAACCTGGCCACGGTCGTCGACAAGTACGTCGGGGAGACCGAGAAGAACCTGGAGCGGATCTTCGGCGAGGCGGCCGGCGTCAACGGGGTGCTCCTGTTCGACGAGGCGGACGCGATCTTCGGCAAGCGTTCGGAGGTGCGCGACGCCCACGACCGGTACGCCAACATCGAGTCCGCGTACCTGCTGCAACGCATGGAGACCTTCGACGGGCTGGCGGTGCTCGCGACGAACCTGCGGGCCAACCTGGACGAGGCGTTCACCCGGCGGCTCGACGTGGTGGTCGACTTCCCGGTGCCCGACGAGGCGGCCCGGCGGGCGCTGTGGGACCGCTGCCTCGGCGACCGGGCGCCCCGCGCCGACGACGTGGACCTGGGCTTCCTCGCGGAGGCGTTCGAGCTGGCCGGCGGGCACATCCGCTCGGCGGCGGTCACCGCCGGCTACCTGGCCGCCGGGGCGGGCCGGCCGGTGGGGATGGCGGAGCTGATCGGCGCGGTCGGGCGGGAGTACCGCAAACTCGGCCGGCTCACCCTGGAGAGCGAGTTCGGCCCCTACCTCCGGCTGGCCGGCTGACCGGGCGCCGAGGTTGTGGGGCCGCGCCGCCGACGCGGCGCTCACTGCCGAACGGTGATGTGAACGGTGAGCGGCACTCGGGGAGCCGGGACCGGCGTTCGCCGCGCCGGCCCCGGACGCCGCGTGTTGCCCGCACGGGCAGCTCAGGCTGCCCGCATGCCGGCCCGACTCACCCTGTGCGGCGTCGGCCGGGGGCGCGACCGTCTACCTGGGAGACCCGGCCGCCGGCACGTCGGGTTGCCCCGGCGAGGAGGCCCCACATGCGCGGACACCGCGAGTTCGACTCCGAGGCATCGGTACGCCCCGCCGGTGACCGGCCGACCGGCCCCGAGCGCGACACCGACCACCTCACGTACGCCGCCGCGCATGCCGGCCGGCCCGACGTGCTCGGCGCGTCCGGGCTGCTCGGGCTGCAACGGGCCGTCGGCAACCAGGCCGTCGGGGAGCTGCTGGAGCCGGAACGCTCCCCCGTGCGCGACGTGGTCAACTCCGGCGGCGGCACGCCGCTCGCGCCCGAGGTGCGCACCGACATGGAGGCCCGCTTCGGCGGGCAGGACTTCGGCGACGTCCGCGTGCACACCGACGGGGCGGCGCACGAGTCGGCGCGGTCGGTCAACGCGCAGGCGTACACCGTCGGGTCGAACATCGTCTTCCAGCGCGACAGCTACGACCCGGCGTCCGCCGCCGGGCAGCACATGCTCGCCCACGAGCTGACCCACGTGGTGCAGCAGCGCAGCGGCCCCGTCGACGGCACCGACCACGGCGGCGGGGTGAAGGTCAGCGACCCGTCCGACCGGTTCGAGCGGGAGGCCGTCGCCAACGCCGACCGGCTGATGTCCGTCCCTGCCCCCACGCCGACCACTGCTCCCGCTCCCGTGCAGCGCGCCGTCGGGCACGAGGGGCACGAGGGGCACGAGCATGCGGCAGTGCAGCGCGAGGAGCTGCCGGAGGAGGACGAGTCGGCGCAGACGTACGTGCAGCGGCAGGAGACGCCCGAGGAGGAAGAGGAGCCCGCCGAGTAGCTCGGTGCCGGTGTCTCACGAGGGCGTGCTGAGCCAGGTCACGCCGCCCTCCGGGGACAGGTGGCCGGCGGCGAGGAGCTGGTCGAGAGTGTCCCCGAGGAGCGCCAGCCCTCGACCCGTGCGCGGGAACCGCTGCGCCGAAACGAAGACGATGCCGGCGTGCGGCACGATCGGCGCGAGCCGGGCGAAGTCGCGCACGTTCTCGGTGACCACGCACCGGTCGTTGCGGGCGGCCCAGGCGAGGACGTCGTCGTCCGACCGTGACGCGAGGCCGACCTCGACATCGAGTGCCGCCACCACGTCGTGCCCCTGCGCGCGAAGCTTCTGCGCCAGCACCGGCGGATACATCTCGTCGAGCAGGAGCCCCCTCATGCGGGAGGCCGCCGGAGGATGCGCTGCTGGGCCGACCAGAGTTCCTCCTCGCGTCGCGCCGCCTCGTGGTTGCTCGTGACGCGCTCGTCGATCTCGTCGGGGTAGGCGGCGTAGTAGCGCAGCGCGGTCCCGACCTGCGCGGCGCTCAGCCCGGTCACGGCCACCAGCTCGGCGGTGAGCTCATCCCCCTCGAGCTGGGGCGCCTCGCCCCGGACGGCGTGCAGCGCGGCGACGATCTCCCACACGTCCGGGCCCCCGGCCAGGGCTGCCCGCCGGCCCGTCGGACCGGCCCGGAACACGACACCCGGATGCTCGTAGGAGCGCAGCGACTCGTCGACGAACATGTTCGCCACGGCTGACGACGAGGTGCCCGGGTGGTCCCGCACGTAGCGGTCCAGCCGCGCGAGCACTCCCTCGTCGAACCGGACAGAACGCGGACTACTCATGACTACAGCGTAGTCGAGTCGGCCGGAAGTGGCCGAGTCCCTTGCCTCCGTCGGGTCGCGCTCGGTGCCCCATCGGGCAACTTTTGTGGCACTCCCGAGAGGCCGCATGGTCAGTGACCAGTGACCCGGAGTAGCGGACGCTCGTTTCCACGGTGAACTGAGTGGCGTCGCCCGGCCCGGGAGGTGCAGCGTGAAGGCACCGGCCGAGGAGCAGGGGGCGCAACGCGCTCCGGCGCGCCCGGCCGTGCCCCCACCGACCCGGCCGGCGGGCGACTCGGACGCCCCTGCCGCAGCGCACCGCGCCCCGGCGGCCCGCCCGTTGAGCCCGGCCGTGGCCCAGCGGTTGCAGGCGGCGGCCGGCAACCGGGCGGTGTCCGCCCTGGTGGCGCAGCGCCGGGCAGCCGGCTCCGCCGCGCGTCGACCGTCGACCGCCGCCCGCCCGGCCTCCGGCGGCCGGTCAGCGAAGACAGGCTCGCCGTCCTCACCCTCCCCGACGACGATCCAGCCGACGACCGCACCGACAAGCGGGGGCACGGGCCCGGAGGTCGTCGACCCGGCTGTTCGCGTACCGGTGCAGCGGTTGGCTGCCGGCGCGGACGCCGCGACGGTGCAGCGGCCGGGGCCGAACGCGGACCCGAAGTTCGCCGCGCTGAAGGCGGACGTGCGGGGCAGGCAGCAGGTGCTCGGGGCCCATCCGCCGGCGTCGGCGGAGGCGGCGAGGGCGCAGGGGGCGGCGAAGCCGCCGCAGGACGACCGGGAGGCGCAGGGCAAGGCGGCGAACGCGGAGAAGATGAACGCCGCGAAGCCGGGCGCGTTCGACAAGGCCGCGTTCATCCGGGCGGTCAACGAGGCGATCGCCGCGCAGGCGCCGAAGAACCTCGACGAGGCCGACAAGTTCGGCGACTCGGGCAAGGCCGATGCGGTCAAGGGGCAGGTCCAGGGGCAGGTCGGCGAGGGCAAGAAGGCGTCGGCGAACGCGATCGAGACGACGACGAAGGCCCCGCCGGACACGTCGAAGGCCGTCGACAAGAAGGTCACGCCCCTGGTGGCGGACAAGCCGCCGGCCACCCCGGGCGCGCCCGATCCGGCGAAGGCCGTGCCGGACAAGGCCCCCGCCGCGGCGACGGACCTCTCCGGCGGGCCGAAGCAGGTCGACCAGCAGATGGCCGAGGCGCAGGTCACCGAGGAGCAGCTGGCCAGGTCCAACGAGCCGGAGTTCACCGGGGCGCTGAAGGAGAAGAACGCCGCCGAGCAGCACGCCCAGACCGCGCCGGGGCAGGTGCGCGCGTCGGAGGCGCAGACCCTCGCCGGGGCGAAGGCCGCCGCCGGGGCGGCCGGGGCGACGGCGATGACCGCCCTGGCCGGGGACCGCAAGGCCGCCGGGGCGCAGGTGGGGGCGGGCAAGGAGCAGGCCAGGTCCGCCGACGAGGCCAAGCGGGCGAAGGTCACCGCGACGTTGCAGAAGGTCTTCGACGCCACCAAGAAGGACGTCGAGGAGATCCTGTCCGGGCTGGACAAGAAGGTCGACGAGAAGTTCGGCGCGGGCGAGAGGGCGGCGCGGGACGCGTTCACCGCCGAGCACAAGCGGCGGATGGACGAGTACAAGGACAAGCGGTACTCGGGCATCGTCGGCAAGGGCCGCTGGCTGAAGGACAAGTTCGCCGGCCTGCCCGAGGAGGCCAACCAGATCTTCGTCGTCGCCCGCAAGGGCTACGTCGACCGGATGCAGCAGGTCATCTCGGGCGTGGCCGACGTGATCGGCGCGGAACTCGGGCGGGCCAAGCAGCGCATCGCCGCCGGCCGCGACGAGTTGCAGGCCGAGGTGCGCAAGCTCCCCGCCGACCTACAGGCCATCGGCAAGGAGGCGGCCGGCGAGTTCGCCGGGAGGTTCGACGAGCTGACCGAGCAGGTCAACAGCAAGGGCACCGAGCTGGTGCAGACCCTCGCGTCGAAGTACAACGAGGCGCTCAAATCGGTCGACGAGGAGATCGCGGCCGAGAAGGAGAAGAACAAGGGCCTCGTCGCCAAGGCCGTCGACGCCGTGGCCGGCGTGATCAAGACGATCATGCAGCTCAAGGACATGCTGATGGGCGTCCTGGCCAAGGCCGCCCAGGCGGTCGCGGCGATCATCAAGGACCCGATCGGGTTCCTCGGTAACCTGGTCAGCGCGGTCGGCGCGGGGCTGAAGCAGTTCCTGTCCAACATCGGCGAGCACCTGAAGAAGGGCCTCATCGGCTGGCTCACCGGGGCCATGGCCGGGGCTGGGCTGGAACTGCCGGCGAAGTTCGACCTGCGCGGCATCGTCCTGATGATCGGCTCGCTGCTCGGGCTGACCTGGGCGTCCATCCGCGCCCTGATCGTCAAACGCGGGGTGCCCGAGCCGGCGATGGGCGCGGTCGAGAAGTCCGTGCCGCTGGTGCAGAAGGTCCAGGCGCAGGGGCTCGGCGGCATGTGGGAGGAGATCCAGGACAAGGTCGGCGACCTCAAGGCCAACCTGTTCTCGAAGATCAGCGAGTACCTGATCCCGACCGTGCTCATGGCCGGCATCACCTGGATCATCTCGCTACTCAACCCCGCGTCGGCGTTCGTCCGCGCCGTCAAGATGATCATCGATTTCGTCACGTTCATCGTGACCCAGGGCGCGCAGATCATCGAGTTCGTCAACTCGGTGCTCGACGCGATCATCGCCATTGCCGGCGGCGGGACGGGTGGGGTGCCGGCGCTGATCGAGAAGGCACTCGCGCGGTCGGTGCCGGTGCTCATCGGGGTGCTCGCGGCGGTGCTGGGCGTCGGCGGCATCGCCCAGCGGGTGCAGAAGTTCTTCAAGGGGCTCGCCGCGCCCGTCATGAAGGCCGTGGGCTGGGTCGCCGACAAGATCGCCGCGATCGGCCGCAAGCTCTGGGCAAAACTCAAGGCCAAGTTCTCGCAGAAGAAAAAGAGAAACCAGTCGCCCGATGACCAAATCAAGGCTCCCCGCGAGAGGTTCGAGGACGCAAGGGACGAAAAGCACGAACTGTTCTTCCGGAACGAAGATCCCAGCGCTCCTCTGATGATCCACAGCGCCCCACAACCAATAGACGTGTATTTAAAGCAGTGGAAGGACGATATCGCTGGAACGGCCGACGAACAGGTCCGAGGAGAACAGCTCAGGGCATACGACCACGCCATGAGCCTGGTCACCAGGATCGAGGCGCGCAGGCGTTCCCTGCAGTCGGGCACAGCCGCCCGCCAGGCAGTGCACAACTTCCTGGTGAGAATGCTCGGCGAGTTGGCAGCCACCCTTGCGGTGCGTAGGTCACTGAGCGGTCCGCCACTTCCCGAACCGCTTCTTCCACCGTTCACCGACGACGTGCTTGCAACGCCCTTCAAGGCCAGCTACATCAACAAGAACATCAAGAAGGGCAGCCCCGCCAGCGCGAACGATGGCAGCACCCTGAGAGGCTGGAGCCACGTGGACTCCTCCGGTTACAACAGGGGCGCCAACAGCACCGCGTGGGTGAAGATGCATCTCCTGCCCGCGTTCCTCGGCGGCGAAGCGAGCGACTCGAACCTGGTACCAGCAAGAGGGTTCACCAACAATCCCCTGTTCCTCAGGGCCGTGGAGAACCCTGCCCGTCGGGCTCTCGACAAAAAGCGGAACGATGCCGGGTTCGAGTCCATGGTCTGGTACCGCGTCGGCCTAAGTTACTACGCGACCCCTGAGGGCTTCCCGAGAACGATCGAGGTCGAGTGGGGCGGTTATGACGCCAGTGGCAAGAACTGGACGGAGCGCTCTGCTTCCGGCGCATTCTCTGATCGACAGGATCCGCCGGCGCCCCCGCACGCGGATGTACTCCGCATAAACAAGATGGGCACGACCCTAACCGCTCGGTACCTCGGAATCAGCGAGAGCGACGCACGGGCTATCAAGTCCTTCGTAGAAACTACGCCCTTCCGGGACATCGCCCACGCTATCGGCGCCTTTCCGCACCTTACCACCGCCCTACGAACCGCCTACCAATCGGGTCGGATCCGATTCGACTGACGACCAGCCTAGCAAACACCATTCCGACGCCGTTCCGGAGGCTCACGTGGGAACTGAGTACGAGCGAAGGCTACACGAAACCATCGAGCGGACAGAGGCGCACGAGTCAATATTGACCGTCGCGAGCGACCGGGGCGGGCTAGCCGATTACCTCGCCGACGCCGAGGCTGCGATCGAGCTCATCACGCGCGTCGAAGAAGTTTCCCTGCCCGCCGCACTGGCCCAAAACTTCCACCGCCACTCTGGCCTCGCCTTCGCGTGGCGCGCCAAGAGGCCGTACGAGACGATCGCGGGCGAGTTCCGGCTGGTACACATCGCCGAGGCGCTCCTGGCGGGAGTCCCGACGTGGTTGGTCGGCATTGCCGCCACCGAGCGGGAGAAAAAGCTGATCGAAGAGTTCAGGGTCTTCGACACACAGCCCACTGGCGGAACAGGCACCTGCGGTGCGCTCAGGCTCACTGAGGGCCCGGCCTCGCCGGAGATCTGGTACTTCGACATGACGCAGGGCGTTGTTCGGCTTCACATCAGCTACAGCGATTACCTCGACATCCTACTACGCACCCGGGGCCTCTACTACTGGCAATACCTCTTCGCCGAGCCAAGTCAGGCCGCCGAGGGGATGAGCGTGGCACTGCCTACCCTGCGCTCCGGGATCGATTTCCTCGCACAAGCGTTTCCCAACGAAGACCTGTCGGATCTCAGGGCCAGGCTGGAGGAGCGTGAGCGGGCCACCGGGCAATGAGCCGAGGATGAGCGTCACTGCCATGCCCCGCAAATGCAGCCGCACGTGGGCGCCGAGCGCCTGGAGCTTATGACCGAGCCAACGCGTTGGGATGTTGCGACTCCCCGGGCCGGATCATGGATCGGTTTCGCACGGCTGTGATTGAGGGCGCCAGCCCCGCCGACCTGCACGAATCGACCCTCAAACGGCTCTGTTCCTACCTGTGGCTGCCACCCACCTGCTCCCACCCCATGGTGATCCGCTGGGGACACCGCCCGCCTCGATCAACTCCACATCATGCTACGCGCGCTGGCCGCCTGGCACCCGAGCCGGACCGCGTGTACCCCCGTCACGACGGCCAGGTCGACCTGACTGCTAGTAGCATGAGCAGGATCTCGACAGCGGGCAGGAGGACGCAGGTGCGTACGTTCACCGCAGCCGTGCACCAGGAAGAAGACTGGTACGTCGCGCGATGTCTCGAGCTGGATGTGGCAAGCCAGGGTGAGTCTCTTGATGCCGCCCTGGCCAACCTACGCGAGGCAGTCGAACTCTATCTGGAAGAAGTGTCCGCCCCCTCCATCGAAGCGACCCCGCTCGTGACCTCCTTCCAGGTGGGCAAGGCGGCATGAGTCCTGCGCTTTCGGATCTGCCTCTCCGAAAGGTCACCCAAGCCCTTGAAAAGGCTGGCTTCGCCCATGCGCGGACGAAGGGCAGCCACGCCATCTACCGGCACCCTGACGGACAGGTCGTGGTCCTGCCGCAGCACGGCACGATCAAGCGAGGCACCCTTTCCTCTGTACTGCGGCAGGCTGGCTTGACGACCGAGGAGTTCAAGCAACTGCTTTCCTGACCCGGCCGGTCGATCGGCGGCGGTGGGCAGTGCCCGTACGGGCAGTGAAGGCTTCCCGATCAAGCGGCCCGCCGGACGTGTGAACCGCCACCCGTACGCGGGACCCTCGACTCGACCCCCGAGGGACGAGGAGGCGGGATGCCCAACTACCTGGCGCCGGGCGTGTACGTCGAGGAGATGGAGTCCGGCTCCCGCCCGATCGAGGGCGTCGGCACCGCCGTCGCCGCGTTCGTCGGCTTCGCCGCGCAGGGGCCGTTCAACACCCCGACCCTGGTGACGAACTGGACCCAGTACTCCCAGATCTTCGGCGAGTTCGCCCCCGACTGCTACCTCGGCCACGCCGTCTACGGCTACTTCATGCAGGGCGGCGGCGCGGCGTACATCGTGCGCGTCGGCGGGGACCGGGCCGGCGACGGGGCCCTGCCGGCCGCCCCGGAGCCGACGGCGATCCTCGGCACGTACCGGGTGGTGGCCCGCGCCCTGCCCGAGGGCACCCCCGACGACATCAGCGTCGAGGTGGCCGATCCGCCGGAGGGTGCCGGCGAGGACCGGTTCAACCTGGTGGTCAAGCGCGGCGGCCAGGTGGTCGAGACGTTCGAGTCGGTGACCACCAAGCGCGGCAAGGACAACGTGGTGACCGTGGTCCGCGAGCGGTCCAAGCTGATCACGATCGAGGAGGCCGCGCCGACGGGCCAGTTGGCCCGGCCGCAGGGCGGCGAAGTGGCGTTGGCCGGCCCGGAGCCGGCGTCCGCGCCGGAGGCCGTGTCGGCCGACGAGTACGTGGGCGACGCGGCGGAGCGTACCGGCTTCGGGGGCCTGGAGGCGGTCGACGAGGTGACCATGGTCGCGGTGCCGGACCTGATGGGGGCCTATCAGCGGGGCGCGATCGACCTGGAGTCGGTGAAGGCCGTGCAGACGGCGGTGATCGCGCACTGCGAGCTGATGGGCGACCGGATGGCGATCCTGGACCCGCCGCCGGGGTTGTCCCCGCAGCAGGTGAAGGAGTGGCGCACCGACCAGGCCGGCTACGACTCGAAGTACGCGACGCTCTACTACCCGTGGATCAAGGTGTTCGACCCGCTGACCGGCACCAACCGGTTCATGCCGCCGTCGGGTCACCTGGCCGGGGTGTGGGCCCGCAACGACGCCAACCGGGGCGTGCACAAGGCCCCGGCGAACGAGCAGATCCGGGGCGCGGTCGCCCTGGAGACGCAGTTGACCCGCGCCGAGCAGGAGCTGCTGAACCCGCTGGGCGTCAACTGCATCCGCTCGTTCCCGGGCCGGGGCATCCTCGTGTGGGGCGCGCGGACGCTGTCGTCGGACCCGGCGTGGCGCTATCTGAACGTGCGGCGGCTGTTCAACTATCTGGAGGAGTCGATCCTCAACGGCACCCAGTGGGTGGTGTTCGAGCCCAACGATCACATGCTCTGGGCGCGGGTACGCCGCACGATCAGCGCGTTCCTGGTCAACGAGTGGCGGCGCGGCGCGCTGTTCGGGCTCACCCCCGACGACGCCTTCTTCGTCAAGTGCGACCAGGAGACCAACCCGGCCGAGAGCATCGACGCCGGCCAAGTGGTCTGCCAGATCGGCGTGGCCCCGGTGAAGCCGGCCGAGTTCGTCATCTTCCAGCTGGCGCAGATGTCCGGCGGCACCAGCCTGGTCAACGAGTAGTCCCCCGCAGCGTCAGGAGGCAGTCGTGCCGCTCCCCGATTTCGACTCCGCCGTCGGCCACTCGTTCGGGCTGGAGGTGGACAGCATCATGATCCGCCAGATCACCGAGGTCACGGGCCTCAAGATGGAGCAGGACGTCATCGAGTACAAGTCGAACACCGCCGACGGCAAGTTCGTCGTACGCAAGGCGCCCGGCGCGCCGAAGGCCGGCGAGGTCACCCTGACCCGGGGCCTGACGTCGGACAACAGCTTCGAGCGATGGATCAAGGACTGCCGCTTCGGGAAGATGGGCGACGCCCGCAAGGGCGGGGCGATCATCGTCTTCGACTACGAGGGCCTCCCGATCAAGCGGTACAAGCTGACCAACGCGTGGGCGAAGAGCCTGGAGATCAGCTCGCTGAAGGCCGGCGACACCAGCGTGCTCACCGAGAAGCTCGTGGTGACGTACGAGGCGATGGAGGTCGAGTAACCCCATGCGCCGCACGTCCTCCCTCGTCCCGCCGCCCGGCCCCGGGCAGGCCGCCGCCCACGCCGAGCCGGGCGAGCCGGCCGCCGTCGCCCCGCGCCGCGAGACGCTGCGCA
This sequence comes from Micromonospora sp. NPDC002575, assembly GCF_042889525.1. Taxonomy (NCBI): domain Bacteria; kingdom Bacillati; phylum Actinomycetota; class Actinomycetes; order Micromonosporales; family Micromonosporaceae; genus Micromonospora; species Micromonospora sp. NPDC002575. The sequence goes on along the minus strand of NZ_JBIARA010000003.1, from coordinate 390,282 downwards.
CCGAGTTCCCGTTCGAGCTGCCGCGCGGCTACGTCGACGACGCCGGCACGGTGCACCGCGACGGGGTGATGCGGCTGGCGACGGCCCGGGACGAGCTGGTGCCGCTGCGCGACGACCGGGTGCGGGAGAACCCGCCGTACCTCACGGTGGTGCTGCTGAGCCGGGTGATCACCCGGATCGGGACGGTGCTGGACGTGCACCCGGGCGTCGTGGAGGACCTGTTCGCCTCCGACCTGGCGTTCCTGCAGGACATGTACCGGCGGGTCAACAGCGAGGGGCACACCCGCGCGAGCGTGGCCTGCCCGGAGTGCCGGCACCGCTTCGCCGTCGACCTCGCCGGTGGGCGCCTGGGGGAATCGTGACGTACGCGGCCGACCGCATCTACTCCGAGGTCGCGTACGTCGCCTACCACTTCCACTGGGCGCTGGACGACATCCTCGACCTCGAACACGGCGAGCGGCTGCGCTTCGTGGCGGAGATCGCCGGCATCAACACCCGCATCAGCCAGGGACGGTGACCCGATGTGGCCGTGGCGTCGGCGACCGCGGGCGAGCGCCCAGCGGTCCACCGTGGCCACCCCCGCGCCGGCCGGCAGTCCGCCGGAACGCGCCCGGCCCGAACCACCGGCCCGGCCCGAGCCGCCCGCCTGGCAGGGGCTGCCGCCGATCCAGCGGGTCGTCCCCGACGAGCCCCGGCTCAACCGGCCCGACGAGTTCACCGGGTCGCTGGCCGCCTGGCGCGACCCGTCGTACCTGGCTCCCCTCGGGCACCTCGTCGGCACGGTCGAGCCGGCCGGGGTGCTGCACGACGCGGCCGTGCCGGTGAGCGACCCGCCTGCGTCGTCCGCCCCGGAGCCCACCGGCCGGTCCGGCGGGGGCGATCCCGCGACGCTGCCGCTCGCCGGCCCCGGTCCCCGCCCGGCCACCCGCCCCCTGCAACGGCAGGTCGCGGACGCAGGGACGGGGCGACAGGTGGACTCGGCGTCGGCGGCGGGCCACCCGGCGGGAGGCACGCAGGCCGGGCGGCTCCCGGGCCGGCCGGTGCCCGTCGAGCCGGTGCCGACGGTCAGCCGGCTGCTGACCGCGCCCCCGCCGCCGGAGGCGTTGCACCTGCCCACCGTCGTCCCCCCGACCGATTCGCCACCCGCCGCCTGGCCCGACGGTCCGACCGACGTGCCGCAGTCGCCCACCCTCGGCGTGGACGCTCCCCCGGCGGGCGACGCCGCCCCATCGACCCCGGTCCCGAGCGCGCAGGCCCCGAGCGCGGCAGGCCCCGGCGGTCTCCTGCCGGGGCCGGCTGCGGCGCCGGCAGGCGGTGGAGCCGGCCGGGAGATGCCTGTACAGCGGGTGCCGGGTGACGCGGACCGGCCGCGCCGACGCCTCGGGCTGGGCGAGCCGATCGTCTCCCCGGTCTCCCCGGGCCCCGGCCCGACCGGGAACCCCGTGCTTCCGCCGCTCCAGCACCCGACAGCGGAGCACGGCATACCGCCGCTCCAGCGCTCGACGGCGGAGGCCGGCATCCCGCAGGTCCACCGCGCCCCCGCCGGGGGCCACGTTCCGCCGCTGGTCCAGCGTTCCCTGGCCGGGCCGGGCGGTCAGCCCGTCGAGGCGGGCGGCCGGCGCGCCGACGCCGGCACGCCGGGCCCGGCCGGGCCGGCGGCGAGCCAGCCCGGCGGCCCGACGTCCGTCGGCGACCTCCCGGTGGGCGGGTCGGGGTCCGGCGGGCCCCCGCCGGCACCGCCCGTCGGCGACGCCACCGACGCGGGTACGCAGGCCACGCCGTCCGTCCAGCCCTACGTGCCGCCGGGCGGCGAGAGCGTTGCCCCACTGCTCGGCCAGCAGTCGGAGTCGACGCCGCCCGGGGTCGACCCGCCCGGTGCGCCGCCCGGGCCAGGGCACCCGGGCGGGCAGGCCCCGGACGGTGGCGGCGCGGGGGCGGCGGAGCCGGCCGGCGGCCGAGGGGCCGGGGCCGGCGGGCCTGCCGGCACCGACCTGCCGGTGGTGTCCCGCCTGGCCTCCTATCCCGAGGTTCAAGGCGAGCACGGATTCCGAGGCGGGCACACCGACGACGGCGAGGGCGGGGGCGGGCCGAGCGTGGCCGGCCTCGTCGGCGGTGACGGTGCCACGGCCGACAGTGGCGCGCACGACGGCGGCCCGGCCGACCCGGGCGGCGGCGAGGCGCTCGCACCGGGCCCGAGCGAGGCCCCGACGCTGCCGCTGGTCGTGGCCCGGTTGGTCGGCGACCGGCCCACCCCGCTGCTGACCGGGGCGGCACCGGCCGCGCCCGCCCCGCAGCAGCCCAGCGTGCAGCGGGTGACGTGGCAACGCGACGAGTCGCCCGCCCCGGCCACCGCCGGGCGGGTCGCCGCCGAGCCGGGAAGGCCGGCTCCGACCGTCGCCGTGCAGGCGTACACCGCCCCGGGCGGCCCCGACGAGCCCACCCCGGCCGGTGCGGTTCCGGCCGGCAGGGCCGACCCGGCCCCGGCCGGGGGCGGGCTCCCGCCGGCGCAGCGGTGGGTGGGCGCGCTCCCCGGCACATCCTCCGGCGGGATCGCCGGCGCGCCCACCGGCACAGCCGCCGGCGCGCCCACCGGCACAGCCGCCGGCGCGCCCACCGGCACAGCCGCCGGCGCGCCCACCGGCACAGCGGCCGGCGCGCCGTCGGCGCTGCGCCCGGGCACGCCGTCCGCCGCACCGTCCACGGGGGACACCGCGCACGCCGGGTCGCCGCTGTCCGCGTATCCCATGGTCGTGGAGGCCGTGGCGCAGCGGGCCGAGACGTTCGACGAACCGCCGCCGGCCGACCCGCCCGCGCCACCGGCCGACGGGCCCGGCGGCGCGGCGGCGGCCGGCGCGTCGGCGGCACCGGGCGGGCCGGCAGCGGCGGCGGGCGGCGTGGAGCCGGAGGAGCTGCTGAAGAAGCTGTACGACCCGCTGCTGCGCCGGCTCAAGACCGAGCTGCGACTGGACCGGGAGCGGCACGGCGTGCTCGGCGGGCCGGGCTGACCGGCCGAGCGGCCAACGGAGACACGGAGCGGGGGACACCGCCCAGGACCAGGAGGGACGAATGGCCACAGACGAGGTCGCCGTCGCGATCGCCTTCGTCGTCAGGATCGACGACCAGGATCTCGGCGCGTTCAACACCTGCGACGGGCTGGGCTGCGAGGTCGTCGTGGAGCAGCGGGAGGAGGGCGGCAACAACGGGCACGTGTGGCAGTTGCCGACCCGGATGAAGTTCTCCAACGTCAAGCTGTCCCGGCCGGTGACGGCGGACAGCACCAAGCTGATGCGCTGGTTCTCGGGGATGGCGAGCGGGATCACCCGCAAGACCGCGACGATCGAGGCGCGCACCCTGGAGGGCACGGTGATCGCCCGGTGGGGGCTGCTCGACGTGATCCCGGTGAAGTGGACGGGGCCGCAGTTGAGCCCGGACAGCCCGAAGGTGGCCGTGGAGACCCTGGAGCTGGCCCACCACGGCTTCTTCGGCCCGGGGACCGGGGGGTGACCCGGTGGGCGCCTCCCCGGTGACCTTCACCGCCGCCGGCAGCCCCGGCGGGCGGGGCGGCGGCGCGCCGCCGCAGCTCACGCACGCGTACCTGCAACTGCACGAGCCGCCGCGCAACGGCGGGACGGCCGCGCCGGGGGCGAAGCTGGGCCAGATCCCGTTCCAGTTCAACCCGAAGGAGCTGGCGCTGACGAAGACCGCGAAGTGGAAGCGGGACGCGCAGCGCAACGCGAAGAAGTCCGGCGTGCCGGAGTTCACCGGCTCGGATCCGGCGAAGCTGACGCTGGAGATGTTCTTCGACGCGACCGCGACGATGGACAGCTCGGTGGTGAAGCGGGTGGAGGAGCTGTTCGCGTGCTGCGTGCCGACCGACGCGAGCCGGCAGCAGAAGAAGGGCTCCCCGCCGTGGGTGGTGTTCCACTGGGGCGGGATGGTCGGCTTCCCGGCGTTCGTGGCCAGCGTCAACGCGAAGTACACGCTGTTCACCCCGGGTGGCACGCCGGTGCGGGCGCTGTGCACGGTGACGCTGGAGGAGATCTCCGGCGAGCAGCCCGGGCAGAACCCGACGTCGGGGTCCCGGGAGGCGCGCGACGTCCACGTGGTGGTCGCCGGGGACACGCTGCACTCGGTGGCGCAGCACGCGTACGGGCGGTCGGGGCTGTGGCGGGAGATCGCCGAGGCCAACGACATCGACGACCCGATGCGGCTGCGCCCGGGCACCGTCCTGCTGGTGCCCGCCCTCGACGAGCTGACGCAGGGCGGCGTCCGTGGCCAATGAACAGTTCGCCAACGCGCTCCTGGTGGAGGTGGGCGGCAGCCCGCTGCCGGCGGACGTCGCCGCGCTGCTGACGTACGCGGCGGTCGACGACAGCCGCAACCTGCCCGACCGGTTCGTGCTGCGCTACCGGGACCCGGGTCGGACGGTGCTGGCCAAGGGCGGCTTCACGATCGGCGCGCCGGTGAGGTTGACGGTGCAGACGTCCGACCCGGGCGGCCCCGCCCCGCTGCTCACCGGCGAGGTCACCGCCGTGGAGTGCGAGCTGGACGCCACCGGCACGTTCACCGAGGTACGGGGCCTGGACCTGGCGCACCGGCTGCTGCGGGGGCGGCGGGTGGCCGCGTACCCGGGGATGAGCGTGCCGGACATCGTGCGGAAGGTGGCGCAGCGGGCCGGCCTGAAGGTGGGGCGGATCGACGCGGTGACGGGGTTCGGCGGGGAGCCGGAGGCGCAGCTCAGCCAGGACAACGTCAGCGACTGGGTGTTCCTGCACCGGCTCGCGGGGCTGGTCGGCGCGCAGGTGATGGTGGCCGACGGGGCGCTGCACCTGCGGATGCCCGAGCCGCCGGCCGGCGCGCCGGACCCGTCGGCGAAGGCCACCCAGGACCCGCTGGTGCTGGAGGTCAACGGGAACCTGATCGCGCTGCGGGCGGGGGTCACGGCCACGGCGCAGGTGCCGCAGGTGGCGGCCCGGGGCTGGGACGTGGCGACGAAGCGGGCGGTCGACGCCACGGCGACGCCGACGGTGCCGGGCGCGGAGGGCATCGGCGCGGACCCGGCGGCGCTGGGCAGGAAGGTGGCCAGCCCGCCGTACCTGGTGGCGGATCCCACGCTCGGCTCGGACGCGGCGGTGCGGGCGGTGGCCGGGGCGCTCGCGGGTGATCTCGGCGGCGGCTGCGCGGAGATCGAGGGGGTGGCGAAGGGCAACGCCCGGCTGCGGGCGGGCACGGCGGTGGCCCTGGCGAACGTCGGCGAGCCGTTCCAGGGCCGGTACGTGCTGACCAGCACGCGGCACGTGTTCAGCGAGCAGGCCGGCTACACCACGGCGTTCACCGTCTCGGGCCGCTCCGACCGTTCCCTGTACGGGCTGACGGCCGGCGCGACGGGATCGGCGGGCTCGGCGGCGGGCCGGGCCGGCGACGGGCTCGTGCCGGCGGTGGTGAGCGACGTGAAGGACCCGAAGAAGCTGGGCCGGGTGCGGCTGACCCTGCCCTGGCTGGACGGGACGTTCACGACCGGCTGGGCGCGGGTGGTGCAGCCGGGGGCGGGCGCGGGCCGGGGGGCGGTGCTGCTGCCGGAGGTGGGCGACGAGGTGCTGGTGGGGTTCACCGGCGGCAACCTCGACGCCGCGTACGTCCTGGGCGGGCTGCACAACGGCGTCGACGCGCCGCCGAAGCTGGACACCGACGCGGTGGACGGCAGCAGCGGCCGGATCGCCGCACGGGCCCTGGTCTCCCGCACCGGGCACCGGCTGGAGCTGCTGGAGGCCGGCGGCGGCCCGGACGGGATCCTGCTGGCCACCGGGGACCGCCGGTTCACGCTGCGGCTGGACCGCACCGGCCGGCAGGTCGAGATCGTCAGCGACGGCAAGGTGACGGTGCGGGCGAAGGACGGCATCGCGTTCGACGCCGGGTCGGGCGCGCTGGAGCTGGCCGGGCAGCGGGTCACGGTCACCGCGAAGGGCGACGTCGGGATCGAGGGCCAGGCGCAGGTGACGGTCCGCGGCGGCGTCGTGCGGATCAACTGACGAACGACAGTGGGAAGGGAGAGGGCTGTGCCACCAGCCGCTCGCGTGGGTGACCCCACCGGCCATCCGGGGACGGTCGGCGGCCCCGGGGTGCCGACCGTGCTCATCGGCGGGCAGCCCGCCGCCACGGTGGGCACGACGCACGCCTGTTCGTTCCCGGGCACGCCGCCGCATCCGCCGTCGCCGCTGCTGCCACCGGGTTGTCCGACGGTGCTCGTCGGCGGCCGGCCCGCCGCCCGCGTCGGTGACCTCGCCGGCTGTGGCGCGCCGATCCTCGCCGGCTGCCCGACCGTGCTGATCGGCGGGTGAGGGCGGTGGCCACGGACTTCGTCGGCGCGGGGTGGGCGTTTCCGCTGCGTACCAGCCCGACGGGCGGGATCGCGCTGGTGCGGGGGGACCGGGAGATCGTGGAGAGCATCCGGCTGATCCTCGGCACGTCGCCGGGCGAGCGGCCGGGCCGCCCCGAGTTCGGGTGCGCCATCCACGAGTTGGTCTTCGCGCCGGCCGACCCGTCGACGGCCGGGCAGGTCGCGTACCAGGTGCGGCTGGCGCTGGAGCGGTGGGAGCCGCGCATCGAGCTGGACGACGTGCTGGTCGACTTCACCGACGCCGACGAGGGCACCCTGTACATCGACATCCGGTACCGGCTGCGCCAGGACAACGACCCGCGCAACCTGGTGTTCCCATTCTACGTCATTCCCGCGCACGACCCGGGAGCCCAGTGATGGCCCTGCCCGCCCCGCACCTCGACGACCGCCGCTTCCAGGACCTGGTGGACGACGCGAAGCGCCTCGTGCAGCGGCGCTGCCCGGAGTGGACCGACCACAACGTCTCCGATCCGGGGGTGACCCTGATCGAGACCTTCGCGTACCTGGTCGACCAGTTGCTCTACCGGCTCAACCGGGTGCCGGAGCGGCACTACGTGAAGTTCCTCGACCTGCTCGGCGTCACCCCGTTCCCGCCGGCGGTGGCGTCGACGGACGTGACGTTCTGGCTCTCCGCGCCCCGGGACGCGCCGGTCGTCGTGCCGGCCGGCACGCACGTGGCCACCGTCCGCGCGGAGAACGTGGAGCCGGTGACGTTCGAGACGCTGCACGAGCTGACCGTGCCGCCGTGCCGGCTGGCGCGGGTGCTGACGGTGCCGGCGGGCGGGCGGCCGACGGACCGGACGGGGGACCTGGGCGGCGCGGACCGGGTCCCCGCGTTCGCGGACCCGCCGGCGGCCGGCGACGCCGTCCTGTTCGGCCTGGACAGGGCGGTGCCGGGCTGCGCGGTGCTGCTCGACATGGACTGGGTGGTGGCCGGGCGCGGCGTGGACCCGACGAACCCGCCGCTGGTCTGGGAGGCGTGGACCGACGCCGGCTGGGCGGAGTGCCCGGTCGAGCGGGACACCACGGGCGCGCTGAACCGGGCCGGCGAGGTGGTGCTGCACGTCCCGGCGGGGCACGCCGAGCTGGTGATGGCCACGCACCGGGCCGGCTGGCTGCGCTGCCGGCTGCGCGAGCCCGAGGCGGGGCAGGCGTTCTTCCACGCGCCGCCGAGGCTGGGCCGGGCGGAGGCGGTCACCATCGGCGGCACGGTCGACGCCTGCCACGCCGAGCTGATCGCCGGAGAGACCCTGGGCACGGCCGAGGGGGTGCCGGGGCAGCGGTTCACCGTGCAGCGGCCCCCCGTGGTGGCCGCCGACGGGACGATCGAGATCGAGGTGGGCGGTGCCGACGGGTGGCAGGCGTGGCGGGAGGTGGCGAGCTTCGCCGACTCGGGGCCGGACGACCGGCACGTGTGCGTCGACCGGGCCAGCGGGGAGATCAGCTTCGGTCCCGCCGTCCGGCAGGCCGACGGCACGATCCGCCGGCACGGGGCGATACCGGCGAAGGGCGCCGTGGTGCGGATCCCGGCGTACCGCACGGGCGGGGGGCGGCAGGGCAACGTGGCCGCCCGCACGCTGAGCGTGCTGCGGGACCCGGTGCCGTTCGTGTCCACGGTGACGAACCGGTCGGCGGCCACCGGCGGCGTCGACGGCGAGTCGCTGGAGGAGACGTCGGTGCGGGGGCCGCTGTCGCTGCGTACCCGGGACCGGGCGGTCACGGCCGAGGACTACGAGCAGTTGGCCCGCGAGGCCGCGCCGGAGGTGCTGCGGGTCAGGTGCGTGTCGGCGGGCGACGGCTCGGCGGCGGTGCGGGTGCTGGTGGTGCCGGCGCTGGGCGAGCACGGCGACGCCGACGACGACGCGGCCCGGTTCGCCGCGCTGCGGCTCCGCGACGAGGTTCAGGAGCGGATCAGGCAGTTCCTGGACGCGCGCCGCTGCGTGGGGGTGACGGTGCTGGTGGAGCCGCCGTTCTACCAGGGGGTGACGGTGTCCGCGCGGGTGCGTGCCCGGCCCCGGGCCGGCTCGTCGGGCGCGGGGCTGCGTCGCCGCGCGCTGCGGGCCCTGTACGACTACCTGGATCCGGTGCGGGGCGGGCCGGAGGGCACGGGGTGGCCGTTCGGCCGGCCGGTGCAGTCGGGTGAGCTGCACGCCGTGCTCCAGCGGGTCGATGGGGTGGACCTGGTCGAGGAGGTCCGGCTGTACGGGGCGGACCCGCGGACCGGGGAACGCGGCGAGGCCGTGCAGCGCATCGAGCTGCCCGCCAGCGCCCTCGCTTTCTCGTACGGCCACCAGGTGCGGATCACCGGATAGGCGGGACGTCGAGGTCGGGAGGGATCATGCGGGGTGCGGTGCCGGGGCTGGTGAGCCCCCACCCGATCGGGCGGGAACTGCCCGCGGTCTACCTGGAGGACGACTTCGCGCAGCGGTTCACCGCCGGGCTGGACGAGGTGCTGGCGCCGGTGCTGCTGACGCTCGACTGTCTGGACGCGTACTTCGACCTGGACCTGGCCCCGGCGGATTTCGTGGACTGGCTCGCCGGCTGGGTGGCGGCCCCGGCGGACGCCTACGGGGAACCGGACCCGGGCCACGAACCGGACCCGGGCCACGGATCCGACCCGGGCCACGGGCCGGGCGCGGATCGGGTGTCCGGCGCGCGTCGGGAGGTGATCCGGCACGCCGTCGAGGTGCACCGGTGGCGCGGGACGGCCCGGGGCATCGAGCTGGCGCTGCGGGTGGCGACCGGGGCGCGGGTGGAGGTCACCGACAGCGGCGGGGTGACCTGCTCGGCGACGCCGACGCAGGGGCCGCCGCCCGGGGGTGTCCCGGAGGTCCGGGTCCGGATCACGGGGGCCGTCGACGAGGCGCTGGCGCGGGAGGTCCTGGCGTCCGCCGTGCCGGTCCACGTCCGGGTGACGCTGGAGGTGCAGCCGTGATCATCTGCGGGAACTGCGGGGCGGCCAACGCCGGCGACCGGGAGTTCTGCGCCAACTGCCACCAGTGCCTGTGGGACGAGGACACGCCGCCGCGCGCCCCGGGCCCCCCGCCACCAGGTCCCACCCGCCGCCCCGAGGTCGACGAGGACCGGCGGTCAGCCGCCGGCCCCGACGACGACCGCGACCCCGGCGAGGACCGTGACCCCGGCGAGGACCGCGGCCCCAGCGAGGACCGTGGCCCCGGCGAGGACCGCGGCCCCGACGACGGCCCACGTCGCGTCGCCGACCGGCCGTCCCGCGCCGACGAGCAGGGGCCCGCGCCGGTGCAGCCCGGGCCGCCGCCCGTGGTCGTGGATCGGCCGGGGCCGGGACCCGGCCCGGTGGAGCCGGTCGACCCGGTGCTGCCACCGCCGGAACCCGATCGGGTCTGCCCCGGCTGCGGCGCGGCCAACCGGCCGGGCCGCCGGCTCTGCGTCGCCTGCGGCCGGCTCTTGGACGCCCCGGCGGCACCCGAGCCGGAACGCACCTGGTGGGAGCGGCTGCGGGACCGGTGGGAGCGGCGGTGGGACCGGCTGCGCGGCCGGACGCCCCGCCGGCGGGCGCGACCGGACCGACGGGGCCTGTCCGCGGCCCGCCGGCTGCTGCTGATCGTGGTCGGGCTCTGCCTTGTCGGGGTCCTGGCGGTCGCCGGGCCGCCCCTGGCCCGGCGTGCCGTGGAGGCGGTACGCGACCGTACCCAGGACCCGACGTCGCTGGTGCCGACGACGGTGACCGCCTCGTCGGAGCGGACCGGCGCCGGCGCGGAACGGCTCACCGACGGGGCGAGCAACCAGTACTGGGCCCCGGACGGCCCGGCCGTCGGCGCCTGGGTGGAGAGCCGGTTCGCCGAGCCCGTCCGGCTGCTCACCGTCATCGTCACCCCGGGTGTCGGCCCCCGGCGGCAGGCGTTCCTCGCGTCCGGGCGGCCCCGCGAACTCACCGTGGTCACCGTCGACGCCGACGGCGCGCGGCGGGAGACCGGGATCGAGCTACGCGACGAGCCCGGTGAGCAGCACTTCGACGTGGAGGCGGCGAACGTGGTGCGGGTCAGGCTGGTGGTCCGCTCGACGTACGGGGCCGGGCTGGTGCCGTCCGTGGCGATCGCGGAGGCGGAATTCTTCGGTCGACGTTGACGGGGGCGGGCCCCGGGGCGGCGGCGAGCGACGGGTCGAGGCCGAGGGAGGCGAGCACGTCGGCGTACCGTCGGCGGGCGTGTTCGGCGGCGGCGGCGTTGCCCGCGTCGCCGTGCGCCGCGATGAGCAGCCGCCAGCCGGCGTCGTGACACGGGTCGATCTCGACGCAGCGGGCGGCCATCGCCACCGCCCGCTCGGCGGTGTCGGCCCCCCGCAGCGCCGCCTCGGCGAGTTGGGCCGCCGCGTCGGCCGCCTGCCGGCGCAGCGTCTCCCGCTCGACCACGACCCATTCCGCCGGGCCGTCCTCCGGCAGCAGCTCCCCGGTGTACGCGGCCACCGCCACCCGCAGGTCGTCGAGCGCGCGCGGGTCGCGGGCGACCCCGAGCCGGGTGGCCCGGTGCAGCGCGAGCCGGAACTCGGTGACGTCGCACCAGCTACCCGTGGGCAGCGCCAGCAGGTAGGCGTCGCCGTCGCGGTAGAGCAGGCTCTCCCCGTCCTCGCCGGGCAGGTGGGTGTCGAGGAAGCGGCGGAGGCTGGACAGGGCGACGTGCAGGGTGCGGGTCGCGGTGGCCGGGTCGGTGTCGGGCCAGAGGGCGTCGAGGAGCCGGTCGCGGTGCACGGCCCGTCCGACGTGCATGGCGAGCATCCGGGCCACCGCCCGGGCCCGGGGCCGCAGCGGCGACCAGTTGAGCGGCTCCCCGTGCAGGCAGATCCGGAAGCCGCCGAAGCAGCGTACGGTCAGCGGCGCGCTGTCCGGCGTGGCCGGTGCCGGCCGGTGCCGGCCGGGCTCCCCGGCGGGGCCGGGGTCGAGCCAGGCGGCCATCGCCGCCCGGGGCAGCCCGACCTGCTCGGCGGCGGCGCGCACGGCGGACAGTCCCGCGGGTCGGCCGGGGCCGCCGGGTACGCCGGCGGCGAGGGCGAGCACCCGCGCCCCGGGGACCCCTGCGGCGCGGGCGGTGCCCTCCGCCCGGCGCACCTCGACCTCGGCGTCGGGCAGCCGGGCGCGCGCGGCGGCCAGCGCGAGCAGGGCCTGCGCCCAGGCGGCGAGGACACCGGCGTCGAGCTGCCGGGATCGGTCGAGCAACCGACCGGCCTCCTCCACGTCGGGGCCGCCGCGCAGGGAGCGGGCCAGGGCGGCGCAGCCGGCCGCGAGCAGGGCGCCCCAGCGGTCGCCGAGCCGGTCGCACTCCTCGACGACGGCGGCGGCCTCCTTCAGGTCGGCCTCGGCGCCGCCGAGCGCGGGGACGGCGCGGGCGAGCCGGGCCAGCCAGGGCAGGCCGGCCCGGTCGGCGTCCAGCGCGGCGGCGGTCACCGCGGCGGCGGCGTCCGGCGCCCCGCCGGCAAGGGCGACGGCGGCGCGCAGCAGCCGGCAGGCGGGCCCGGGTAGGGCGGCGTCGGCGGGCGCGGTGTCGGTGGGGGCGGCCCGGTCCAGGACGCGCGCCGCCTCCCCGGTGTGCCCGGCCAGCAGCAGGGCGCCGGCCCGGACCAGGGTGTGTGCGGTGCCGGTCAGCCGTTCGGCCTCGCCGACGACCACCATCGGGTGCCGGCGGGTGGCGGCCCGCAGCCAGCCGGACCAGTGCCCGCGCCAGTGCGGGCCGTCGGGCAGCCAGGCCGTCACGGTGGCGCGCAGCAGCCGGCAGCGGGCGCGGGCCGGTTCGCCGTCGAACATCTCCTCGGCCCGACGGAGCAGCGGCACGGCCGACGCGAGTTGCCCCTCGTTGATGCGGTGTTGGGCGTCGGCGAGCACGAGCCAGGGATCCTCGGCGATGAACCAGGCGGGCAGCAGGTCGGCCCAGGGGTCGAGGCCGCGCACGGCGACGTCGCTGCCGGCGGCGGCGAGCAGCCGGTGCACGTCGGGCCACTGCTGGGCGCGGGCGAAGCAGCGGGCCGCGTCCAGTGCGGCGCCCTCGGCGGCGAGCAGTCGACCGGCGCGGGCATGCCAGCCTCGGGCCGCGTGTTCCCCGAGTTCCTCGGCGAGCGCGGCGACGAGGTGGGCGCGCAACACCTCGTGGTACGCGAAGGTGCGCCCGCCGTCGTGGGAGACGGTGAACGCCTGCCGGCGCTCCAGCTCCTCCAGCGCTGCCTGGCTGTCGTCGCTGCCGAGCAGGCGGTCGCAGCGTTCGGCGGTGAGCACCTCGAACACGCAGGTGCGCACGAGGAACCGGCGCAGCTCGGGGGCGAGTTCGGCCAGCACCGTGCGGGTGAGGTAGTCCCGGGACAGCGCCGAGCGCACGCCCAGCGCGGCGACGGCCCGGCGGCGCTCCGGCAGCGGTTGCCCCCGCGTGGAGAGGTGGTAGAGCTTCAGGCCGGCCGCCCAGCCGCCGACGCGCCGGGCCAGGGCCGCCACGTCGTCGGCGGGCAGCGGTTCGTGGTAGACGTCGCGCAGGAGGCGTTCGACCTCCCAGGTGCGGAAGCGTAGCTGCTCGGCGTCGACGACGACGCTGTCGGAGAACTCGTGCTGGGCGAGCACCAGCGGCGGGGTGCGCCGGGTGCCGACCACCACCCGGATGCCCTCGCGGGCGAGGGCGAGGGCCCGGTCGAGCAGCACGGACTCCCCCGGTGTGCCCTCGACGACGTGCAGGTCGTCGACGACCAGCAGGCGGGCGCCGTCGGGCAGCGTCGCGTCCATCCGGTGCAACGCCCGCGTAGGGTCGGCGTCCGACGGCAGCGTACGCAGCCAGCCCACCGGGCCGGCCACGGTGGCCGCGTACTGGGCGAGCAGGGTGGTCTTGCCGGCCCCTGCGGGCGCGACGACCAGGGCGAGGGACTGGGGCCGGGTGTCCAGGGAGGTGATCAGCCTGGCCCGGGGGAGGGTCGGCGTGGGGCCAGGGGCGGACGTCGCCGGCATCGCGCACCTCCCCGGAGGGCGACGGCCGGTGAACCGGCCGGTGACCAGTTGCACCACTGATGGTAATCGTCGATACCTCCGGTTAGCTGACCGTGATCGGACAGCCGACGGCGGATTCAGGCGGTGACCGCCCCCCAGCGCTGGGAATCCCGCCTACCGGCACGCCCCGGTCTGCCTGGCGGCCGGGCCCTTCCATCACGCTCCGCAGCAGCCCGGGTCACTCCGTGGGCATCGGGGCCGGCTCCGCGCTGCCCATCCGGGCCGGGTCCCAGTACGAGGCGTCCGGGGACGCCGCCCGGCTGCTCGACACGCCGCTGTCCCCCACGGACGTCGGCGTCGCCGGCCGCTCCCCCGGCCCGGACCGGCGGGCCGCCACCCCGGCCACCACGACGGCGACCACGACCACGGCGACGGCCACCGCCACCGCCGCACCCCACCCCTGCCTCATCCCGCGCTCCTCTCCGCCGGCCCGGTCGGCGACACGGGACCGAAAGCCGGTCCCTGGCGACCGGTCGACCTACACCGCTTGGACGCGCGCCGCCCCCGACCGGATCCGTTGGATCCATGGCCGGGGGCGGCATCACCCGATCGGATGACTCAGACGCGGGCCGCGACCGAGTTGTAGGCGTCCATGACCGCGGTGTCGAAGTACGAGCTCTTGTTCACCCCGGCGCTGTTCAGCGTGCTCATGATTCCGTTGACGTAGCCGTACACGTCGTTGTAGAGGCGTAGCCAGACCGAACCGCTGGAACCGCCCGTGAAGCCGCAGTTGAGGGCGATCTTGTTCTCGCTGCCGGGCCGGTACGTCGTGCCCTGGCAGTACTGCTGCCACCCGCCGTCGTACGGCGGCGCCGCCGGGTAGGCGAGGATGGTCACGGCCTCGGTGTAGCTGTAGTTGACCGACAGCCCGTTGCCGCCGACCCGGTCGACCAGCCGCTGGCCGGACGCGTTCGGGTACACGGTGATGTACGAGACGTCCCGGTCGAGGTTGCTGTCGTTGATCCAGGCGTTGAACGCGGTCAGGTACTTGGCCGACCACCGGCCGTACGGCTCGGCACCGTAGTTGTAGAGCGGCACGAAGATCCAGTTCTGCATCCACTGGCCGCCCCGGCCGCCGTGCACGCAGTGCCCGGCGCTCATGACGAGCAGCTTGGAGGTGCTGTTCACGGCACCGGCCGAGCAGACGTAGTTCTTCCCGTCCGCCGGGTTGTAGAAGAAGACCTTGCCGACGGTGGCGGAGGCGGCGACGTAGGCGCTGATGTCCCCGTCGGCCTGCGACCCGACGCTGGCGGCCGTCACGGTGGGCGCGGCCGGCGGCACGGAGCGGGCCGCCCCGGTCGGCTTCAGGCCCTTGCCGGCCTTGGCCCCGGCCTTCTTGACCAGCACGTCCGCCGAGATCGCGGTGCGCATCCGCTCCTTGGTCCAGTACTCGCCCGCCTGCTGGGCGGGGGTCAGCCCGCTGCGGGCCGCAGTGGTGGAGGTGGTCGCCGCCACCGTGGTGGCCGACGCTCCGCCGGCGGGGGCTGCCTGCGCGGGCCCGGTGCCCACCAACACCGTCGCGGCGACGAGCGCGGCGGACGCGGTGACCGTGGCCACCCGCCGGATGTCCGGAAAGTGCATTCGTGCTCCTCCCACAAAAACACATTGGCGCTTGTCTAAGCGCTCGGCACAGCATGCGGTGCCGGGAAACGGCGGCGGAAGCACCCGGGGCCGTCAACTCTGTCGCTGACAGTGTGTCCGCGACCTGACTGACCGCATGGTTTCGACATCGGACAGTGGTGAAGCTCCGGACGTTTCCGGGCCAGCGCCAAGATGTGGGGAGAACGCCAATGGGCCGGCTCACCCGCCCTCTCGTGCCAGCAGGTCCCCTCGCCGACTTCTACGACCGACTACACGCCCTGCACCTCGCCGCCGGCCAGCCCAGCGTGCGCCGGCTGCAACAGCTCACCCGCGCCGAGCGGCGGCCCCGGGGCATCAACCCGACGTCGATCCACGCAGCCTTCGTCCGCCCCCGCCTGGCCCGGTGGGAGGTGGTGGGCGAGATCGTCCGGGTGCTCGGCGGCGACATCGAGGAGTTCGCCACGTTGTGGCGTCGGGCCAACCGCTGCCAGTCGCACGACGACGGCCCGGCCGGCCCCCCGCCGCATCCCCGGCCATGGACGCCCCCCGACGCCACCCCCGTGCCCCGCGAGCTGCCGCCGGACGTGCTGCCGTTCACCGGGCGCGGCCCGGTCCGCGCCGCGCTCGACGGCCTGCTCGTCGAGGGCGCGACCCGGGCGGCGATGATGACCGTGCTGCTCACCGGCTCCACCGGGATCGGCAAGAGCGGGCTGGCCGTGCACTGGGCGCACCGGGCCGCCGACCGCTTCCCCGACGGCCAGCTCTACGCCGACCTGCGCGGCGACAACCCCGCGCAGCCGCCGACGCCGGTCGAGGTGCTCACGGCCTTCCTCAACGCCCTCGGCGTCGCCACCGCCGACCTGCCCGTGACCCCGGCCGCCCTGGCCGCCCGCTACCGCACCCGGATGTCCGGCCGCCGGATGCTGGTGCTGCTCGACAACGCCAGCACCGTCGGGCAGGTGCGCCCCCTGCTGCCGGGCTCGCCCGGCTGCCTGGTCCTGGTGACCAGCCGGGACGGCCTGGCCGAGCTGGTCGTGCGGCATGGCGCGCGACGGCTGGAGCTGGGTCCGCTGAGCGCCGAGGCCGGCGTCGAGCTGCTACGCGGGCTGATCGGCGACCGGGTCGACGCCGACCCCGAGTCCGCCTACGACCTGGTGCGGCGCTGCGGCGGCCGGCCGCTGGCCCTGCGGGTCGCGGCGGAGCGGATGACCGCCCACCGCACGACCGCCCTGAGCGCGACGGCCGTGGTGGGGCCGGCCCTGACGCCGGCGCGGGTGGCCGCCCCCGTCGCCCCGGACCACGCCCGGCTGTTCGCGCAGCGGTTGACGGCGCAACAGGTGGCCGCATCGGCAAGCCCTGGTGACGCACGCGCCGCCGTCGCACACGTTCCGCGATGACCGCGCGTCCGCCCGGGGCGCTCCGGCAACCTGACTCTGGGTGACTCTCCTCCGCCCCCGCACGACATCTCACATTCCCTTTGCTCTGCACCCACGCACGCAGCACCCCGGCTGAGCTGCACGCGAGCGAGCACGCGAACGAGGCGGCGACCGATGGTCGATCACGCTGGGTAGAGCGTTGCGCATGCGGGTGCAGAGCAAAGGGAGCGGGAAGAGTGCCAGCGCCCGGCGAGCGGAGAGTCGCATCGCGCCGCGTTGGCCGGCAGGCCGCCGAAGCGCGCCGACCCCGCAGCCGCAGCCCCTGCCCGGCCCGGCCGCGTCACGCCTGCGGGGCGGCCTCCGGGGCCACGCCGGGGGCGGGCGTGATCGGCAGCAGCACGCGGAACACCGTCCGGCCGGGCTCGCTCGTCACCCGGATGTCCCCGTGGTGCTTGTTGACCACGATCCGGTACGAGATGTCCAGCCCCAGCCCCGTCCCCTCGCCGACCGGTTTCGTGGTGAAGAACGGCTCGAAGATGCGCGGACGCACCGCCGCCGGGATGCCGGGGCCGGTGTCGGCCACCTCGACGGTCAGCTGGTCGTCGACCCGGCCGGTGCGGACGGTCAGCGTGCCCTCGTCGCCCATCGCGGCGAGCGCGTTGTCGATCAGGTTGGTCCACACCTGGTTCAGCTCGGCCGCGTACGCGGGGATCGGGGGCAGCGCCGGGGCGTACTCGCGGACCAGGCGGATCCCGGGCGGGAGCTTGCCCTTGAACATCACCAGCGTCGCGTCGAGCAGCTCGTGCACGTCCACCACCTGGTAGGGGGCCCGGTCGAGCTGGGAATACTGTTTGGCCGCGCCGACGAGCTTGGAGACGCGGGTGGCCGCGTCGGCGATCTCCCGCAGGAGCAGCTCGGTGTCCACGGTGTAGGTCAGCCACCGTACCGCCGGCTCCAGGTCGTCGGCCCCGAGCTCCGCGCGGACCCGGTCCAGCCAGTCGACGTCCAGCCCGCCGGCGACCAGCGTCGGGGCCAGCTCCCAGCCGGCGGCGACCCCCTGGTCGTCCAGCCAGTCGGTCAGCTCGTCCTCGGCGTCGCTGGTGGCCAGGGGCGACAGCGCGCACGCCTTCGCGGCCCGCTCGACCGCCTCCTCCTGCAACGCCACGAGCGCGTGCAGCCGCCGCCCCTCGACCCGGCCGTCGGCGATCATCGCCAGCTTGTGCCGCATCCCGGCGACCCGGTCCCGCAGCGCGGACGCGGCCCGCACGGCCGCGCTCGCCGGGTTGTTCAACTCGTGGGTCAGGCCCGCCGACAGGGCACCCAGGGCCACCAGGCGTTCCCGCTCCCCGACGACCGTCTGGGTGTCCCGCATCCCGATGAACAGCCCCTCAAGCAGGTGCATCGCCATCGGGAACCAGGACCGCACCGCGTGGGCGAACGTCTCGGCGGGCAGCACGAAGAACTCCGCGTCGGTGACCGCCTGCATCCCGTTGCGGTAGATCTGCTGGTCGTCCAGGTATGCCTGGGTGGCCCCGCCGTACACCCCGCGCTGCGCCGTGCGGAGGATCTCCACCTCCGCGCCGTGGATCGTCCGGCACAGCCGCACCTCACCGGTGAGCAGCACGAAGAAGCAGCTCGCCGGCTCGCCCTCGGCGTAGACGGCCTCCCCGGCCGCGCGCTGCTCGACCCGGCCGTGCTCGGCCAGCCAGGCGACCTGCTCGTCGTCGAGCGACTCGAACAGGAACAGGGTCCGCACCTCGGCGGGGGTCAGGCCGCTCACTGCGCCTCCAGGTAGCGGTGCACCAGCGACACGGCCATCGCGCCCTCGCCGACGGCGGAGGCGACCCGCTTGACCGACGCCGCGCGCACGTCGCCGGCCGCGAACACGCCCGGCAGGCTGGACTCCAGGTGGTAGGGGTCGCGGGGCAGCGACCAGCCGGGCGGCCGGCGTCCCCCGGCCACCAGGTCCGGCCCGGTGACGACGTAGCCCCGCTCGTCGCGGACCACGACCCCCTCCAACCATTCGGTACGCGGCTCCGCGCCGATGAACACGAACAGCCACGACGCGTCGACGTCGCGCCGCTCGCCGGTGCGGGTGTCGCGCAGGGTCAGCCGTTGCAGGTGCTCCTCCCCCGCGCCGGCCACCACCTCCGTGTGCGGGTGCACGGCGATCCGGTCGATGCGGTCGAGCTGGTCGATCAGGTAGCTCGACATCGACGCCGTGAGGTCCCCGCCCCGGATCAGCACGTGCACCCGGGCGGCGTAGCGGGAGAAGTAGACGGCCGCCTGCCCCGCCGAGTTCGCCCCGCCGACGATGTAGACGTCCTGGTCCACGCAGCTCGGGGCCTCGGTGGCGGCCGAGCCGTAGAAGACCCCCCGGCCGGTGAGTTCGGCCAGGCCGGGGGCGTCGAGCATCCGGTACGACACGCCGGTTGCCAGCACCACCGCGTGCGCCGCGAGGGTGGAGCCGTCGTCGAAGCGCAGCAGCCGCGCCGAGCCGCCCTCCGCCAGGCCGACGACCTCCCGGGCGCTGAGCAGCTCCGCGCCGAACTTCAGCGCCTGCCGGCGGGCCCGGTCGGTGAGCTGCGCCCCGGACACGCCGTCGGGGAAGCCCAGGTAGTTCTCGATCCGGCTGCTCTGCCCGGCCTGCCCGCCGGTGGCCCGCCGCTCCACCAGGACCGTGCGCAGCCCCTCCGACGCCCCGTACACGGCCGCGCCGAGCCCGGCCGGCCCGCCACCGACGACGACCAGGTCGTAGAAGTCCGCCGCCGGGACGACGTTGAGGCCGACGAGGCCGGCCAGCTCCGTTTCCGTGGGCGCCATTAGGGCCTTGCCGTCGGCGGTGACGACCAGCGGCACGTCGGCGGCGCTCACCCCGGCCGCCGTCAGCAGCCGCCCGCCCTCGGGCTCGTCGGCCAGCAGCCAGCGGTACGGCACCAGGTTGCGGGCCAGGAAGTCACGCACCGCGAAGGACGGGGCGGACCAGCGGTGCCCGACCACCCTGATCTCGGTGGTGGCGGCCTCCGGGCTGGCCGACCACGCCTCCAGCAGCGCGTCGACGACCGGGTAGAGCTTCTCCTCCGGCGGGTGCCACGGCTTGAGCAGGTAGTGGTCGAGGTCGACGAGGTTGATCGCGTCGATGGCCGCGCCCGTGTCCGCGTACGCGGTGAGCAGCACCCGGCGCGCGGCGGGGAAGAGGTCCATCGCGGCCTCGAGGAACTCGATGCCGTTCATCTCGGGCATCCGATAGTCGGCGACCAGCACCGCCACCTGCTCGCCGCGCAGCTTGATCTCGCGCAGCGTGTCGAGGGCCTCCGGGCCGGAGCCGGCCCGCACCACCCGGTACCGGTCGCCGTAGCGGCGGCGGAAGTCGCGGGCGACCGCGCGGGAGACCGCCGGGTCGTCGTCGATCGAGAGGATCACGGGGTGGGCCATCCGCCCATCAAACCACCCCGGCGTTACGACTTGGCTGCCCACGCCCCCTGCCGCCGGGCGTCCGGCCGGCGGTGGCGGTGACGCCCGTCACCACCCGAACACCCGGGCCGGGCCGCCCCCGATACCGGTCGGGGGCGGCCCGGCCGTCGGTCAGGCCGTCGCGGCGCAGCTCAGGGTCGGCGTGCTGGCCGCCCCCGAGCCGGTGAAGCCGAAGCTGGCCTTCCCCCCGGCCGCCAGCGTGCCGTTGTAGCTGGCGTTGCGGGCGGTCACGGTCGACCCGCTGGTGGTGACCGTGGCGCTCCAGGAGGAGGCGATCTGCTGCCCGCCGGGCCACGTCCAGGTGACCGTCCAGCCCCGGATCGGGCTGTTGCCGGCCGTCACCTCGACCTCGCCCTGGAAGCCGCCGGACCACTGCCCGGTGGGCTTGTAGACGGCCGAGCAACCGGCGGAGGCCGGCGGCGTGGTCGCGGGCGGGGTGGTGGCCGGCGGAGTGGTCGCGGGCGGGGTGGTGGGCGGGGCCGTCGTCGGCGGCGGGGTGGTCGGCGGGGTGGTCGTGCCGCCGAAGTTCACGTCGCTGCACAGGTAGTAGGACTGGTCCGAGTGGCTGGCCTGCCAGATCGTGTAGACGATGTGCCGGCCGGTACGCCCCGGCGCGTTCGCCGGGACCTGGATCGACACGCCCTGGCTCTCCTTGGTCGGCCACTGCGCCGCCGGGGTGTTGCCGATCTGGCCGACCAGCTCCAGGTCACTCCAGGCCAGTGGCTTGGTCAGGGCGTTGAAGCCCTGCTTGGTGACGTACACCCGGATGTAGTCGGCGCCGTGGCTGGCCTGGTCCCACAGCTTCACCCGGAAGCTGTTGGAGACGTTGGTGGTCTTCCACGCGCCGAGCGCGTCGAGCGCGTTGTACTTGCCGTCGCTGGTGTGGCCGGCGCTGCACAACTGGCCGTCCGGGATGGCGGCCTGGTGGTTGCCGGCAACGCCCTCACGGAACAGGCCGTTCCAGTTCCACATGGCCGAGCTGTCGTACTGCCATGCCTGCCAGCACATCGGGTCCTCGGTGGCCATGGCCGGGTTCTGGAAGTCGCTGCCCCAGCGGGCCCAGCAGCCGTAGTTGCGCGACGCCGGGTCGACGGTGGAGCCGTGGGCGGCGGCCGGGTTGGCCAGCGCGGTGGTCAGCAGCAGCGCGGCGGCCACGCCGACGGCGAGCAGCCACGCC
Source organism: Micromonospora sp. NPDC002575 (assembly GCF_042889525.1). Taxonomy (NCBI): domain Bacteria; kingdom Bacillati; phylum Actinomycetota; class Actinomycetes; order Micromonosporales; family Micromonosporaceae; genus Micromonospora; species Micromonospora sp. NPDC002575. The sequence goes on along the minus strand of NZ_JBIARA010000003.1, from coordinate 369,283 downwards.
ACGAGGGGGATGCGACGTGGTCGGACGAGATGGGACACGGAGCCCTCCAGGGAGAGGTCGGACGACGACACCCGGACGGTCGGGAGTTGCCCACTCCCGCGGCTGCTCGCGTGGCTCCCGCTGCGGCTCTGCCTGGCAGACTTCCACATGCATCCAAACTAGTCAATCTTGACCAGTTCGGGTCACGGTCGCCCGGCCCCGCTGGCCCAGGTCGTGGGCAGGGGCCGCGTCAGGCGACGAAGCGGGTGCGGCGGCGACGGGCCAGCAGGTAGCCGCCCGCGCCGGCGGCGACCAGCAGCCCGCCGAGGCCGGCGATCAGGCCGCTGGGAACGCCGGTGATGGGCAGCGAGCCGTCGTCGCCGCCCCCGGTGCCGCCGGCCTGCCCGACCGTGATCTTCGCGGTGTCGTTGGCCGGGTCGAGGTCCTTGGCCGGGCCGTCGCCGTCGAAGGTGTGCAGCTTGACCGTGCCGGTCCGGCTGCCGGCCCGGTCGATCCGCAGCGCGAACTCGAACGTCACCCGCTCTCCCTGCGGGATCGTGCCCCGGGCGGAGCACTCGTAGACCCGCGCGCCGGGCTTGCCGGGCTGCCACTCGTCCTCGTCCGGGTCCACGCAGGACTTCGAGACCGTCACCGCCGTCACGCCCTCGGGCAGGGTCACGATGGTGGCGATGTTGAGCCCCCGCTGGCCGTTGGGCCCGACGCGCGCCGGGCCGTTGTTGCGGTAGCCGACGGTCATCGGCACGGTGGCCCTGACCGCGCCGGTGACCGTGGCGCCCTGGGCAGCGGCGTCGCCGCGCTGGTCACCGGCGACGGTCAGCGTGACCCGGGTCTCGTTGTCCACCGGGTTGGTGTCGGTCTGACCGGACGCGCGGGCCTGCGCACCGCCGGTCGGCACCAGCTTCAGGGCCGCGTCGGCGCCCTTGCGGCCGAACGGCTCGGCCGGCCCGTGCTGGGCCCGGAACTCCGCCCAGTCGGCCGGGGTGAACCACACGGCGAAGCTGTGGTGCAGGTTCGGCGCCCAGGCGTCGGCCGGGATCGTCCCGCCGAACGTCGGGTCCACCCGGACCGTCGCGCCGGGAGCCAGCTCGTCGTCGAAGGTGCAGGCGAAGCTGCTGTCGTCGAGGGCCAAGTCGACGTACTCGCAGTTGCTGTAGCGCTTCCCCGGGGTGAACCCGTAGGAGCCGGAGAGGTAGAGCACCGCGCCACGCGCGGTGGCCGTGCCCCGGTTCGTCACCGCCAGCGGGACGTCGACCCGGGCACCGGGCCGGCCGTCGAGCGAGAGCTGCCGCCCGGCGACCAGGTCGACCCCCTCGCCGGTGCTGACGGTGGACTCGTAGGTCGCCGTGCCCACGCCGGGCGCGGTCACCGTGAAGGCCAGGGTGCCCTGCCGGCCCTGCTCCGCGCCCGCCCGCGCCCTCACCGCGAGGCTGACCAGGCTCGAATCCTCGCCGTCGTCGGTGATCGAGCAGGTGATGACGTCGCCCGCCGTCGTGCAGGAGCCCCGGTCGTCCTCCGCGACCTCGGCGAACGCGGCGACCGCGCTGCGGTCCACCCGCACCGTGTACGTGCCGAAGGCCCGGTCGGGCAGCGCGCGCAGCGAGACCCACTTCTGCGGGCCGCCGGGAGCGACGGTCACGTCGTTGGCGTAGAGCGCCACCTCGTCGGCCGGTGCCGCGGCGGCGGTGCCGGCGGAGGTCGCGACGAGCGCGCCGGCCACGGCGAGCCCGGCGAGCCAACGACGGGCGGGGTGCGGGTGCATGGCGGATGCCTCCGGTCGGGGGAAGACGGGCGGGGTGCCCGTCAGGCTCTCACGGATGCTCCCGTGGCGGGGACCCGTACCGCGCTACGGGATCAGCGCAGCTGGAGGCGGTTGCCGCTGACCAGAGCGGCGGCGTCCGAGGCGAGGTAGCAGATCACCTCGGCGACCTGTTCCGGGCTGGCCAGGTGGGTGCCGCTGTCCGCGACATACTGCCGGACGGAGGCGGTGACCCAGCCGGTGTCGGTCACCGGCGGGTGGACCATGTTCGCGGTGATCCCGAGCGGGGCCAGCTCCGCCGCCGCCGACATCGTGTAGTTCTCCTGCGCGGCCTTGGCCGCGCCATAGGAGACCTCCTGCGGGAAGCCGCCGCTGCCGCCGGAGGTCAGCCCGACGATCCGCCCCCAGCTCGCGCCGCGCGCCGCGTGCCGGCGGGCGAACTCGCCGATCAGCAGCGCCGGCGCCATCGCGTCGACGGTGAACTGCTGCGACCAGGAGGCCGCGGTGACGGGTTGCAGCGCCCGCCCGTGCCGGTCGGTCGGGGCCGGGGCGAAGGTGTCGGCGACCCAGCCGGTGGCGTTGTTGATCAGGATGTCGACCGGCCCGAACGCCTCCTCGGCGGCGTCGAAGAGGAGGCCGGCGGCCTCCGGGACGCGCAGGTCCTGCTCGACGGCGAGCGCCCGGCCGCCCGCCTGGTGGATCGCCGACACCACCGCCCCGGCGTCGCGGGCCCGGCTCCGGCGGTATTCGTCGGGCAGGCCGGCGTCGCCCGGGTCGTGCACCGGCCAGTACGCGCAGAGCACCGCGCAGCCCTGCCGGGCGAGCGCCCGGGCGACCGCCGCGCCGATGCCGTGGTTGGCTCCCGTGACGATCGCGACGTGACCGTCCTGCGTGCTACTCACCGCTTCCCCTCCGATCCGGCCCGGCTGGTTCCGCCCGCCCGCCCGCCCGCAGCATGTCCCGGGTCGACGGGTCGATCAACCGGATTGCCCGCCGCCGGGCCGGAGGCCGTCGAGCAGGACCCGCAGGTAGCGTCCGGCCCGGTCGTCGGGCGCGTCGCCGATGCGCAGGGCGAAGACCGTGCCGCAGACGAGGTGCCGCAGGTCGTCGTCGGTGAGGTCGGTGCGCAGCACGCCGGCCCGCCGGGCGCTGCCGAGCACGGCGTGGGCCAGCTCGCCGAGCTCGGCGCGGCGGGCGGTGGTGGCGGCGTCGGCGTCCTGCTCCGGCTCGGTGGCGATCACCTCGGCGAACGCCGGGTCGGCCAGTTGTCGCGTCAGCAGCGCCCGCAGGAGGATCTCGACGCCGGCGGCGGGGTCGTCGTGCCGGCTCGCGGCGCGGGCGGCGTCGAGCAGCGCGGCGAAGCCGTCGTCGGCGAGGGCCTCCAGCAGCGCGCGGCGGTTCGGGAAGTGCCGGTAGACGGTGCCGACCCCGATCCCGGCCCGGCGGGCGAGGTCGTTGTGTTGCAGGGACAGGTCGCCCCCGGCCACCGCGGCGCGGGCGGTCGTCAGCACCCGGTCGCGGTTGCGGGCGGCGTCGGCGCGACGTGGCGTGGTCACCGGACCAGCATACCGAAGCGGATTGACAATCCGCTTCGGGTCGCCTTGAATCGGATAGGTAATCCACTTAACCCCGGAGGGTCCCATGACTCGCACCGCCACCTGGAATCTCACCGACCTGCGCGACCAGACCGGCCGCACGATCGTCGTCACCGGGGCCAGCAGCGGCCTCGGCGTCGCGATCACCCGCCATCTCGCGGCCCGCGGCGCCCGCGTGATCATGGCGGTCCGCGACACCGGCAAGGGCGATCACGTACGCGACCGGCTGCGCGCCGAGCACCCGAAGGCCGACCTCGACGTCCGCCACCTCGACCTGCTCGACCTCGACACCGCGCGCCGGTTCGCCGACGGCCTGCGCGCCGAGCGGGTCGCCGTCGACGCGCTCGTCAACAACGGCGGCATCGGCAACGTGCCCCGACGCCTGAGCCCGCAGGGCGTGGAGAGCCAGCTCGCGACCAACCACCTGGGACACTTCGCGCTCACCGGCCTGCTCCTGGACCGCCTGGCCGAGGGGCGCGACCCGGTCGTGGTCACCGTCGCCTCCGGCCTCTACCGGCTGGGCCGCCTCGACCTCGCCGACCTCGCCGCCGAACGCCGCTACTCGCCCGCCGGCGCGTACGTCACCTCCAAGCTCGCCAACGTGCTCTTCGCCCTGGAACTCGACCGCCGGCTGCGCGCCGCCGGCTCCCCGGTGCGCAGCCTGGTCGCCCATCCCGGCGTGGCCAAAACCGACCTCGAGCGCGACTCGCCGCCCCTGATCCGCGCGGTCGGCACGGTGCTGAAGCTCTTCCTGAGCCGGCCGGTCGACGACGCCGTGACGCCGATCCTCTACGCCGCCACCGAGCCTGCGGCGCCCACCGGCCGGCACATCGGCCCGGGCCGCGCCCACCCGGCGTTCGAGACGCTCACCGGGGCGGCCACCGACGCCGGTCTCGCGGCGCGGCTGTGGGCCCGCTCCGTGCAGCTCACCGGAGTGGACGTCGCGCCGGGGTGTTAGATGGGATCATGGACATCGTCGAGCGGCTGGCCGGGGCCTCGCGCATCGGGCTGGGGCTGGCGGCCGTCGGCCGGCCGGGCTACATCAACCTGGGCCGGGCCACGGATCTGCCGGCCGAGCGCTCCGTCGAGGCGATGCGGGCCCGCGCCCACGAGCTGCTCGACCGGGCGTACGCGGCGGGCGTCCGCTATGTCGACGTCGCCCGCTCCTACGGCCGGGCCGAGGAGTTCCTGGCCCAGTGGCTGCGCGCCCGGCCGGACGCGGACGACGTCGTCGTCGGCAGCAAGTGGGGCTACACCTACACGGCCGGATGGCGGGTCGACGCCGAGGTGCACGAGACCAAGGACCACGGCGTCGCCACGTTCACCCGGCAGCTCGGCGAGACGCGGGCGCTGCTCGGCGACCGCCTCGACCTCTACCAGATCCACTCGGTCACCCCGGACAGCCCCGCGCTGACCGACACGGACCTGCACCGGCGGCTCGCCGACCTCGCCGCCGAAGGCACGGTGGTGGGGCTGTCGACCAGCGGCCCGGCGCAGGCCGAGACGATCCGGGCGGCGCTGGGCGTACGGGTCGACGGCCGGCCGCTGTTCCGCAGCGTGCAGGCCACCTGGAATCTCCTGGAGCCCAGCGCCGGTCCGGCGCTCGCGCAGGCGCACGGGGCCGGCTGCCTGGTGATCGTGAAGGAGGCGCTGGCCAACGGCCGGCTCGCCGCGGGCGAGCACGCGCCCGGCGACGCCGCCGCGCTCGCGGCGGCGCTGCGCCAGCCCTGGGCGACCGTCGTGCTCTCCGGGGCCGCGACCGGCGACCAGTTGGCCTCGAACCTGCGGGCGGAGGAGCACGCCGGCGACCCCGCCCGGTGGGCGGGGCTGGCGGTGCCCGCCGCCCGCTACTGGGCCGACCGGTCGCGGCTGCCCTGGGCCTAGCCGCCGACCTCGCCCGGTCGCGGCCGGACCGGGCCTAGCCTCTGGCCTCGCGGGGTCGCGGCGGGGTCGCCGGGACGACCAGCTCCACCTCGTTCGCCTCCAGGGCGTCCCTCAGCTCGGGTGCCGGCATCCGGTCGGTGACCAGGTAGTCGGCGACACCCAGCTCCGACACCTGGGCGAACAGCCGGCGGCCGAACTTGGACGAGTCGGCGAGGATCGCCACCCGGGTCGCGCGGGAGAGCATCTCCTGCATCATGGCGGCCTCGGCGAGGTTGCTGGTCGTGTAGCCGGCGTCGGCGGAGACCGCGCCGACGCCGATCAGCGCGAGGTCGCAGCTGACGTCCAGCTCGGCGCCGGTGTTGGCGCGGAAGCTGACCGGGCCGACCGTGGCCAGGGTGAGCGAGCGCACCGCGCCGCCGAAGATGTAGATGTCGCGGACGGCCGTGGGCGGCAGCGCGCCGGGCACCAGCAGGTTGTTCGTCGCCACCGTGAGGTCGCGGTGCTGGCGCAGGTTGCGGGCGAGCGCGAGCGTGGTCGTCCCGCCGTTGATCATGATGGTCGAGCCGTCCTTGACCAGCCCCGCGGCCAGCGTGGCGATCTTCTCCTTCCCGCGCTCCTGGAAGGTGAGCCGCTGGTCGACGGCCCGGTCGGTGCGGGAGACCGTGGCGAGGCTGACCGCCCCGCCGTACGTGCGCACGAGGACGCCCTCGGCGCTGAGCTGGTCCAGGTCGCGCCGCACGGTGTCGATGGAGACGCCGAAGCGCTCCGCCAGCTCGCCCACCGTGACCTGGCCGGCGTCGGCGACGTACGCGGCAAGCTGGGCCTTGCGGCCGGCGGGCAGGTGGCGCTGCCGTTCGTCCCTGTCCTCGCTCACTGATCTCCCTCCATCAGTGCGGCAGTATGCCACAAATGCGGCCCAGCCTCGCGCGTCGCCGCACAGAGCCGCAGGGAACGGCCCGGCTGGGCAGCGCCGCAGAGATGGCCTAAACCTGCACATAAACGGATACTTCGCGAGCATCGGGCCGCGCAGCCGGCTCCGCAGCGCGGCACCGTGCCGTACTCCGCAGTTATGTGCTGTTCTTCTCTTGTCTACATCCGTAACACGCTGCTAACGTGGCCGCCAACACGGCACAGAACAGAAAGATCTAGATATAGAAGGAGCCCGCCATGACGACTCGCGCTTCCCGGCTGAAGCGACTGCTAGGGGCGGTGACGGTGGCAGCAACGGTCGCCACCGTCGCGGCGTGCGGCTCGGGCGACTCGGGCGACGCCGCCGCGGACGGCACCGTCACCCTGGAGTTCGCCCAGTGGTGGGGTGCCGAACTCCCGGCCGGGGACTTTGACAAGATCATCAACGACTTCACGGCGCAGAACCCGAACATCAAGATCAAGCTGCTCAGCGCGCCGTACGCCTCCACCAAGCAGCAGCTCGTCACCGGCGCGGCGTCCAAGACGCTGCCCGACGTGGTCGGCCTCGACGGGGCCTGGGTCAACGACTTCGCCAAGCAGGGCGCGATCGCCGACATGTCCAAGCTGATGACGGACGCGAACTACGACTCCAGCCAGCTCGCCAGCCAGATCCAGCTCGACGGCAAGACGTACATGATCCCGGTGGTCAACTTCGTCTACCCGCTCTTCGTCAACAAGGACCTGTTGACCAAGGCCGGCGTCGCGGACGTGCCCGCCACGCGCAGCGAGTTCCTGGACGCGGCGAAGAAGGTCACCGCCACCGGCGGCAACGTCAAGGGCTGGGCGCTCCCGCTCGACACCGCCGTACCCAACGGCATCCAGAACGACGTCATGTCCTGGCTGTGGGCCTCGGGCGGCAGCATGCTGGCCGACGGCAAGCCGAACCTGACCAGCCCCCAGGTCAAGAGCACCATCGAGTACGTCAAGAGCCTGAACGACGCCGGCGTCATCGCCCCCGGCTCCCTCACCATGAAGGAGCAGGACAAGGTCGAGAAGTTCACCAACGGCCAGGTCGGCATGATGATCGACTCGCTCGCGCACATCAACCTGATCAAGAAGAACAAGCCGGACCTCGACTTCGAGGTGGCGGCCCTGCCGGCCGAGGACGGCTACACCGGCAAGCGCGGCATCCCGTACGCGTCGTGGGGCATCGGCATCTCCAACTCCACCAAGCACAAGGCGGAGGCGTTCAAGTTCGTCTCCTACCTGATGAGCCAGGAGACCAACGCGAAGCTGAGCACGATCGCCAACGGCTTCCCCGGCAACAAGAACGCCGAGCCCGACTTCAGCGACAGCGACCCGCTGTTCAAGTCGGCCTTCGACATCTACAAGCAGGGCTACCCGGCCAACGAGTTCGTCGGCCTGCCCAAGGCCGAGGACCTCATGCGCAGCTTCGACGAGCAGCTCCAGCTCGTCCTGACCGGCAAGCAGAGCGTCGACGACGCCCTGGCCAAGTCGCAGGAGTCCTGGTCCTCGGTGATCGGTTAGTCCACCCGGGCGCCGCGCCGGTGAACCGGCGCGGCGCCCGATCAAGGAGACAGCGATGACATCCGCGCACGTCGAGCCCGTGACCGCGCCGCAGGGCGCGCCGCCGGCCGAGCGGGCCACCCCCGGCCGGGCCCGCGCCAATCCGGCCCGGCGTCTGATCCCGTACGCCTACCTGTCCCCCACGATCGTGCTGATCGTGGTCCTGATGATCGTCCCCATCGTCATGGTGGTCGGTTACTCGTTCCGGGACAACGTGATCGTCCAGGAGAACCCGGTGTTCGTCGGGTTCGCCAACTACGCCAAGGTGCTCACCGACCTGGACTTCCTGGCCGCGCTGAAGAACACCGCCGTCTTCATCTCGGTGAGCACCGTCGCCCACCTGGTCCTCGGCCTCGGCTTCGCGCTGATGCTCAACACGCAGCTGCTGAGCGGGGTCACCAAGGCGATCTTCCGGATCGTCTACATCCTGCCCTGGCTGTTCACGATCGCGGTGATCGCCGTCATCTGGCGGCTGCTGCTCGACCCGGCCGGCGTGGTCAACTACGTGCTGCACACCCTCGGCCTCGTGCAGGAGGGCGTGAACTGGCTCGGCGATCCGAGCACGGCGCTCTGGGCGGTCACGTTCGCCAACATCTGGTCCGGCTACCCGTTCTTCATGATCAGCCTGCTCGCCGCGTTGCAGGGCATCTCCGCCGACCTGTACGAGGCGGCGGCCGTGGACGGGGCCGGCCCGCTGCGGCGGTTCCTCAACGTGACGCTGCCGCAGCTCCGGCCCGTGATCGTCAGCATGGCGGTGCTCGACCTGATCTGGACCTCCCAGCAGTTCGCGCTGATCTGGATGATGACCGGCGGCGGGCCGCTGAACACCACCGAGATGCTCAGCACCTACACCTACAAGCAGGCCTTCAGCGAGTACGAGTTCGCGAGCGCCTCGGCCGCCGCCGTGATCGTGCTGCTGCTGACGATGGTCCTGGCCTTCTTCTACGTACGCCAGCAGCAAAGGGAGCGGTGAGATGGCAGGCGTCAAGCGGCGGCACACCCTCGCGAAGGCCGGCGTCGTCACGGGGCTCGTCCTCGGCGGGCTGTTCGCCGCCCTTCCGGTGCTGTGGATGCTCTCCACCTCGTTCAAGAGCAACGGGGAGGTCTTCCAGAACCCGCCGCAGTTGATCACCGAGGGCTTCTCGTTCGACGCGTACCGGGAGATCCTGGGCAACGGCGAGCAGCTACGGTTCTTCCTCAACAGCTACATCGTCGCCGGCGCGGTGACCGTCCTGACGCTCCTGGTCGCCGTCCTGGCGGGGTTCGCGTTCAGCCGCTTCACGTTCCCGTTCCAGCGGACCATCAACGCCGTGATCGTCAGCGTCCAGGCGGTGCCGCCGATCACGCTGGTCATCCCCTACTTCGGGCTCGTCGTCGGGCTCGGCCTCTACAACACCTACGCCGGGCTGATCCTCACCCACATGGTGTTCACCCTGCCGTACGCGATCATCATGACCACCGCGTACCTGAACACCCTGCCCAAGGAGCTGGACGAGTCGGTCAAGGTCGACGGTGGCACCGGCTGGACGGCGCTGTGGCGCATCCTCGTGCCGGTCTCGGTGCCCGGCCTGATCGCGGTCGGGGTCTACACGTTCATGATCTCGTGGAACGAGTACCTGTTCGCGCTGACGCTGACCCGCACCAACGACATGCGCACGGTGCCCATCGGCATCCAGATGCTCATGGGCCAGCACTCGTACGAGTGGAACCAGATGATGGCGATGAGCATCCTCGGCTCCGTCCCGGTCCTCGTGCTCTTCCTCCTCTTCCAGCGGCGCTTCATCGGCGGGCTCACCGCCGGCGCCGTGAAGGCCTGACCACACCCTCTCGAAACAGATAGAAGGAGTAACACCGACATGCTGACGACCGGCAAGGCGATCCTGGACGTCGCCAACGAGCACAGCTTCGCCGTGCCCGCGTTCAACATCAGCGACTGGGCCATGTTCCGGGGCATCGTGGAGATCAGCGAGGAGAAGAACGCTCCTCTGATCGTCGGGATCCACCCCGACGAGGTGCGGCACATCGGCCGGGAGATGATCACCGGCATCATCGAGCGCGCGCACAGCTCGACCGTCCCGATCGCGATCCACTGGGACCACGGCGCGACCTACGAGCAGATGCTCCAGGCGTTCCAGTACGGCTTCACGTCCGTGATGATCGACGGCTCGCTGAAGCCGTTCGACGAGAACCTCGCCATCACCAAGAAGGTCACCGACTCCGCGCACGTCCTCGGCGTGTCGGTGGAGGGCGAGCTGGGCACGATCGGCGGCAACGACAGCTACGCCGAGGCCGGCGCGGCCGAGATCATCTACACCGACCCGGACGACGCGGTCACCTTCGTGAAGACCACGGGGGTGGACAGCCTCGCCATCGCGATCGGCACCTTCCACGGCTTCTACCCGGCGCACCTCAAGCCGGAGCTGAAGCTCGACCTGCTCAAGGAGATCAAGAGCCGGGTGGGCATCCCGCTGGTGCTGCACGGCGGCTCCGGCAACCCGGACGACGAGATCCGCGAGGCCGCCCGGATCGGCATCAACAAGATCAACATCTCGACCGACATCAAGGTCGCCTACCACGACAAGATGCGGGAGGTCCTGGGCAGCGACTCCAAGGTGCGCGAGCCCAACGCCATCCAGCCCGCCTGCCTCGACGCCATGAAGGAGGTCGCCGCCCACAAGATCGACCTGTTCGGCGCCACCGGCAAGGGCTCGCTCTACTGACATGGCCGACGCCTCCCGGGTGGTCCTCGGCCTCGGCGGCTGCGTCGACGAGGAGTTGACGCTGACCGCCGACGTCCTGGAACGGCTGGTCACCGACTACGGCATCGCCGCCGCCGAACTGGCGGCGCCGCCGAGCGCCGTCAACGGCGAGCGGGACCTCGTGGTGTCCATCCTCGGCTACGTGGCCCGGGGCCGCGGCGGCGAGCACTTCGTCGCCGCCGCCCCGGCCCTGGAGACCTTCGCCGGCCGGTTCCCGCACCGCACGACCCTGGGCGGCACCTCCGTGCGGGCCGGGATCCTGCTCAGCCGGTTGGGCGTGCCGTCGACGCTGCACCTGGTCAGCGTCAACGACACCGTCCGGCGGCTGCTGCCGGCCGGCACCGAGTACGTCTCCAGCGGCGTCGCGGACACCTACCATCCCCACCTGATCGTCCAATACCACCAGGGCCTGCGGATCCGGGCCGGCGACGTCGACGTCACCGCCCCGTTCCCCAACCGGCTGATCTACGTCAACGACCCGGCCAACAGCGCGATGCGGCTCACCGACGACCTCGGCGACCGCCTCGGCCGGGCCGACGTGTTCCTGATCTCCGGCTTCAACGCCATGCGCGACGAGGCCGAACTCGACCGGCGGCTCGCCGAGCTGCGCGCCCACATGCGGCGGCTGCCGCCACGGGCGGTCACCTACTTCGAGGACGCGGCCTACCACGAGCCCGCCTTCAGCCGCCGGGTCCGCGACGCGCTGCTCGACGCGATCGACGTGTACGGGCTCAACGAGGACGAGTTGCAGTCCTACCTCGGGCGTCCGGTCGACCTGCTCTCGCCCGACCAGGTCGCCGACGCGCTCACGGCCGTGCACGCCCTCATCCCCGCGCCGACGCTGGTGCTGCACACGAAATACTGGGCGGCGGCGCTCGGCGACGACGCCCGGCGCTACGCCGACGCCCTCGACACCGGCACCCTGCTGGCCGCGACCCGCTACGCCCACGGCGACGACTTCACCGACGCCGACGTCGACCGACTGCGCCGCCAGCCCCGCCGGCCCGAGTCCGTCGCCTTCGCCCGGGCTCTGGGCGAACGGCTCGGCGACCGGGTCCACTGCGTCCCCGGGCTCGCCCTCGACGTCGCCAACCCCACGACCATCGGCCTGGGCGACACCTTCGTCGGCGGCTTCCTCGCCGCGCTCGTCCGCCAGGAGGAACGATGACCATCGAGGCGCTGCCCGCCAACCAGCCCGAGACGTTCTACCGGGGGGCCGGCCGGATCGCACGGTTCCGCGACGCGCCGGCGCTGCCCGACCGCCCCGAGGACTGGGTGGGCTCGGTGACCAGCCGGTTCGGGCTCGCCCCGGCCGGGCTGTCCACCCTGCCCGACGGGCGGGTGCTCGCCGAGGCCGTCGCCGCCGACCCGCGCTGGTGGCTCGGCCCGCAGCGCGCCGACACCGGCGTGCTGGTGAAGCTGCTCGACGCCGGGCAGCGGCTGCCGCTGCACGTGCACCCCGACCGCCGCTTCGCCACCGCGCACCTGGCCTCCCCGTACGGGAAGACCGAGGCGTGGGTGATCGTCTCCGCGCGCCCCGACGCGCACGTCCACCTGGGTTTCGCCCGCGACGTCGCCGCCGACGAGCTGGCCGGCTGGGTGGCCGGCCAGCAGGTCGACCGGATGCTCGCCGCCACCAACAAGATCCCGGTCGCGGCCGGCGACGCGATCCTCTGCCCGGCCGGGCTGCCGCACGCGATCGGCGACGGCATCCTGCTGGTCGAGGTCCAGGAGCCGACGGACTACTCGGTGCTGCTGGAATACGAGGGCTTCGGCCTGGCCGAGGGGCACCTCGGCCTCGGCTACGACCTGGCCCTGGGCTGCGTCGACCGGGGCGCGTGGACGCCGCAGCGCCTCGCCGGGCTGCGGGGCGACGGGGCGCGGCTGCTGCCCGAGGCCGCCGACGAGTTCTTCGCCGCCGACCGGGTGCGCGGCGGCGACCGCCTGGCGCAGGGCTTCGCCGTCCTGGTCGTGGTGGCCGGCGCGGGGCGGCTCACCGGCGAGCGCGACGACCTTCCGGTGCGCCGGGGCGACACGCTGCTGGTCCCGTACGCCGCCGGCCCGCTACGGCTCGACGGCGCGGTCGAGGCGATCCGCCTGGCGGGGCCCGCCACCTGAGGCCGCGCCGCAACGACGACAACCTCGTTGCGGCGCGGCTTGTTCACTCGTAGTGGTAGCGACACTGGGCAATCTGCACTGTGTCGTCGACTATCCGATACACCAGGCGGTGTTCCTGATCGATGCGTCTCGACCAGAATCCCGACCAGTTTCCCCGGAGTTGCTCCGGCTTCCCGATGCCCTGGTGGCCGTTGCGCCGGATGTCCTCGATCAGGGTGTTCACCCGCTTGAGCATCGGGCGGTCCCGCTGCCAGGCCTGGTAGTCCTCCCACCCCCGGCTGGCGAACTGGACCTTCACGCTGCCGACACCTCACCCGCACTGGCGTCGGGGTCGATCAGATCGTGCATCTCCCCGCCCCCGCTGCGCAGCTCTTCGACGGCTTCGTTCAGGCGGCGCGCATTGGCGGGGCTGGCCATCAGGTACGCCGTCTCCTTCAGCGACTCGTACTCACGCAGCGAGATGATGACGGCGGCCTCACGGCCCGACCGGGTGACCACCACTTCCTCGGCGTCGTCCACCACGTGGTCGAGTAGCTTGGCCAGGTTTTGCCGGACTTCTGAGTAAGGGACCATGCGCATGATGCCTCCCTGGCGTGGCGTACAAGAAATTGTACAAGAAGCAAGGTCGCGGGTCGGCGGATCCGGCGTGTGGCTGATCTGTCGATCAAGCGCTGGAGCATGCTTGGTGTAGCGGAGGCGGAACGGTCCCTCGACTGCCCCGCCCTCGGTATGGTTGCTGACCATGCAGCGGTTGGCGCTCTTCGATCTCGACAACACGCTCGTGGACCGTTCGGAAGCGTTCCGGCTCTGGGCGGTCGAGTTCTGCGCCGACCACGGACTGCCGGGCGACGCGTTGGCCTGGCTGATCGCCAGTGATCAGGACGGTTCCGTGCCCCGGGACTGGTTCTTCGGCGAGGTGACGGCCCGTTTCGGTCTGGCCTCGGTGGACACCGCGTGGGGGCAGTACCGACGCCGGATGCCGGAACTGGTGAGTTGCCCCGACGAAGTGCTGGAGGCACTGACGCTACTGCGTGGCGATGGCTGGACCGTCGGGCGCGAGATCTTCGAGGCGGCGGCCCATGGGTGCGGTCTCGATCTGCGGGCCGGGGGCTGGGCGATCGGTGACAACCCGGTGCTCGATGTCGAGGGTGGCCGCGCGGCAGGGCTTTCCACCGCGTGGGTCAGCCGGGGGAAGGACTGGCCGGCGGAACTCGCCCCGCCCGATCGCACCGTTCCGGACGTCGTGGCCGCTGTCCAGGTGCTGCGAGACGAGGATGCCGGGCGGTAGCGGAAGCCGCCCTTCACACCTTCAGTACTTCCACGAAAGGCTGACCCTGGCCTCCCGCGATGTGTCGATGGCGCTCTACGGTGATCGCCTGTGCCACCAGCATGCGGTCGAAGGGATCATGGCGGCTGGCGGCGATGGCATGGGCGTGGGTCACCGGAAGCTCCCGAAACCCAATGTCCCTCACCCGCTCGGCCAGGTCAGGGCAGCAGCATCATGCGCCGATGCCGAAGTCGGCGGCGATCTCGGCGTTGGTCTGGGGTGAGTCCCAGTCGCCGGAGAGATCCAACTGACCGGCGAGAGAACCGACCCCAGTGCGGTTGGCCCGCCGCACCAGCGGCACGACCTTCGCCACCGGAGTGCCCGCCCGGTCGATGATGATCTCCTCGCCGCGTTCCACCCGTTCGATGATGCGCGACAGGTGCGTCTTGGCATCGTGCATGTTGTAGTGCGCTGCCTCGGCCGACATGACGCCACCTCCTCGGTTAGCTAACAGCCTAGCCTGCCTGGTCGGCTACCGGGTCGGGCACGCGCCGACGGGCGGCGACGGTGGCCGTCCTGATCGGCTCCGGGCGAAGGGCGGGCCCCGGTCGATCGCTGACGATCGGCCGGGGCCCGTCGGTTGAAGCGGCCGATCAGGCCAGGTCGAACCGGTCGAGCTCCATGACCTTGGTCCAGGCCGCGACGAAGTCGGCGACGAACTTCTCGCGCGCGTCGTCGCTGGCGTAGACCTCCGCGAGGGCCCGCAGCTGGGAGTTGGAGCCGAAGATGAGGTCGACCGCCGTGGCGGTCCACTTCACCTGGTCGGTGGCCAGGTCGCGGATCTCGTAGACGTGCTCCTCGGACTCCGACGCCTTCCACCGGGTGCCCGGGGAGAGCAGGTTGGTGAAGAAGTCGTTGGTGAGCACGCCCGGCCGGTCGGTGAGCACGCCGTGCGCGGTGCCGCCGACGTTGTTGCCGAGGGCGCGCAGGCCGCCGACGAGGACGGTCATCTCCGGCGCGGTCAGGTCGAGCATGTAGGCGCGGTCGACGAGCAGCACCTCCGGCTGGGTCTTCTCGCCCGGGCGCAGGTAGTTGCGGAACCCGTCGGCGCGCGGCTCCATGACCCGGAACGACTCGACGTCGGTCTGCTCCTGCGAGGCGTCGGTGCGGCCCGGCCGGAACGGCACGGTCACCTCGACGCCCGCGTCGCGCGCCGCCTTCTCGACGGCGGCCGAGCCGGCCAGCACGATCAGGTCGGCCAGCGAGATCTTCGCGCCACCGGCGGAGTTGAACTCCTGCTGGATGCCCTCCAGGGTCGCCAGGACCGCCGCGAGCTGCTCGGGCTGGTTGACCTCCCAGTTGCGCTGCGGTTCGAGGCGGATCCGCGCGCCGTTCGCGCCGCCGCGCTTGTCGGTGGAGCGGAAGCTCGCGGCCGACGCCCAGGCGGTGGAGACGAGCTGGGCGGTGGTGAGGCCGGAGGCCAGGACCTTGGCCTTGAGGGCGGCCACGTCGGCGTCGCCCACGAGGTCGTGGTCGACGGCCGGCACCGGGTCCTGCCAGAGCTGCGCCTCGGGCACCCACGGGCCGAGGAAGCGGCTGACCGGGCCCATGTCGCGGTGGAGCAGCTTGTACCACGCCTTCGCGAACGCCAGCGCGAACTCGTCGGGGTGCTCCAGGAAGCGGCGGGAGATCTTCTCGTACGCCGGGTCGACGCGCAGCGACAGGTCGGTCGTCAGCATCGTCGGCTTGTGCTTCTTCGCCGGGTCGTGGGCGTCCGGGATGATCGCCTCGGCGTCCTTCGCGACCCACTGCTTCGCCCCGCCGGGGCTGGTGGTCAGCTCCCACTCGTAGCCGAAGAGGATCTCGAAGAAGCGGTTGCTCCACTGCGTCGGCCGGTCGGTCCACGTCACCTCGAGGCCGCTGGTGATCGTGTCGCCGCCCTTGCCGCTGCCGTAGGTGCTCAGCCAGCCCAGGCCCTGCGCCTCCAGCGGGGCGCCCTCGGGCTCGGGGCCCACGTGGTCGTCGGCGACGCCCGCGCCGTGCGTCTTGCCGAAGGTGTGGCCGCCGGCGATGAGGGCGACGGTCTCCTCGTCGTCCATCGCCATCCGGCGGAACGTCTCGCGGATGAAGTGCGCCGCCGCGGCCGGGTCGGCGTTGCCGCGCGGGCCCTCCGGGTTGACGTAGATGAGGCCCATCTCGGTCGCGCCGACGCCGGCCACCATCTCCTTCTCGGAGGCGTAGCGCTCGTCGCCGAGCCAGGTGTCCTCCGGGCCCCAGAAGATCTCCTCGGGCTCCCAGACGTCCTCCCGGCCGAAGCCGAAGCCGAAGGTCTTGAAGCCCATCGACTCCAGGGCCACGTTGCCGGCGAGCACGAGCAGGTCGGCCCACGAGATCTTCTGGCCGTACTTCTGCTTGACCGGCCAGAGCAGCCGGCGGGCCTTGTCGAGGTTGGCGTTGTCCGGCCAGCTGTTGAGCGGGGCGAACCGCTGGCCGCCGTCGCCGGCGCCGCCGCGGCCGTCCTCGATGCGGTAGGTGCCCGCCGCGTGCCAGCTCATCCGGATCATCAGGCCGCCGTAGTGGCCGAAGTCGGCCGGCCACCAGTCCTGCGAGGTGGTGAGGACGTCGACGATGTCCCGCTTGAGGGCCTCGACGTCGAGCTTGGCGAACTCGCGGGCGTAGCTGAAGTCGGCCCCCAGCGGGTTGCCCTTGGGCGACTGGGCGTGCAGGACGGACAGGTCGAGCTGGTTGGGCCACCAGTCGCGGTTGGTGCGGGGACGACCGCCCGTCTTCGGCGTCGGCGAGTCGATCGCCGGGTTCTCGCTCTCGCTGCCCTGCGCGGTCACGGAGTCGTGCGCGACCGGGCAGCCGGCCGCCTCCTTCTTGTCCACGCCCTGCGCGCTGACGGGCGCGTTGTCCTGGGTGTCGCTCATCGGTTTCCTTCCGGACTGGCTGATCACTGGGAGGTGCGTTGGGTTGGCTGGGCGGTGCGTGCGGTCGCGCAGCCGGGGCAGGTGCCCCAGTAGACGACCTCGGCCTCGTCGACGGCGAAACCGTGGTCGTCGGAGGCGGTGAGGCAGGGTGCATGGCCGACGGCGCAGTCGACGTCGGCGATCGCGCCGCAGGAGCGGCACACGACGTGGTGGTGGTTGTCCCCCACCCGGCACTCGTACCGGGCGGTCGCGCCGGCGGGCTGGATGCGCCGCACCAGGCCGGCGTCGGTGAGCGCCCGGAGCACGTCGTAGACCGCCTGGTGGGAGACCGTGGGCTGGTCGGCCCGGACCAGGGCGATCACCGTGTCGGTGTCGACGTGCGGGTGGTCGCGCAGCGCGGCGAGCACCGCCAGCCTGGGCCGGGTCACGCGCAACGAGACCGCCCGAAGCTGGGTCTCGAAGTCGGACGTCACCCCCAGAACCTAGCCCACTCTTCTGGAATCAATCAAGTTTTCCGCCGACCCAACCCACACATTTCGCCACCGGCGAGTCGCGGACGCCCCCACCACGAACAAGATCGTGCCCGATCAGGGAACGAGTGGCGTGGTTCCGGCCAGGAGGCCACTCTTTCCGCGATCGAGCACGATCCCGTCCGTACCGCACCGGCGGGCGGCCCTCCCCCGAAGGCCGCCCGCCCGTCACGCTATCGGCGGCTCCACTGCTGGTTGGTCTGGCCGGTGCACGTCCACAGCACGAGCTTCGTGCCGTTGGCGGTGCCCAGGTTGTACGGGTCCAGGCAGAGGCCCGACTGCACGCCGGTGATGGTGCCGTTGGCGTTGACGTTCCACTGCTGGTTCGTCCCGCCGTGACAGTCGTAGATGGTGACCTGGGTGCCCGGGGAGGTGCCGTAGCCGGCGGCGTCGAGGCACTTGTTGCCGTAGACCGTCAGCGCCTTGCCGGAGGTGTAGGTCCACTGCTGGTTGGCGCCGCCGTGGCAGTCCCACAACTGCACCTGGGTGCCGTTCGTGGTGGTCGAGCCGGGGACGTCGACGCACCGCCCGGACAGGGCGCCCACGAGCGCGTTGCCCTGGCCGGTGCCGCTGCCCGGGTCGCCGATGCTGCCGGGCACCGACTGCAACGCGGAGTACCAGCGGGCGGCCATCTTGTCGTAGCCGCCGGCGGTCGGGTGGATGCCGTCGATCAGGTCGGCGGTGGTGAGGGCGCTCTGCATGTCGACCAGGCGCACCCGCTTGCCGGCGTTCACCTTGCTCTGCACGATGCCGGGGATCGCCGCGTTGAAGGTACGCGCGGCTGCCGCCTGGTTGCTGTTGGACAGCGTGATGATCTGCGCGACGAACACCTCGGCGGTGGGCACCGTGTTGGTGATCTTGTCGATCAGGCTGGAGAGCCGGTTGGGCGCGGTGCTCACGTTGTAGTTCTGGAGGATGTCGTTGGTGCCGATGTGCAGCAGAACGCTCTTCGGCCGTTGGGTGTTGAGCCAGCCGACGACGTTCGCGTCGATCTGGTCGATACGCCAGCCGGGGTGCCCCTGGTGGTCGTGGTCGCCCAGGCTGGCCGGCCCGTTGAACTGCGAGCCGACGAAGTCGACCGTGTAGCGCCCTGCGGCGAGGCGCTGCCAGAGGCCGATGCGGTAGCCGCCCGGTACCTGGGTGCCCTCGGTGATGGAGTCGCCCAGCGGCATCACGCGCACCCCGCCGTTGGACTCCGCGTTGGCCGGACCGGCCGGCGCCGCCAGCACCCCGGCGACCGCCACCCCGAACGCGGCGAGCGCCGCGAGCCACCTTGCCCTCGTTCGCATGGATTCCTCTCCCTGATTCAAGATTTGTCGTCGGTCACGGGCTGGTGCAGGTCGGCGTCGGGGCGGGCGGGGTGCCGGAGCCCAGGAAGCCGAAGGTCGTCGAGCCGGCGGCGGCGAGCGAGCCGTTGTAGGAGACGTTGCGTACGGTCGCGGTCGATCCGCTGGTGCTCAGGGTGCCGTTCCAGACCTGGCTGATGCTCTGGCCGCCGCCGAGGTCCAGGCGGACGGTCCACCCGTTGATGGCGGCGCTGCCGGCGGTCACGGTGACCTCGCCCTGGAAGCCGCCGGACCACGAGCCGACGGTGCGGTAGGTCGCCGTGCAGGCGGCGCCCGAGGGCGGCGGGGTGGTCGTCGGCGGCGGGGTGCTCGTCGGCGGGCCCGTGGGCGGCGGCGTGGTGGTGGGCGGGGTGGTGGGCGGCGACGTCGGCAGGCCCGGCGGCACCAGCGGGCAGGTGGAGTTGTAGCGCGAGACGCCGGTGCTGTCCGCCAGCGGGCAGAGGAACTGGGTGTACCGCGTGTCGTTGTCCAGGAAGATCTTGAGCCAGGGGATCAGGATCCGCATCTCGGTGGGGTTGGGCCGGGTGAAGGAGAGGTGGTCGTTGCCGGCCAGCTCCGCCCATGCGTGCTCCACCGAGGCGGGCAGCGTGTTGTAGATGCCCTGCACGTACGACGGCGTGACCGTGCCGTCGTTCTGCCCGGAGATGAGCATCGTGGGCACCTTGGTGGTGGACATGTTCAGGCTGTTGCCGGGCGCGCCGGGCGCGAGGCCGACGGCGGTCTTCAGCGACGGTCGGCGCAGCGCCGCCATGAGCGTCCCGGCCCCGCCCGCGGAGTGGCCCATGACGCTCAGCCGGTTGGGGTCGACCCGGTTGCGCACCGGGCTGGACTGGGTGAGATAGTCCAGCGCCGCGAGCAGTTGGGTGGCGCGGGCGTCGGCCCCGTCGGTGCGGCTGTTGGTCTCGATGCCGAGCACCACGAACCCGAAGGACGCCAGCCAGGGCCCCATCCAGGCTTCCTCGTTGGCGAACAGCGCGGAGTAGCCGGGGACGATCGCCACCGCGCCCCAGGTGCCCAGGCTGGTGTCGGTCGGGTAGTAGACGTACCCGCCGTTGAAGCCGTTGCCCGGCGGCACCGTCGCCTGCGTCGTGGCGAACGGGCCCCGGCTGGCGGCGACGCTGGCCAGGGTGGGGTCCGGGCCCCGCTGGTACGGGTTGTCGGCGGCCGACGCGTGCGGCGCGGTCATCGCCATCGTCAGGCCGAGGACCAGCGCGAGCCCGGCCGTCAGCCACGTGACGATGCGCAGCCGGGGCGCGGACGGCGCGCGGCCCCTGACTTCCGGCGGCGAGGGCGCGTCTGCTGGCAGCTCCACTGGTTCCTCCTTCGATCAGGCAAGGCCCGGACCCGGTGGAGGGCGTGCCCGTCCAGGCCCGCCCCGGGACGATCTCCGGGTACGGGCATGGACCGCAGCCCCGGCCGACGTGTCGGGCGAGCTCGCGATGTTATCGCTCACATTACGTCCGTGATTCATGTCGGTCAATTAATCCGCACGGCTCCAGCCGCCGGTCACGTTCCGTCGTCGACGAGTCCGGCCTCGTAGGCCAGGATCGCCGCCTGGACGCGGTTGCTCAGGCCCAGCCGCAGCAGGATCGCGCTGACATGGGCCTTCACGGTCCCTTCGGCCAGCGACAACGACCGGGCGATCCGCTGGTTGGACATGCCGCGGCCGACCAACGACAACACCTCCCGCTCGCGGGTGGTCAGCGGCTCCAGCCGGGTCCGGGCCGTCCTCGCCCGAACCAGGCCGTCGCCCAACTGGGTGATCACCCGCTGGGCGATCCTCGGGGACAGGAACGCCGCCCCGTCGGCCACCGACCGCACGCCGAGAATCAGCTCACGCGGATCGGCGGCCTTGAGCAGGAAGCCGCTCGCGCCGACGGCGAGCGCCCGGGCCACGTACTCCTCCTCGTCGAACGTCGTCAGCATGATCACCTTGACGTCCGGGGTCATCGCGGCAAGCTGGGCGGCGGCGGACAGGCCGTCGAGGCGGGGCATCCGGATGTCCAGGAGCGCGATGTCGGGCCGGTGCCTGCGGACGAGTTCGACCGCCTGGCCCCCGTCGGCGGCCTCGGCAACCACCTCGATGGCCGGATCGGTCGTCAGGATGGTCGCCACCCCGACCCGGATCGTCGGCTCGTCGTCCGCGATCACCACTCTGATCATCGCCGCTCGGCCCCGTCCGCCGGGGCGCCGGGCAGGTGGGCCGTCACCGTGAAGGTGCTCTCGTCGGCCTGCGCGCGCAGCGTGCCACCGATCATCTCCACGTGCTCCCGCAGCGCGACGATCCCGGTGCCGGGCCCGTTCCGCCGGGACGGCTGCCGCACCGGGTTGCGCACGGTCACGGTGACGGGGTCGCCGGCCAGGTCCACGCGGATGTCCACCTCCGCGCCGGGCGCGTGGCGGGCCGCGTTGGTCAGTGCCTCCTGCACCACCCGGTGCACCGCCCGGTCGGTGGGCGTCGAACCGCTCGTGACGCCGGCCACCGGGTGCAGGTGGACGGTCATTCCGGCGTCCCGGGCACGCTCGACGAGCGCGTCGAGGGACTGGTCGGTCAGCGGGTCCGGCGCGGTGCGCAACCGGTTCACGGTGTAGCGGAGCCGGTCGGTCGCGGCCACCGCCGACGCGCGGAGCTTCGCGGCGGCCTCCCGCTGGCTCTCGGTGGCGTCCGGCGCGAGTTCGAGCGCGCCGGCGCGCAACGCGATCAGGGCCAGTTCGTGACCGAGCGCGTCGTGCATGTCGGCGGCGATCCGGGCGCGCTCCAGCAACCGGGCACGGTCGGCGACGACCTGCCGCTCCCGTTCGAGGCGCGCCACCCGTTCCGCCCCCGCTCGGACGAGCTCGTTCTGCTGCCGACGGAACCGGCCGGCCAGCCACGGCAGCGTCACGAAGACCCCGAGCGTCAGCAGCGCGCCGACGCCCGCCGACGGGTCGACGACCGCGTACCCGGCGGCCGACAGCGCGACGGCGGCCAGCAGCAGCCAGCCGCGCCGCACCGGCAGATGCCGTCCGTGCAGGTAGGCGGCCACCGACAGCACCGCGAAGAGCGCCTGCCGCCACGCCGGAAGCTGGTCCATGTACAGCCCGTTGAGCGCCGCGGCCCCGGCGACGACGATCAGCGAAACGGCGTTCCCCACCTGGTCAACCTACCGACCGCAGCCGGACCAGCCGCGCCGCGGCGGTCGCCAGCCCGGCCGCCGCCGCGACCGCGAGCGTGATCGTCAGCGGTGCGGGAAAGTAGGTCAGCTGCGCCCACGTCACGGCGCGGCCGTTCATCAGGGCCGAGGCCCACTGCGGGTAGCTTGCCAGCACCGCCACCGGCACCAGCGCCCAGACCAGCCGGAGCCCGGTCCGCCACCACGCCCGCCCGGCGCGAAGGCGCGCCCAACGACCCGAGCGGAGCACACCCAGGACCCCGAGCCCGAAGGCGACCAGGGCGGTGACCGCGAGGGCCGTCTCCGTCGTCTGCCGTCCCCCACCCGGCACGGCCGGCCGGCGGCCGTCGGCAAGGGCGACCAGCCCGAGCAGGACGTCGTACGTGTCGTCGTACAGCGAGGCGCTGTTGGTCATGACCGCGAAGCCGAAGCCGGTGGCCGGGTCCACCGCCTGCACCGCCGTGTACGTGAACAGGTTGCCCGAGTGCACCAGCAGGGTGCGGCCCTCCACCTCCTCCGCGCCCCAGCCCATGGCATAGCCGCTGCCCGGCGACGGCTCGTGGAGCACGGCCAGACTGCCGTCCGTCACCACCTGCGGGCCGTGGCCGGTCTGGCTGATCAACCAGCGCCCCATGTCGGACGCCGTGGTGACGATCCCGCCCGCGCCACCGCGGAACCCCGGGAGCTCGGCTCGGGCCCTCCACGTGCCGTAGACGGAGACGAACCCCTCCGACGGCTGCGCCGCCCGGTCCCCGACGGCGCTGACGCCCATGCCGAGCCGCCCGAAGACCCGCGCCCGCATGGCCTCGGCGAAGTCGCGTCCGTCGACCACCTCGACCAGCCGGGCGGCGACGTCGTAGTTGACGTTGCAGTACTCCCAGCGGGCTCCCGGCTCACCGGCCAGCCTGCCGTGCCGCAGCGCGGCCAGGTAGCCGGCGAGGGTCGTCGCGCGCTGCGTCGCGCCGATGTCGACCGTGCGGTCCGACAGACCCGAGGTCTGGTTCAGCAGTTGCCGCACGGTGATCCTGGCGGCACGCGGGTCGGCCATGCGGAACTCCGGCAGGTAGCTGGCGACCGGTTGGTCCAGCGCCACCCGCCCCTCGTCCACGAGGGTCATGACCGCGGTCGCGGTGAACGACTTGCTCACCGACGCCACCCGCATCGGGGTGTCGGCCGTGACGGGCCGGCCGGACGCATCGCGGCCGAGCCCCGTCGCGTGGACGATCCGGTCGCCGTGGGTCACCACCGCCGACATTCCCGGCAGTCCGGTCGAGTCGAACGCCTCTCGGAGGTATCGGTCGATGGCGGCGGGCGTGGGGGCGGCAGCCGGTTCCGTGCCCCACGCGGGTCCGGGCGCGGCGACGACCAGGGACAGGGCAAGGGCCAGAACGAATCTTCGCATGGGTCGAACCCTAGGAACGGACGCCCGGCGAAGCGCCCGGCGATCGTCGTGACAGACCCCTGACGAAAGTCGTGGTGCCGCGCCGGGCCCGGCCCGGGCTTCGGGAACCCGGTTCGGTGCCGGATGATCGATGGGTGATCGCGGCGGCCTGGCGGGCGGTGGGGCGGGCGTGTCCCGGTCCGGTGGTGCTGGCGGTGTGGGCACTGGCGACCGTGCCGGCCCCGCTGGTCCTCTTCGAGGGGACCCACCGGTGGGAGGAGCACATGGAGGTCTCCACGGCACTGTGGTGGACCGTGGGGGCGGCCCCCGTGCTCGCGGCCGTGGTGGCGTCGAAATGGACCCGGCGCACCGAGCAGCCTCGCACCATCCCGGCCGCTGCGGCGGCCGTCGTCGCGGCCACGCTGGTCAGCTCGGCGTTCGTGGCCGCCACGATGGCGCTCTACGGGTGGGGCATCCCACTGACCGGCGCCGCCCGGTGGCGGAGCGTCCTGCTCGGCAGCATCGCCCTGGCGATCTGCGGCGCGGCGGTCGGCCGCCTGCTCGCCCGACGTCCCGTGCAGGGCGGCCAACGGTCGACGCGACGCGGCCTCGTCGCCGGCGGGATCGCCGCCGTGGCGGGTGCCCTGCTCGCGCAGACGACGGTGCAACTCGGCGCCGAGGGCAGCACCGTGCGGCACAGCCCGGTCGAGTACGGGGCGGTGGGGCCGTACGCGCCGTCGGCCGGTGAGCCGGGGAAGCTGACGCTGCCGGCGGCCGGCCCGTACGCGATCTACGCGGTGGGTTTCGCACCGAGAGACCCGGACTGCCGGGTCACCGGCGCCGACGGGGCGGTCGTGCCGGCGAGGTCGCTCACCATCGCGCCCGGCGACTACGGAAGCGACGCGGCGTCCCTCGCGTGGATCGCCTCCTTCGACGCTCCCCTGCCCGGCAACTATTCGCTGTCCTGCCGCACCCTGGACCCGGAGGCGTCATACGCCGTCGGCGAGGTCCCGCAGATCCGGGGGGCGGTGGGCGCGCTTCTGCGCTGGCCGCTCGCCGCGATCTGGCTGCTCGGCGCCCTCCCGGGTCTGCTGATCGTCGCGGAAGCCGGCGGCCGACGGGCCGGGCGCGTGCCGAGACGCCGGGGCTGAGGTGGAACGCCCGGTCAGCGGCCTCCGCCGGCGTGCCGCCGGGTCGCGTGCAGCGACGCCAGCAGCCGCAGCCGGTCCGCGTCGGCGCTGCCCGGCTCGGCGGTGAAGACCAGCATGACCGGGCCGGGGTTGCCCGGCAGCGGGTACGTGTCCCAGTCCAGGACGATGTCGCCGACCTCCGGCACGCGGAACGTCTTGGTGCCGCTGACCGATTCGCGCACGTCGTGCCGGGCCCACAGCCGGCGGAACTCGGCGCTGCGGATGCTCAGCTCGCCGACGATCGCGGTGGCGCGCGGGTGGGTGGGGTCGGCGGCGACGGCGACCCGCAGCATGCCGATGTAGTCGAGGGCCTGGCCCTCCCAGTCGGGGCAGCTCCGTTGGCCGGTCAGCGCGTCGTCGAACATCAGCAGCAGCATGTTGAGCCGCTCGGGCGGGTAGCCGTCCGGGTCGCCGAGCAGCGCCTGGGCCAGCGGGTTCCAGGCGAGCAGGTCGAGGTGCCGGCCGAGCACGACCGCCGGGGTGTCCAGCACCCGCAGCAGCCGCCGGGTGCCCTCCGGCACCCGCTCCGGGCCGTGGTCGGCACGGGCGGGCACCGGCCGGCGGGCGGCGCGGGCCAGGGTGAACAGGTGCCGGCGTTCCCGCTCGTCGAGGCCGAGCGCACCGGCGATCGCGGCCAGCACGTCGTCGGACGGGCGCACCTCCCGGCCCTGCTCCATCCGCTGGTAGTAGTCGGTGCTCAGCCCCGCCAGCAGGGCCACCTCCTCGCGGCGCAGCCCGGTCACCTTGCGCCGGCCGCCCGGCTCCAGGCCGACGTCGCGCGGGCGCAGCCGGCCGCGCCGGGCGCGCAGGAAGTCGCCCAGCTCGCGGGCGTACGGATGGCTCATGTCGCCAGTGTGGCGCGGCCCGGACCGCCGACGGTAGGTCCGGCGAACCTAGGCAACCGGGGACGCCGGAGCCGGCCCGCGCCCCGCCTAGCGTCTGCCGCACCGACGCTTCGAGGAGCCGCAGATGACCGCATGGACCGCCGACCACATCCCCGACCAGCACGGCCGGGTCGCCGTCGTGACCGGTGCGAACTCGGGCCTCGGCCTGGTCACCGCCACCGAGCTGGCCCGCCACGGCGCGCACGTCGTGCTCGCCGTCCGCGACACCGCCGCCGGCCGGGAGGCCGCCCGCCGCATCGGCGGCGAGACCGAGGTACGCGAGCTGGACCTGGCCTCCCTCGCCTCCGTACGCGCCTTCGCGGCGAAGCTGGCCGCCGACCACCCGCGCATCGACCTGCTGGTCAACAACGCCGGGGCGGTGCTGCTCGGCCCCCGCCGCACCTCCGCCGACGGCTTCGAGCTGCACCTGGCCACCAACCTGCTGGGGCACTTCGCGCTGACCGGGCTGCTGCTGGACAGCCTGGCGGCGGCCCGGCAGGCCCGGGTGGTCAGCCTCAGCTCGCTCACCCACCGCACCGCGCGCCTCGACTTCGCCGACCTGATGTACGAGCGCGGCTACCGGGGGTCCACCGCCTACGGCCGGTCCAAGCTCGCCACCACGATCTTCGGCGTCGAGCTGGACCGCCGGCTGCGCGCCGCCGGGTCGCCGGTCGTCAGCGCGCTGGCCCACCCCGGGCTCACCCGCACCAACCTGACCCCGCGCGCCTGGGAGCACCGGGGCCGGGCGGGGCGGGCGATCGCGCGGCTCGGCCTGCTGACCACCCAGTCGGTGCAGCAGGGCGCGCTGCCGCAGTTGTACGCGGCGACGGCGCCCGGCGTGCGGGGCGGCCAGTTCTTCGGGCCGTCCCGGCTGTGGGAGACGTGGGGGCCGGTCGCCGAGGCCCGGTTCGGCCGCGAGGCCGCCGACCCGGCGGCCGGGAAGCGGCTCTGGGCGGCGGCCGAGGAGCTGACCGGCGTCAGCTACCCGGGGCGGTGATGCCGTCCAGGATGGCGGCCAGGTTGCGGTGGAAGGTCTCCTCGGCGTCGAGGTGCGCGCCGTCGACGACGAGCCGGGCGACGGTGGGGTAACGGCCGGTGGCCAGCATCCGGGTCAGGTAGGGCCCGTGGGCCGCCTGCCAGGCGGACACGTCGGTGCCGGTCGACCGGGCGGTGCGGCGCTCGGTGATCTCCCGGCGGAGCGCCCCGACGAGGAACGCGTTGAGGACGCCCAGGGCCCGTTGGAGGTCGTCGACGCCGCGCACGCCGGGGGCCTGACTGAGCGCCGCCGCGTTCGCCTCGCCCACGGCGAGCGCGTGCGGGCCCAGGTGCGGTCGCGCGCCGAGCAGGTCGACGAACCACTCGTGCTCCAGGGCGGCGGCGCGGGTCCGGCGGGCGACCGCCAGCACCGTGTCGCGCCACCCGGGGTGGTGGCCGAACTCGGCGATCTGGGCATACACGGTGTCGACCATCAGGTCGAGCAGCTCGGATCTGTTGATCACGTAGTCGTAGAGGCGCATCGGGCCGACGCCGAGCTCCTTGGCGATCTTGCGCACCGACAGCCCGTCCAGGCCGTCCGCGTCGGCGATCCGGATCGCCGCGGCGGCGATCTTCGCCCGGCTCAGTGCCACCGAGGCCGCCCGGGGCTGAGGCTCGGGCCGTTCCCACACGGGCAACGGCACGCTACCGTACGATGTATCCATAAGATACAGCGTACGGTAAGGGGGCTGGCGATGCGAGTGGCGATCGTGGGTGGCGGCATGGGCGGCCTGACGTTGGCCCGGATCCTGCACCGGCACGGCATCGACGCGGTGGTCTACGAACGCGACGCCAGCCGATCCGCACGCCCGCAGGGCGGATCGCTCGACCTGCACCCGGAGTCCGGGCAACGGGCGCTTGCCGACGCGGGCCTCGCCGCACGCTTCCGGTCGGCGGCGCGGCCGGAGGGCGAGGAACACCGCATCCTCGACCCGGCCGGGCGCACCCTCGTCCACCACCGGCCGTCGCCCGGCTCGTTCTCCGGACGCCCCGAGATCGACCGCAGCGTGCTGCGTGACCTGCTGCTCGACTCGCTCCCCGGCGACGCGGTGGCCTGGCGGCACCGGCTCGTCGCGGCGACGCCACGAACCGCCGGAGGGTTCGAGCTGACCTTCGCCGACGACCGCCGCGCCGGCTGCGACGTCCTCGTCGGCGCGGACGGCGCACGCTCGGTCGTCCGGCCGCTGCTGACCGACGCGCGACTGTCCCACGTGGCCACCGTCGTGGAGCTGGGCATCAGCGACGCCGAACGCCGCCACCCCGGCATCGCCGAGCTGGTCGGCCCCGGCAACTTCTGGTGCATCGGCGCGAACCGGGTCCTGTCGGCACAACGCCTCGGCGACGGCAGCATCCGGGTCGGCATCTCCCTGCGCGCGGACGACCGCCCCCTGGCCCACTACCGCAGCAGGCGCACGCTGCTGGAGCTGTTCGACGGCTGGAGCCCCCGGCTCACCGCGCTCATCGAGGCGAGCGACAGCCCACCGCTGCCACGCCGCATCGAGACGATGCCCGCCGACACCCGCTGGCCCCACCGGCCGGGCATCACCCTCGTCGGTGACGCCGCCCACCTCATGCCACCGGTCGGCGAGGGCGCCAACCAGGCCATGCTGGACGCGGCCGACCTCGCCGCCGCGCTCGCCGCCGACCCCACCGACCCCGACGCGGCGATCCGGGCGTACGAGGAGGCGATGTTCGCCAGGATCCGGCCGATCGCCGAGATGTCCGCCCGGGTCCAGGCGATGATGCTGTCGCCCACGGCAGCCGACGACCTCGTCCGCTTCTTCACCCCACGCCGCGCCGAGCCGACGCCCGCCACCTGACGACGGACAACGGGTGACGGGCGGGCCGCGGGCCCCGTTTCGCCTTCCGCCGAAGGCGGTCCTCGTCAGTCGCCGGTGAACTCGGGGGCGTGGTCGGTGGCCCACTGGCGGAAGGTGCGCGCCGGCCTGCCGAGGAGGTCGGCCACCGTGGAGGTGACGTACGCCGGGCGACCCGTCGCGGCGTACCACGCGGCCAGGAGCATGTCCACGGCCGGGCGCGCGGCCTCCGGGGCGGCGCGCCGGAACTCGTCGGGCGTCATCTCCTCGAACGTGAGCCGGCGGCCCAGCGCGTCGCCGACGGTGCGCACCTGCTCGGCCTGGGTGAGCGACTCGGGGCCGGTCAGGACGTAGTCGCCGCCGACGTGCCCGCCCTCGCGCAGGATCCGCGCGACGACCTCGGCCACGTCGCCGTCGTCGACGGGGGCGGTCTCGGCCGCGCCGTACGGCCAGCGGACCACGCCGTCGCCCCGGATCGCGGCGGCCCACCAGGACAGGGCGTTCGACGCGAACATGCCCGGCCGGACGATCGTCGCGTCGAGGCCGGTGGCCGCGATGAGCCGCTCGTTCTCGGCATGCAGGGCCGCCATCGGGTTCGGCTGCTGGAAGAACGGGTGCGGGGTCCGGTGCGGCGCGGACAGGTAGACGACCCGCCGCGCGTGGGCGGCCAGCCGGTCGACGACGGCCGGCGCGGTCTGCGGCGGGGCGGTCCAGACCAGGAAGACCGCGCCGACGCCGGGCAGCGCGGCATCGAGCGACCCGGGCACGGTGAGATCGCCGGTGACGACCTCGACGGCGGCGGGCAGCGCCGCCGCCGACCCGGCGCGGCGCACGAGGGCGCGGACGGGCACGCCCGCCTCGATCAGCAGGCCGGTCACGGCGCGGCCGATGCGCCCGGTCGCCCCGGTGACGAGCACCGGCGGCCCTCCTGCGGGTGTCACGCTGCCAGCCTGTTCCATACCGCCCATCCAACAGTTACCGAGTTGCAAAAGCAACCCGGTAACAAAGGTTACGCTGGCGACGTGAGCGAGCCGGTCGGGCTGCGGGCCCGCAAGAAGGCACGGACCCGGGACGCGATCGCCGACGCGGCGATCTCGTTGTTCCTGGCGCGCGGGTTCGACCAGGTGTCGGTCTCCGACATCGCCGCGGCGGCCGAGGTGTCGAAACCCACCCTGTTCCGCTACTTCCCCACCAAGGAAGACCTCGTCCTGCACCGCTTCGCCGACCACAACGGCGAGGCCGCACGCGTCGTCCGCGACCGCCGCCCCGGCACCGCGCCGATCGCGGCCCTGCACCAGCACTTCCGCGCCGGCCTCGACCGCTTCGAGCCCGTCACCGGCCTCAACGACCACCCCGAGGTGGTGGCGTTCCACCGCCTGGTGTTCGGCACCCCGAGCCTGGCGGGCCGGCTGTTGCAGTACCTGCGCGACGACGAGGACGCCCTGGCCGCCGCCCTCGACTCCGGTGTCCGGGGCCGGCTGCTGGCCGCCCAGGTGATCGCCGTGCAACGGGTGCTGGCCCGCACCAACTGGCAGAGGATCGCCGAGGGGCGGAGCGCACGCGACGTACACCCCGAGGCGTTCGCCGACGCGGACCTGGCCTTCGCCCAGTTGGGCCGCGCAACGAGCCACCTCTAGCCGGGCAGCGTGGCCGCCCGCCCGTGGTGGGCGGTCAGGGATGGCGCCGGTCGAGCGCTTCCAGCTTGGCATGGACCTCTTCGGCGTCGGGGTGCTGGAGGTCGTCGAGGATGGCCAGGGCCTGCTGCCAGGCGATTCGAGCAGCCTCGGGGTCGCCCGCCGCCAGGTGGGCGTCACCGAGGTGGACGAGGACCTCGGTGAGGGAGTAGCGGGCGCCGACGTCGCGGTTCAGCTCAAGAGCGTGCCGGTAGCAGGTGATGGCCTGGTGGTGGTGGCCGAGCTGGTGGTGGGCGTAGCCGATGCTGTCCCAGGCGGCAGCTTCACCGGCACGGTTGCCGAGTTGCTGTTGTTGGCCGAGCGCCTGGTGGCAGTACCTGAGCGCCTGCCGCTGGTTGCCGAGCAGCGCGTGTTGCCAGCCGATCTCGTTGAGGGCGTTGGCCTGTCCGGACCGGTGGCCGATGGCCCGGTACAGGTCGAGGGCCTGCCGGGCGTGGTCGAGAGCCTGTCGGTGCCGGCCCTGCTGCGCGAACATGAGGCCGAGAATGATGTGGTCGGACGCCTGGCCGGCGTGATCGCCCAGCTGTTCGTGGAGGTTCAGGCTGCGCATGAGTTGGGTCTGGGCCTCGCCGAGGTCGCCCAGATTCCGGCGGGCTGTGCCGATGAACTGGTGGGCCTGGGCCTGTGCGGGTCGGTCCTTCGCGCGTTGGGCGGCGGCCAGGGCGGCCTCCTGGGTGGCGGCAAGGTCGTGCCAGTGGCCCTGCCGGTCGAGGTAGATCGCGAGTGCCCCGGCCAGTTGCCAGACGTGGGCGTCGAAACCGGTCATGGCGGCGTGCCGGATGGCGGCCAGCAGCACCGCGTGCTCGGCCGTGAGCCAGGCCATCGCCTGACCGGGGTCGGCAAGGACCTCTGGGGTCACGCCGGGTTGGGGTGGCGGCGGCGTGACCCACTCGCGGGTGGGACTGAGCAGCCGACCGGCGGTGTGGGCGGTGTGCAGGTAGTGGTCGAGGATCCGATGGGTGGCGGCGTGGCGCTGCTCGGGGCGGTCCCGGGCGTGGAAGAGTTCGGCAGCGTAGGCGCGCAGCAGGTCGTGCAGCGTGTACCGGCCCCGGACGTGTTCGGCGATGAGGCTGGCACCGGTCAGCTCGGCCAGCAACGGCCGGACCAGTGGTGGGGCAAGGCCGGCGAGGCTGGCCGCCGCTTCTGCGGTGACGTCCGCGCCAGGATGCAGCCCGAGCTGCCGAAACAGTCGCGCCGCCGCCGGCGTGAGGGCGGCGTAGGACCAGGAGAACACGGCCCGCAGATCGGTGGCCGGGTCCGGGTCGGCCAGCACGTCGAGGCGCGTGCCGGCCTCGGCCAGCTCGGCGACGAGGTCGCCGAGGGAGAGCTGCGGGTTGGTGGCGGCGCGGGCGGCCACGATGGCAAGCGCCAGGGGCAGTCGCGCACAGAGCGCGGCGAGCGAGTCGGCCGCCTCCGGCTCGTCAGTGACCCGGTGGGCACCGAGGCGACGGACGAGCACATCGCGGGCCTCATCGGACGTGAGCAGGTCGAGCGGGAGCGCGTGGGCGCCGGTGCTGGCCACGAGACTGGTGAGCCGGTCGCGGCTGGTGACCAGGACGAGGCAGCCGGGCGCGCCGGGCAGCAGCGGGCGGACCTGAGCGGCGTCGCGGGCGTTGTCGAGCACCACGAGCATGCGCTTGTCGGCCAGTTGGGTGCGGTAGAGCGCGGCCTGGGCATCGCGGCCTACCGGGATGCGTTCGGGCGGCACGGCGAGGGCGTCCAGGAAACCGCGCACCGCATCGGCCGGATCCATTACCGCCCCGCCCGGGTCGAAGCCGCGCAGGTTGACGTACAGCTGTCCGTCGGGGAACCGCCTGGCGGCCTGGTGTGCCCAGTGCACGGCAAGGGCCGTCTTACCCACTCCGGCCGTCCCGGCGATCGCCGAGATCACCACAGCCGCCGGGCCCCCGCCCTCGGCGGCGCCCGGGCCCACCGTGGCCGCGACGGCATCCAGGTGGGCGAGGTGGGCACGGCGGCCAGCGAAGCCGCGCACGTCGGCCGGAAGCTGCGCCGGCACCGCCACCCCCGCCGGAAGCGCGCCCGGTGGCGGGGGCAGGTCGGGCTCGCGGCGCAGGATGGCCTGGTAGACCGACTGCAACTCCGCGCCCGGCCGCTCGGCCAGTTCCTCGTCCAGCCGCGCTCGGGCCGACGCGTAGCAGTCGAGGGCGTCGGCACGGCGACCGGCCGCGTAATGGGCCCGCATCAGCATCGCCGGTAGCGCCTCGACCAATGGATAGCGGCTGACCAGCTCCGTCAGCGGGCCGACCGCCGCAGTCGGGTCCCCGCCCCGGATCTCGGCGTACGCCCAGCCCAGCACCGCGTCTCGGTACTCGCCGTACCAGGCGTCGCGGGTCCGGGCCACCCACTCCCCGTCCAGGGTCGCGAGCGGCTCACCCCGCCACAAGCCCATTACCGCGCGCCACTGCGCGGTCCGGTCGGCGTCCGCCGGCCCGTACCCGGCCATGTTCGCCACCAGGCGACGGAACCGGTGCACGTCCACCATGTCCGGGTCGACGTCGAGCACGTAGCCGCCGCCGCGGCGGACCCGCACCGTCTGGTCCGGGACGCCCAGCCGGGTGAGCAGCGCACGGATGTGAGTGATGTGGGTCTGCACCGTCCGCCAGGCCCCCGACGGCGGCGACTCTCCCCACACCCGGTCGACCAGCACCTCCCGGGGCGTCAGCCGGCCCGCGTCCGCGGCCAACGCCGCCAGCACCAGGCACCGCTGCGCCGGGCCGACATCCACCGGGGCACCACCACCCGCGCTGAGCTGCACGTGACCCAGAAGCCGAATCCACACCCGTTAACCACCAGCGTCAGGACGGACACTCTGGGTAACGCTACATAGATGGTTGACAATCAGTCAACAAACGCGCCCACACATGCCGCCGATCCTCGATGCAGGTCGCGCCACCGCATCAACGGCCGACCAGCCGACCCGAAACCCGAGTCGGGACGACAACAGAGAGGTGGCCCTGAAACATGACCCCACGACGCAGCATCCGCACGGCACTCCTGACTCTGGCCCTGATGGTCGCCGGCCTCATCGCCGCGGCCGGCCCGGCTCAGGCCGCGGCAGCCGGCACCGCCCAGGCGTCCACCGGCGCCTCGGCCGGTTCCGGATCGTTCGTCCGCGCGGCGTACGACCCGGCGAAGTTCGGTGCGGCGACCCAGAAGGCGGCCAAGGTCACGCCCGTCGCGGGCGCGTCTCGGATGACCGCCGCCGCGCCCCTGCCCGGTTTCTGCACCCTCGACGGAGTCCAGGGCGCGACCTCCTACATCACCTGCTCGGTCGTGCAGCCGGCCACGGTGTACGTCCTCTGCAGCAGCGGGGCCATCTTCTACGGGTACCTTCCCGCTGCTGGGATCTACTCCCTGACGGCCACGCCGTGTTACGCCACGGCGTACTCCCTGGTCTGACGGGATCTTCAGGCAGTACGGGCGGCCACCCGAGTCGGGTGGCCGCCCCCGCGCACGCGGTGGGCGTCTCCCGACCCGCCCGACACCGCGCCTCCTGCCGTTGGGTCATCCACCGTCATCGACCCGGCGCGGGGCAGCCCGGTCGGGTTCCGTGGGGTGCCACAGGTGCACCTGTGTGGCGGCGCGCAGGACGTCGCGGGCGGCGGCAGCCGCCGGGCAGCCCGCCGTGCGGCAGACCGGGCAACGTCCGTCGGGGGCGGGTCGGTGCTCGCGCAGGACCCAGCGGGCGGTGAGGACGAGCCGGTTGCGGATCTGCGCCAGGGACAGGAACGGCGCGGTCACGCTCAGGTCACCCCGAGCGCGGCGGCGAGCTGGACGACCGTGGCCGGGGCGTGCGGGTCGCGGGCGACCTGGGCGACGATGTCGCGGGCGGCGGGGCGGTGGCGCACCTCCGCCGGCGCAAAGCGGTCGGCCTCGACCAGCGTGCGGGCGGCGCTGGCCGGATCGTCGGCGTGCAGGTAGGCGCGGGCGGCGTCGAGCAGGTGCGCCGCGCGGTGCTCGGCGGGCAGCCACCGCCACCCGTCCCGCGCGACCGTCTTCTCGTGCCAGGTGACGGCGTCGTCAGCGTTGCCGAGGTCGAGGGCGGTAGCGGCGCGGGCCAGGTCCACGGCGGTCGGCCCGAACGCGGTGCGATGGTGGTCGTGGCCGTCGCCGACGCGGGCGGCCATCGCGGCGGCCTCGTCGAGCAGGTCGGCGACCGTGCGGTCGTCGCCATGGCGGGCGGCGGCCAGGGCCCCCTGCACCAGCAGCGTCCCGCACAGCGACAGCTCCGCCGGTGCCGCGTCGTCGGGGTCCGGCGGGGCGATCCGGTACGCGGCGGCCAGCGCCGTCGACAACGCCGCCCGCACCCGACCGCAGGCGCGCATGACCTGACCGAGCTGCACCGTGGCGGCAGCCACCAGCACCGGGTCGCCGGTCGCGGTGAGCATCGCCCGGTCGGCGGCCAGCCAGGCAAGCTCGGCCTCGCCCAGCTTCACCAGCAGCGACGCGGTCAGCCGGTACGCCTCCACCACCGTCGCCCGCCCCCGCCCCGGATCGTCGGCATGGGCGCGCTGCGCGCCGGCCAGCAACTCCGGCAGCATCTCGGCCACCCGCGGATACCGCGCGTACTGGAAGGTGATCCAGGCATGCCCGACATCCCGCGCCACCCGGTCCGCCGGCACCCCCGGGCAGCCGACCACCGGGCGTCCCACCGCGATGTCGTACGTCGACAGCGCCTCCCGGATCCGCTCCACGCCCTCGATCCGCCCCGTCACCTCGGCGGGCCGGGCGTCGCGGCCCAGCAGGACAGCAGCGTCGATCCGCAGCACGGCGGCGATCTCGTGCAGGGTCGACACCCTGTCCAGGGAGCGGACACCCCGCTCGACCTTGTCCACCCAGCTCTTCGACTTGCCCAGCCGATCGGCGAACACCTGCTGCGACAACCTCCGCCGCCCCCGCCAGTACGCGACCCGCCGGCCCACGGGCAGCGACTCAAGACTGTCCACGACGCCACCGCCGGTCCGGCACGGCCTTGGTGGTCTCCTCGGCCGGTATCCGTTCGGCCTCGGCCTGCGCGAGCAGGCGTTGCTTGGCGGCCTCGTGCTCGGCCGCCTGAATCTGCTCACCCCGGCTCTGCGCCGACTCCCGCTTCTCACCACGCATCTGCTTCTCCTTGGGTAGGAGCGCGGCGGTGGTGCTCTGGGAAGGATCGACCACCGCCGCACCGAACAGAGGGCGCGGCTGCTGGCCGGAGCGGCACTTGTCCTACGAACCACGCCCGAGATCAGCATTCAGTGATCGAGCGGCTACGGTCGAGGACTAGCGCGTCTGCGATCTACGTGCGGACAGCGTGCGGACAGCGGCCTCAGCCTGGTCAATCAGGCTCACCGTTCGGGTCGCGTGCCCTAGTTTCTGCACCCGCTCATAGATGCTCAGCGCCTCGGCGACCTCTCCGGTGTCCGCGAGCGCCGCCGCGAGGCGCAGCAGGTAGGGCCCCGTCCACGCGGCACCGGCCGACTCCGCCGGCAGCCCGGCCAGCCCGAGCCGCAGATACTCGATGGCCTGCGCGTCCCGCCCGAGGAGCCGGTAGGCAAGCCCACGCTGCATGGCCAGGTAGTCCGCCGAGTGGAAGTAGATCCACGGCGGCTCCCGATCGGGTGCCTGACCGGCCGCCTCGTTCAACTCCACCGCCTGATCAAGCAGGCTGGCGACGGCATCCGCCTCACCGACCAAGGCGTGGCCACGGGCCTCCTGCTGGGCGGCGATAGCCCGCACCCCAGGGCTGGCCGGCTGCCGCAACGCCGCTGCGGAAAGGCCGATCAGCGGCCCGGACCGGCGCTCTGACCAGGCAAGATGCCCGCGCATGCTGAGCGCTGTGGCGATCATGTCCGCGTTGCCGGCCTCCGTGCCCCACTCCAGCGCCGTGCCGTACCACCGGCCCGCGAGGCGACGTCGGTCGCTCGCGGCGTACAGCCAACCGCCGAACTGGGCCCACTGCGCGGCAAGGTCGACCACCTGCGACCGAAGCGCACCCGAAGTCTCGGCAACCAACGTCGCCACCAGATCCAACTGGGTGCGAATCGCCGGAAGCAACGGCGTGGAGCCGAGAGTGTCTTCGAGCCGCCGATAGGCGGCAAGCATCTCCGCCAAGGCGTCCAGAGTCGCGGGGTCGACGCGGCGGGGATGCTGGGCGACGTAGGTCAGCCGCTCAGGATCACGCGGCGCGGGAGCCGGGTGCAGCATGCCGGACAGGAACCCGCCGGACTCAAGCACGTCATCGAGCCGCGCAGCCAGTTCCGTGGACGGCTGACGGCGGCCCATCTCCAGGTCATGCAGGTGCCCGCGACTGGACAAGACGCGCGGGGCGAGCTGCCGCAACGAAAGCCCTGCCGACATGCGGAGCCGGCGCAGCTCAGCACCAAATCGACCATCCGTGACGGGCGGCATCGCGACACTCCTCAGCGACAAGGACGGCGGCAGCGACTCGCCCACCGAGGTTCACAGGCGGGCCACCACTTCGGACGGTACACCCGACCTCACCTCTACGTAGCTGCGCGCAGATCCGTCCGTTGATCCGGCATGACGCTGGCGTTGCGATCCTGGTGATCTGATCGATCAGCTCGGCGGCGCGATAGTAACGGGTGAACGGAGGTGGTCCACTCGTGTTGCCAACGAAGGTAAGGACCGTCGCCGTTGCGCCCGGCGTCGATGACAGCCAGCAAGCAACAGCCGGTCACCTCGCCGTCACAGAATGGCGTGATCGATGGTGAGCACACAGGTGCGGTCGATACGAGGCGGAGATCGCGAAGTATCGACCCGGACGCGCCGTACCAGTCAGCGCGCACGGCCCATCAGGTCGACCAGGTTCGCCAACTCGTCCGTCATCGCCCGACGGCGACTTGTTGCGATCGACTCCACGATGTCCCGGGCGTACCGCTGTTGCCGTAGCCAGGTAGGCGCTGTGCCGCGCAACTGCGTCAGCACCGCTGTCGCCTTCCCGTACTGTCGCAGCTCCGCATAGGCCCATGCCAGATCCAGCCGATGCCGCCGCCACGCCGACTTGCTGATGGTCGGCACGGGCGAAACCAGCGCAGACAACTCCAACACTCACGCCTGCGCGTCGCAGTTTGCGCGAAACCGGGCCGTGAGTGACGGTCAGCGCATCCCCGAGTCCACCATGCCAAGAGCGACCCATGCCTCAGGGTGCGGGAGGCCGGCCATCAGTCTGAACGTTGATCATCCTGGTTGCGGTAGCACCCCTGAGGGCGCGATACGGACCCAGCGAGAAGGGCGGGTGCTGATCGTGCACCCGCCCTTCGGCTTGCCAAAGGCGCAGGGCTTCGACAAGGAGATCCCACTCCAGCTCGTGACTCATGGATGACTCATGATCTCCAGGAAGGACAGCAGTAAGGCCAGGTCCGACATCTCGGAACCTGGCCTTGACCTCGCCGTATTCAGTGTGGGCGATACTGGGATCGAACCAGTGACCTCTTCGGTGTGAACTCTCGGCAGGCCGGTCCGGTCGGGCGTCAACCGAGGTCGTCCGGCCTGCTGGGGTGGCTCAGGGGCGGGTTCGGTGGGTGGGGTTGCTGTACTTCGCTGCTGTACTGCTCGTCGACGAGGAACCGCCCGAAGTGGGCGCGTCGCTGTAGCCAGTGCTGGCGGTCGTCGCAGGGGTGAAGCCGGCCGCACCGGCACAGGCTCAGGGCCGATTCGGCGTGCTTGGTCAGCAGGATGTCCGCGTGGGCAACCTGTGCCCTGGCGTACTCGCGGAAGGCCGCCGAGGTGTAGAGGGCTCCCACCGGTCACCGCCTCGGCCTGGGAGCGTGGCGGCGGTGCCAGAGGGCTTCGGCAACGGCGTCCACAGGATCGATGTCCCCGGCCGCCAGGCGCTCGCGGGTGACGGCGATCCAGGGCGGTGAGGCGGGGGTGGCCTGACCGCAGGCGGTGCGCATTCCCTGCTGTGCGAGTTGGGCCAGCCGGCAGGGGTCGCGTTGGTTCTCGTGCCAGCAGCCGGCGACCACGCAGAAGCCGAAGCTGTCGGGTCGGTGGGCCTCCCAGAGGGCGCGGGCCAGCCGCCACAGCAGGCGGTGCTGGCAGTCGGCGGGTGGTTCCACGGGCGGGTTGTCGACATCGAAGGACATGCGCCGACCATCCCGTTCGGCGGCGGCCGGTTCCATGGCCAGCGGTCATGTCACGGTGACATGGGATGGCTCGACCAGCGCGAACGGTCGCCCTAGGCTGTCGACCTGAACACCTTGAGTAGTCGGAACGCGACGCTGGGAGCTGCCGTGCTGCTCGATCCGCTCGATCCCCTTCGGATTCCGGAGGAAGCGTGGTCGCACGGCGAGGTGCTGACCGTGCTGGCCGCCCGCGACATCGGCGGGCTGTTCCGCTGGATCACGAGTCTCACCGGGGCGAGTCAGAGCCGGATCGGGGCCGCCGTCGGGCTGGAACAGGGCTACGTCAGCCGGATCATGGCCGGACGCAAGGTCACCTCGATCGACGTCCTCGAACGGATCGCCGACGGCTGCCGGATGACCGACCAGGCGCGTACCACGATGGGCCTGGCACCCCGGCAGGCCGCACCACCCACCGACCCTGAACGGCGCGTTCCCGGCGAGCCGCCGTTGCAGCGGACCTGGCAAGACGACGTACGCAGTGCGACAGAGCTTTGGCGAGGTGACGTGAACCGTCGAGACGTACTCCGGCAGGTGGCCTTCAGCTCCGCCGGCTACACCCTGCCGGCGCTGCGCTGGTTCACCGCCCCCGACCCGGCCCCGGTCACCCAACCCGGCCGCAACACGGTCGGTCAACCGGAGATTGACACCATCCGCGCGATGACCGCGACCTACCGCCAACTCGACAACCAGTACGGCGGCGGGCACGCCCGCGACACCGTGGCCCGCTACCTCCACCAGGAGGTGACCCCACTACTCACCGACGGCCGGTACGACCACGCCACCGGGCAACGGCTGCTCAGCGCCGCCGCCGAACTGGCCCAGCTCGCCGGCTGGCAGGCGTACGACACCGCCGAGCACGGCATCGCCCAGCGGTACCTGACCCTCGCCCTGGACTTCGCCCACGCCGCCGGAGACGACGGCCTCGGCGCGGAGATCCTCGCCGCGATGAGCCACCAGGCCACCTACCTCGGCCACACCGCCACCGGCCTCGACCTCGCCCGCGCCGCCGGCCAGACCGCGCGCCGCGCCGGGGTTCCCGTCCTGACCGCCGAAGCCCACGTCATGGAAGCCCACGCCCTGGCCAAGGCCAACGACGAACGGGCCTGCGCCGCCGCCCTACACCAGGCGGAACAAGCCCTCGACCGGGCCGACCGCAGCAGCGACCCGCAGTGGCTCAGCTACTTCGACGAGGCGTACCTGTCGGCCAAGTTCGGCCACTGCTTTCACGCCCTCGGCCGCAACACCCACGCCGAACGCTTCGCCGCCCGCTCCCTGCGCATGGACAACCGCTACGTACGCGGCAGAGCCTTCAACCTTGTCTTGCTCGCCAGCGTCCACGCCCAGCAGGGCGAACCCGACCGGGCCTGCGCCATCGGCGCGGAAGCCCTGACCCTGACCGCCGAGCTTCGCTCCGCCAGAGCCGTCCGCTACCTCCGCGACCTTCAAGCGCAGCTTGCCCCGCACCGGCGGCTGCCCGCCGTCCGGCACTTCACCGGCCGCGTCGACGCCACCCTCGGCCGGCGGCGCTGACCGTCACAGCTCTTTCCGGGCCTTACG
The DNA here is from genome assembly GCF_042889525.1 of Micromonospora sp. NPDC002575. Classification (NCBI taxonomy): domain Bacteria; kingdom Bacillati; phylum Actinomycetota; class Actinomycetes; order Micromonosporales; family Micromonosporaceae; genus Micromonospora; species Micromonospora sp. NPDC002575. The sequence goes on along the minus strand of NZ_JBIARA010000003.1, from coordinate 329,748 downwards.
CGCGACCAGCTCCAGCACCGCAATCACCGTGCCGGCACCGACGATCCCACCCCGCGACACCAGCCCGTACGCCTCGTCGAGCGGAATCCAGGCGACCTGCTCCGCCTCGTTCACGTCCACGGGAGCGCCGACGTGCTCGGCATGCCGGGCCAGGAAGAGCAGGTTCTCGGCGTCGGCAGTGCCGACCCACGGTTGGAAGGACAGCAATAACTCCACCGCCTGGGGCCGCCAGCCGGTTTCCTCCTCGACCTCCCGCACCGCGCACTGCGCCGGCTGCTCCTGGTCGTCGACGTAGCCGCCGGGCAACTCCCACACCCACCGGTCGAACACGAACCGGTGCCGCCGCATCAACAACAGGCGCTCCCGATCGTCGAGAACGGCGACCATGGCCGACCGGGGAGCCCGGATCACGTACTGCTCGAAACGCACCCCGTCCGGCAACTCCACCTCGGCGATGCTCAACCGCGCTCGCCGGGTGTCGTCCACGACCCGTTCGCCGTGGATGGTCCACCGGGTCAGCTCCGTCGCCTGCTCCTCCACCACCCCGCCAGTATCCGCGCCGAACCCCCACCACGCGCCGCAGGCAACGCCTCCTGGCGCACTGCTCGGCCGCCGCCCAGCCGACGCGAGGACCCCGACACCGACCCCCGTCGGGGGGATGCGGTCTCAAGCTGTCGGTCGCTGCCAGCTGGTGGCGGCCCGCGTCGACGAGCAGGTGCAGGGCGTCGTTGGTTCACGTTCGCGGTCGACCCACGTCGACGCTCGCGCTGCCTTCTTGCTGCCTCGCCGCTGCCCGACGTCTCGCTTACAAGTTCTGGGCGCGCCGTCCGGCCGGGTCCGTCCGCGCCTCCGGGCTCTTGGCAACCGTCCGGCACCGGTCGGGAGAGGGGCGGCTCCGCCCGCGCCGATTGCTGTCATCGTTGCTGTCGGCAACGGCATCCTGGCCAGTCAGTCAGGCGGTCGTGTCGACACTGCCGCCATCGTCGAACCATGACGGAGCGGTGTAGAGGTCGACAACCTCGGCTGCCGGCACCTTGGCCACCACGACGCCGACGCGTCGTGGGTTGTTCGGTGTCCGCCAGTCGATCACCATCTGATCCTGCTCATCAGCGTCTGCCTCGACCAACACGTTGAACAGCAGTTGGCCGTTCTCTTCGCTGTACGCGTCAGCCGCCAACTCCATGACCCCGCCAGACCGCAGGGTCAAGATCCACCGACTGGGGATTCCCGCAGCGAACTCCACGGCAGCAGACACTATCTGTAACCGGCGTACAGGTCGACTCGTCCGTCGCCCACCAGGTCAGCCGCCCTCACATGGCGGCTGACCTGCTGTTTCTTCGGGTGCTGCTGGTCGTTGTCGGTCGTCTTTGGTCGGTGTTTGACCGCCCGGCGACGGCCCAGACGGCCCAGAGACGGCCCAGGAACTCTCCCGCCTGAGGAAGCTGACCACCTTCTCTTCCTGGCCCTGAGCCTGCTGGCGCCCAAGCTTGCGCCGCGCTTCTCTACCTATGTAGAGTTGTGACATGGCTAGTGAACCACGTATGACGCTTGCGACCCAGGCCGTCCTGCGCGTGTTCCTCGAAGATCCCCTGAAGCCTCGTTACGGCTTTGAGGTGGCTCGCGAGGCAGGCATCGCGACGGGATCGCTCTACCCGATCTTGGCTCGGCTTGAACAGGTTGAATGGCTTGAGTCTGCCTGGGAGGAGCACGAGGCTGTTGAGCCCGGGCGCCCCCGTCGCAGGTATTACCAATTGAGTTCCCATGGTGCGGCTTCGGCGAGGCTTGCTCTCGAACACGCCATCCGGCGCGTTACTCCCCGCTCGTGGCGGGCGGTGACTGGCGCAGCATGAATGCCGGATTCTGGGCGGGAATTATCATCGGCGCAATAGCTTCGATGGTTACTGCGGAACTGCTTGACTTAAGTGCGTGGGCCTCTCCGAGAGTAATTCGGTCTGCCGCTCGCCGGCTTCCGACTTCCGAGAGAGGCCGTTACGAAGAGGAGTGGTTGGCGGAGCTGCAGGCCCTCGATGGCCTTAAGCTCCTCAAGCTGGCGAAAGCTCTTGCGATATGGCGAGGCAGCTTCGCGCTGGATCGGGCTCTTGCCCCAGAGGCTTTGCGTCTTTCGACCTACCTGGCCCGAGTTTTCGAGTTCATCCCTTACGCATTCGGGTTGGCTTGGAATGCCAAAAGCATAAGGGTGGAAATCGAGCATGAATCTAAGGTAATCCGAAGTTCGGCGGCAACCCTTGTAGGGATAGAGTTCGCACGGCTTTTGCTGGGTTCATCGGCCAATGTCGTTGTTGATGAAGTGGCGGCTGGAGGGACTGCGCCGGCGCCTGGGATACCGGGCACCTACAGAATCGCTACAACGACAGAGGTTTCGGTCTCCGGCGAGGCTCGTGTAGCGGAATCGGTCATCGTCGCAGCAAAGATCGCCCAGTGGCTTGCTTACATGTTTGCGATCCTCGCAGATATTCGAGAGGGCGTAACCCTTCGCGATCTGCCTGCGCTGTTCAAGCCCGCTCGCTTTACAATCGACCGGCACGAGACCTGACCACTTCGGGCCCCGATGCTTCTATGAAGGTCAAGCTCCGCCGACGGCCATCTTGCGGCGGAGCTTGACCTTCGCGTCCCAGAGGAACCACCGGACCTCGATGAGCTGAGGCGGCAGTAGGACTGCCCTACCTGTCAGAAGCGACCCGCTTCGTCACACCCAGGTCAGAACGCAACATCTTCCGGAGGTTGAAGATTCTCGACCCGTCTCGTTGATCCGCGATGACCAGCAAAAACGCTTCCACGACATCATCTGGCGCATACAACTCAATTGCGTCAGCAAGATGCCCCAACTTGTCGTACAGGGGGGCCAGTTCTCGTCTAGCCGACTCGCCAGTCACTCGCAAACTCGCCAGTTGCTGTTCCTCTTCGGGTGACACCTCACCCCGGGCTTTCAACGCCGTCTTGGTTTCGGTCCAAGCCCGGTGGTAGTCGTCAAGCCGCCTACCTGCCGGCACCATGGCGTTCAGAATCCTGAGCAACTCCGCGTAGAGCTTGACCTTTTCGGACATGAGCATCATGTCTCGCTGATGTTGCGCCTGGACCTTCTCGGACATGAGCAAGATGTCTCGCTGATGTTGCGCCTGGTCTTTGGCCTGCTTCCTGTTGTTCCAGCCCTGAATCAGAGCGCCCGCCAAGGCTCCAGCCAAGGTCCCGACGACGGGAAGCGAAAGCTCCCACCACTTCGCCAAATCCCATCCCCCTTCGCGACCGACTTCGCCATATCATCGCGGGCCAAGGCAAGCCGTCGTCGAGCCGTCCCTTGTGGAGCGGGGCGTGCCGCCCACCGCTGTGTCAGGCGTGCCTTGACGCAGGTTCGGACGCTACCGGACGGACTGAGTCGGCTCTCGTGTCACGGACCGGGCCCCCGACGGGCACCGCCACAGTGGCGCAGTTGAACCAACCTTGGCCGGCGGGGACCCGGCTCCCGGGGTCGGAGCTGGCCACCGGCGGCCACCCCTCCCCCTCCCAGGTGAGCCGTTGACCTGACCCGGAGCGGCTGCGGAGCCGGCTCCTGGACGACCGGCATGCCCTCCGCGGACACCGCCCCCATGCTTGGGGCTTGCCGCGCGGACCCGGCGCGCGCCCTCTGTGCGCCGCGCTGCTCGGGCGCGGCGCGGCCGGCTGCCGGCGACGGACCTCCACCACTCTGAGCCACCCCCGTCTGCGGCGGCTCCTCCGGGCTTTCCGCTCTCCGCGCCAGCCGCCGGGCGTGTTGCGTGGCCGGAGTCGGAGCGCCAGCGGAGCGACGGGCACGCGCCCTGGCGGCGGCGCGTGCGGCCCGTTCAGGGCCGCCTTGAAGACGTACAGAAAGTCCTCCCACACCGGCCGGCAGCCGGCCGTCCCGCTTCGGCTGCGAAGTCACGACGGGTTGACGTGTCGGTACCCGGTGCTACTCTGGCCCTCGTCGAGCACGCCAGCGCGGCCTTCCCGCCGGATCGCTGAACTCGACTTCGGAGTTGCCGAGCGGCCTTCCTGCCGCTGACGCGGGGCACGTCCCGCCGGCTCTCGATCGCACCGGCCACTGCGCCGACCCGGAATCCGCTGACCGGCCCAGCACGGCCTTCCCCGCCGTCCACGATGGCCCTCGGATTCGCACACCTCGACGGGTGGGGATCGCCTGCGGCGACCAGCCGGTAGCCGACGACCAGGCACCCCACCCGTCCCGGCCTCACCAAGACCCAGGAACCCGGCTCAACGGCGGCACGCGGCCCGATGGCCAAACCCCGCCCTCCGGCGTGAGCCGCCCTCTCCGGCGGTGCCAGGAGACACCACGAACACCACCGACGGACACCGCTCCGGCGTCCGGTGACAGTTCGTCGCCCGTCCCCTGCCACCCCTTGAGGAGAGAACCGTGTCCACCCCGTTCACTCTCGCCGCCGGCCGTGACGCCCAGGCCCTGCACCGCGCCTCCACCCCGGACTTCTTCGGCTGGCTGGAGCACACCCGCGCCGCCGGTGCCTGCACCCGCCCGATCCGCCTGACCGGCACCCTCACCACCGTCGAACCCGACACCGGCCGCGTCCTGGCCGAGCGGCACACCGACGAGCTGCCCGACCGGACGCTCTACAAGGCGTGCGGCAACCGCCGTGCCGCCCAGTGCCCCGACTGCGCCTGGGTCTACGCCGGTGACGCCTTCCAGGTGGTCCGCTGCGGCCTGACCGGCGGCAAGACCGTCCCCTCCACCGTCAGCGCGCATCCGGTGGTCTTCGCCACCTTCACCGCGCCGTCCTTCGGCCCGGTGCACCACCGGCACATCCCCCGACACACCTGCGCCGGCCGTCGGCGCTGCGACTGCCGGCCGGCACCCTGCCGCGCCCGGAGTATCGCCGGCACCTGCCCGCACGGTCGGCCCGCGGCCTGCTTCACCCGCCACGACGCCGACGATCCGCAGCTCGGTCGACCGCTGTGCCTGGACTGCTACGACCACAACCACCAGGCCGTCTGGAACTACCTCTCGGGGGAGCTGTGGCGGCGCACGAAACAGGCCATCGAACGGCATCTCACCGCAGTGTGCCGCCGGCGCGGCATCCCCCACGTCCAGGTCGTCACCGACTCCGGCCGGGTTCGGCGGGTGCCGCCGGTGCGGGTGTCGCACGGGAAGGTCGCCGAGATGCAGCGTCGGGGCGCGGTGCACTTCCACGTCCTGCTGCGCCTCGACGGCGTCGACCCGCACGACCGGCACGCCCTGGTGCCACCGCCGGCCGGCGTCACCGTCGATGATCTCGACGCCGCCGTCCACGCCGCCACCCGGCAGATCACCGTCACCACCCCGTCGCACCCCGACCGGCCGCAGGGCTGGCAGGTCGCCTGGGGTGAGCAGGTCGACGTACGCCGCATCGGCGTCAGCGACGGCGACGTGACCAACGCCAAGGTGGCCGCCTACCTCGCCAAGTACGCCACGAAGTCCACCGAGGTCACCGGCCACTGCTCCACCCGACTCACCCCGGACACCGTCGACACCTACGCCGACCCGGAAGGCGACCACCTCGCCCGCCTCATCGACGCCTGCTGGCGACTCGGCCGCCCCACCCACGCTCCGAGCACCAGCACCACCGACACGACCGGCAAGCGTCAAGCCGCCCTTGACACCACACCGAACGAATACGCCGGGCTGCGCCGATGGGCGCACATGCTCGGCTACGGCGGCCACTTCCTCACCAAGGCCCGCCGCTACTCGGTCACCTTCGGCCTGCTCCGCGACACCCGCGCCGCCTACCGCCGCACCGAGCACACCGACACCGCCGATAGCGACGACACCGCCGGCACGGTCACCGTCGGCACGCTGGCCTTCGTCGGCTCCGGCTGGCTGACCGACGGCGACGCCCTGCTCGCCAACACCGCCGCCGCCCAACGCCGCGAACGCCACCGCATCGGCCGCCACGAACTCGCCCACGAGGCGTGGTCGGGGGTGGCGGCATGACCCGGCACCTCACCCCGCGCTGGTACTCGCCCGCCGAGGTCGCCGTCCTGCTCGGCTTCGGCCTGTCCAAGGTCAAGATGAAGATCGCCTCCGGCGAGCTGCGCTCCATCAAGGACGGCAAGTACCGCCGCATCCTGCCCGAATGGGTCGACGACTACATCCGCGAACAGGTCGAACGGCAGGAGGCCGCCTGATGCCCGGACGCACCCGCGCCAACGGCGAAGGCTCGATCTTCCCCTACCGCAACGGCTTCGCCGCGTACGTCTGGGTCACCAAGCCCGACGGGAAGCGCACCCGCAAGTACGTCTACGGCAAGACCCGGGAGTCCGTCCACGATAAGTGGATCAAGCTGCACCAGCAGGCCAAGGCCGGACCGGTGGCGACCAACGTCCCGACGGTCGGCGGCTTCCTCACCTACTGGCTGACCGAGATCGTCCAGCCGAACCGGACGCCGCTGACCTTCGCCACCTACGAGACGTTCGTCCGGCGCTACATCGTCCCCGGCCTCGGGGGAAAGCGGCTCGACCGGCTCCAGCCCCGGGACGTGCAGACCTGGCTCAACCAGGTGGCCCGCACCTGCCAGTGCTGCGCCCAGGGCAAGGACGCCGCCCGCCGGACGGAGAAGCGTCGGTGCTGCGCGGTGGGCCTCTGCTGCCAGGCCGCCCCGTCGCCCCGGACGGTCAGCGACATCCGGGCCGCGCTGCGGGCCGCCCTCACCCACGCCCAGGCCGAAGACCTCATCACCCGGAATCCGGCCGTGCCGGTCACCCTGGCCACGGTCCGCCGTCGGCGGGGCAGGTCCTGGTCCAGCGACGAGGCCCGTCGGTTCCTCGAATCGGCCCGCGCCGACGAAGACCCCCTCTACGCCGCGTACGCCCTGGTCCTCGTCACCGGCCTGCGCAAGGGCGAAGCCCTCGGTCTGACCTGGGCGGACGTCGACGTTGACGCCGGTGAGCTGACCATCGGCCGGCGACTGCAACGGGTACGCGGACAGCTCCTGCACCGCGACACCAAGACCCAGGCGTCCGACGCCACGCTGCCCCTGCCCGACATCTGCGTGGCCGCACTGAAGCTGCGACGCGAACAACGCGACGAGGCACGGGCGACCGCCGGGAAGGCGTGGCACGAGAACGACCTCGCATTCACCACCCGCTACGGCACGCCCATCGAGCCGCGCAACTTCCAGCGTTCCTGGCAGACGCGGTGTGACCGGGCGGGCGTCCGGCCGATCACCATTCACGACGCCCGCCGGACCTGTGCCACCCTCCTGGCCGACCTCGACGTGCACCCACGGGTCGCCATGCAGATCCTTCGGCACGCCCGATTCTCGGTGACGATGGAGATCTACACCCAGGTCTCGTCCACGGCGACCCGGGAGGCCCTCAAGCGCCTCGGTGAATCACTCGGGCACTGACGAGAACTGCTGTACTTCGCTGCTGTAGGGCAGCAGAAAGGCCACCTTCATCGATGGAAGGTGGCCTTTGATCTGCGTGGGCGATACTGGGATCGAACCAGTGACCTCTTCGGTGTGAACGAAGCGCTCTCCCGCTGAGCTAATCGCCCTCAGCGACGATGACTCTACCTGATCGAGGGACCGGACCGCGAATCCGGGGTCAGTGCGTCGCGAGGTAGTGCAGCGCCCGGGCCACCAGGTCGATGCCGAGGCTGTACTTGAGCGACAGCCAGACGACCGTGGCGACGAAGACGAGGCCCACGGACCCGAGGACGAGGCGCACGGGCAGTGACCGGCTGGTGGCCCACCGGGTCCAGGCGTGCACGTGCCGGCGGGTGAAGGCGAGCAGCCGGCGGGCCCAGTGGAACTCGACGGCCCAGACGCCCAGCCCGGCGATGACGAGCAGCCAGCCGGGGCCGGGCAGTGGGATGAGCGCGATGCCGACGGTGACGACGATCGCGCCGGCGACGGCGATGAATATCTTGAGGGCGACGCGGCCGGTGGGATTGGCGCGGATCAGGTCGAGGGTGGTGGCGATGCGTTGCCGCAGGCGTCCGCCGCGCCGTTCGGCGACGGCTGTCCCACCCCCGGTCGTCGCGTCGCCGGGTGTTCCCGGGCCGCGCCGGCCACGCTGCTGCTTCGGCACTGCGTACCCCCGCCTTTCGGCTGCCCGGACCCCGCCGTCGGGGTTTCCGGACCGGGCCGCGACCTCCACTGAGGATCGGTTCGTTGGCATTTCGTCCCCCAGTGTCGCCGCGGCCCGTCACTCCATCGGACCACTGGACGTTACCGGAGTAAGTCGACGTCTGAACCAGCCCCGACGCCAGGCGGGATCAAGCATTGGGCAAAACCGGATATCGTACAAGAATTTTCACATTCTAGCGGCGTTTCCGACCCTCTTCCCACCACAGGGTGAAGTCAGCGTATGGCGGAGCGTAGCCAGAGGTAGCACCTGAGTATGGGGAAAGCGGGACACGCGCGTTCCGCAGCGGTGCCGGGGGGAGAACGTCCATGAGTGTCATCCGACCGACGACCGTAGAGGTCGAGACGTCGCTAAGGCTCGTCGCGCCTGACGCCACCGCCTTGCCGGTGCGTGCCAGCCTGCGTTACGACCCTGCTGACCCGTATGCGGTCCACGTCCTGTTCCATGCCGAATCGGCCGGCGGCGAGGCGGTGAGCTGGTCGTTCGCCCGCGAGCTGCTGGTCACCGGCCTCGACGAGCCGGCCGGCATCGGCGACGTGCGGGTCTGGCCGTGGGCCACCCCGCGCGGGGACTTCGTCGCGCTGGCGCTGTCGTCCCCGGACGGCAACGCCCTGTTCGAGGTGCCGCGCAGCGTCCTGGTGCGCTTCCTGCGGCGCACCTACGTCGTCGTCCCGCGCGGCCGGGAGGCCGACCACCTGGACGTCGACACGGCGGTGACCCGGCTGCTCGCCGGTCGCTGACCACGCCACACCCGGGGCCGCGCGGATCTGCCGAGTCCGCGCGGCCCCGGGCTGTCACCAACCACGGGGTACGCGCTACGCGTTCAGCCGTGCGTCGTGATCCCGCCGTCGACGGGGATCACCGCGCCGGTCAGGTAGGCCCCGGCCCGCGACGACAGGTAGATGGCCGCGCCCGCCATGTCGTCGGGGCGACCGATGCGGCCCAGCGGCACCTGCTTCTCGATGGCCGACCGCGCCTGCGGGTCGTCGAGCGCGAACGCCATCATCTTGCTCTCGAACGGGCCGGGCGCGATCGCGTTGACGGTGATGTGCTCGCCGGCGAGCTGGTGGGCGAGGCTGCGGGTGAGCATGTGCACGGCCGCCTTCGTCGCCGAGTACGCGTAGACCTCCAGCCACGGCACCCGGATCCCGTCGATCGAGCCGATGTTGATCACGCGGGCGGGGTCGTCGGCGCTCGCCGCCGCCCGCAGCTCGGGCAGCAGGGCGGTGGTGAGCCGGAAGACGGCCTTGACGTTGACGGCCCACAGCTTGTCGAAGGCGCTCTCCGGGTACGCCTCCAGCGGCGCGCCCCAGGTCGCCCCGGCGTTGTTGACCAGCACGTCGAGCCGGTCCGTCCGCTCGCGGACGGCGGCGGCCAACCCGAGCGCGCCCTCGTCGCGGCTGAGGTCGGCGGGGATCGCCTCGCAGCGGCCCTCGGCGGAGAGCTCCTTGGCGACGGCCTCGCACACGTCGGCCTTGCGCGACGAGATGACCACGTGCGCGCCGGCCCGCACGAAGCCCCGGGCGATCATCAGCCCGATCCCCCGCGATCCGCCGGTGACCAGGACCGTCTTGCCGTCGACCGAGAACAGATCCGTCATGCCATCCCCTTGCTGTTCGGCGGGCCGCCGGGTGCCCGCCGGACCCCGGGCACTACCGATCGGTAACGTAGCCCGCCGGCCGCACCCCGACAAGCCACCCGGCCGACCGGCGAGGGAAAGCGGCACCGGGAGTCCCGCCGGGATGCGACCGTCCCGTGCACGGGATACCGTCGCAGGCGATGATCCCCTCCGGTCAGCCCTCACCGGCGCACCGCGCCGCCGCCTCCCCGCCCCGACCCGACGACATCACGACGCTCGCCCTCGGCGACCTCGCCGGGGACGCCGACTGGCGACGCCCGGTCCTGCTCGACGCGGACCTGGTCGTCCTCGTCACGGGCGGCCACGGCACCGCCGAGCTGGACTTCCGGCCGCTGCCCTGCCGCACCGGCACGCTGTTGCGGGCCCGCCCCGGCCAGGCGCTGCGCTGCGAGGGCGTCCGGCTCGACGCCGTGGTGGTCCGCTGGTCGGCCACGGCCCTGCGGGGCCTCGACGTCGACGCCGGCGACGACCTGCCCGCCCACCGGCAGCTCGTCGGCGAGGAGGCCGGCGCGGTGCGCAACGAGGTGGCCCAGTTGGTGGTGGACTGCCGGCGGCCACCGGGCGTGCCCGCCGCCCGCGCGCTGCTGCGGCACCGGCTCGCCGTGCTGCTGCTGCGGCTCGCGCTGCTGCCGCCACCAGCATCGGCGGGCGCGGACGCGGCCGGGCAGCGCACCGAGAACGCCACGTTCCGCCGGCTGCGCCACGAGGTCGAGCGCGGCTACCAGCACACCCGGCGGGTGGAGGACTACGCGGCCCGGATCGGCTGCTCGGTGCGTACCCTCACCCGGGCCTGCCTGGCGGCGACCGGGCGCAGCGCGAAGCAGATGATCGACGACCGGGTGGCGCTGGAGGCCAGCCGGCTGCTCGCCGCGACCGACGAGCCGATCGCCCGGATCGGTCGCCGGCTCGGCTTCCCGGAGCCGACGAACTTCGGCCGGTTCTTCACCCGCGAGGTGGGCCTGAGCCCGGGTGCGTTCCGGTCGGCGCGGGGCGGGCCGCCCGGTAACGGCCGCCCACCGGCCCGGCGGGGATGACAGGGCGGGCATGATGAGTGGGTGCAGATCTCCGCGCGCGGCGACTACGCGGTACGGGCGGCCCTGAGCCTGGCCACCGCGTACCCTTCCCTGCTGTCGACCCAGGCCATCGCGGCGGAGCAGGACATGCCCCGCAAGTTCCTGGAGGCGGTCCTGGCGGACCTGCGCCGGGCCGGGCTGGTCCGGGCCCAGCGGGGGGCCGAGGGCGGCTACACGCTGGCCCGGCCGCCGAAGGAGATCACCATCGGCGCGATCCTGCGCGCCGTCGACGGCCCCCTGGCCGGGGTGCGGGGCATGCGCCCCGAGGAGACCAGCTATGACGGGGCGGCGGAGAACCTGCCCCGGCTCTGGGTGGCCGTGCGGGCGGCGGTGCGGCAGGTGGTCGACGAGGTGAGCCTGGCGGAGATGGCCAGCGGGCGGCTGCCGGGCCACGTGCGGCGGCTGATCGCCCGCCCCGACGCGTGGGAGCCCCGCTGACCCCCGCAGGGGTCAGCCTGCGCTGAAGCCCACCGGCGGGCTCACACCGCGCTGAACGCGCCCCGGTGAGGCGCGGGCGGAGCGCCGTCCCGCCCGGCCCCGAGGGCCAGCGGCGTGGCGATGACGACGGCGTGGTCGCCCGCCGGCACCCGGTGCGCCACCCGGCAGAGCAGCACCGCGAGCGCCCCGTCGACCAGCGGCACCCCGAACGGTCCGGGCGACCAGCCGGGGCGCGCGGCGAACCGGTCGACGCCGCCGGCGGCGAGGGCGCGGGCCACGTCCTGCTGACCGGCGGCGAACAGGTGCACGGCCACGTGCTCGGCGCGCGCGGCGGCGGGCCAGCTCGACGACGCCGTGGCCAGGCTGAACGAGACCAGCGGCGGCTCCAGGGACACGGCGGTGAACGAGGTCGCCGTGAACGCGGCCGGGGGCAGCGCCGGTCGACCCCGGCGGGCGGCGCGGCCGGGCGTGGTGACCAGGGCGACGGTGGCCGCCTGCGGGTGCAGCAGGGCCCGGAGCAGGTCGGTGTCGACCGGGCGCAGCTCGGTGGCCCCGGTCGCGGGCCGTTCCCTGGTGGTCACGCCGGCCGCCGCGCGGGACGCCGCAGGGCGGCGTGCTCCCCGAAAAGCCCCTCCCGCTGCGCCATGGCCCCATCGTGCCGCCGCCTCCGACGGTAGGTCAACGCCCTTCCACGAAATGAGATGCGCGCCGCAGTTGACTCGTGAATCAGTTTCACGCAGGAGAAACAAGATCCGAATGCCTATGTGTTCGGTATGGATTGGCGGCCGGGGTGCCGCGGCGGCGTCCAGTGCGGACGGACGCGGGTTTCCCGAATCGGCGTTCCGGGCATGTTCGAGTCCGACACGGCAGGGAATGGTCACGAAGGGAGCCCCGCGATGGGTCTGATGTTCCGCAAGCGCAAGAAGTACGGCCCGATCATCCTCAACTTCACCGAGAACGGGTTCTCGTCCTGGAGCATCAAGATCGGCCGCTGGTCGTGGAACTCCCGCGCCAGGGCGCACCGCGTCGACCTGCCCGGCCCGCTGTCGTGGAAGCAGGACAAGTCCCGGGCGTGACGTCCCCGGGTGCGACGGGGCGCCGGTGGTCCACCGGCGCCCCGTTCCGCGTCCCACCCCCCGCGCCCGCGCCGGCGGGACGGGTTGGCCGAATCGCCGCCGTGGCCCGGTAGGGGCGGCGGAGAATCGCCGCATGACGGGGGACGGGTCGACGGCGCGCACGGGGGACGGGTCGCCGAGACACCAGCGCCGGGTGGCGACGCTGGCGTCCCTCCTGCTGCTGGGGGCCTACTTCGTGGTGCCGGTCGAGCAGGACCCGAACGGGCTGCGGCTGGCCGCGCGCAGCGTCGCCACGGTCGCGTTGGTGGCCGCCGACGCGTGGCTGGTCACCCGCCTGGTGCGCCGGCAGCTCGCCGTGGCCGACGACCCCGAGCAGGTGCAGGTCCGCTCGCTGCTGCAACTCGCGGTCGCCCTGATCGGGGGCCTGCTCGTGTTCGCCCTCGCCGACTACGTGATCGCCCGCAGCGTCCCGGGCGAGTTCGTCGGCCTGACCACCCGGATCGACGCGCTCTACTTCACGCTGGCCACCCTCACCACCGTCGGCTACGGCGACGTGCACGCGCAGGGCCAGTTCGCCCGGGTCGCGGTCTGCGTGCAGATGGTCTTCACCATCGGCGTGGTCACCACGGGGGTGTCCATCGTGGTCAAGCAGTTGGCCCGGCAGGCCCGGCGGCAGTGATCAGCACGTCCCCGCCGAGCCGGCCGTGCTCCGGGTCGCGGGCCACCGCCCCCGCGTCGAGCAGGCCGGCCAGGGCCCGGGTGGCGTCCGCCGCCCGGTAGACGGTCGAGGTGAGGGCGAACCGGCGCAGCTCGGTCACCGTGCGGGGGCCACGGCGGGCCAGCTCGGCGAGCAGTTCCCGGCCCAGCGGGCCCGGGTCCGCCTCCGGCCCGACGTCGAGGGCCCGCCCCTGCGGGTCGGCCGGGTCCCGGTAGCGGAACCCGGCGTGCTCGTCGACCGCCCACAGGGCGTCCTTGAACGCCTGGAGGCTGCGGTCCGACCCGGTGGCGAACGCCAGCCGTAGCACCGCGGCGTCGCGGGAGCCCGCCTCGTCCCGCCCCGTGGGGACCGGCGCGGCGAGCAGGTCGACCTCGGCCACCAGCGGGAAACCGGCGGCGTCCAGCGCCGGCCGCAGGGGCACGTCGGGCACGACGGCCAGCAGCAGGTCGGCCGGGCGGCCGGACCGGGCGGCGGCCAGCAGCGCCGGCGTCGACGCCCCGCCGTGGGCCAGGGTCAGCAGCGGCGCGCCGGCCGCGCCGGCCGCCTTCAGGGCCACGGGCAGCCGCGCCGGGTCGCCGGGCACCACGTGCACGGCCACCTCGGCGGGCAGCGTCGACTCGGCCGCGCCGAGGCGGGCCGGGAGGGTCTCGTCGCCCTCGGCGAGCACCAGGACGGTCAGCCGGAACCCGCGCAGCCGGTCGGCGTGCTCCCCCACCACCCGCAGCGCGGCGTCCGCGCCGCCGGCGTCGGTCCCGGCGTACGCCAGGGCGAGGGTCGCCCGCCGCGAGCGCTGCACAGCTGCGGGCAACCAGGCGTCGAGCTGTCGGACGAGCAGCTCGCGGAGGACGGCGTCGGTCGGCATCCTGCCGTTCTACCGCACCGCTCCCCGGTCGGGTGCGGCGATCCCCGGTCGGGCGCGGCGATCCCCGCTCGGTGCGGCGGTCAGGCCGGGACGGAGATCCCGACGCCGCCCCGGGTCTGCCCGCCGTAGCGCTGCCGTTCGCGGTCGAGGTCGAGACGGCCGATCCGCTTGCGGGCGGCGAGCGCGGCGTCGTCGAGGCGGTCGGCCGGCACCAGCCAGACGATCTCGAACTCCAGCCCGTCGGGGTCCTTGCCGTAGAGGCTCTTGGTGGTGCCGTGGTCGGAGCTGCCGGCCAGCGCGCCGGCGGCGGCGAGCCGCTGGGCGGTGGCGGCCAGCTCGTCGAGCGTGTCGACCTCCCAGGCCAGGTGGTAGAGGCCGACGGTCGCCCGGCCGGCCGTGGAGCGCCCGGCGGCCCGGCCGATCTCGAACAGGCCGAGGTCGTGGTCGTTGGTGGAGCCGGGGGCCTGGAGGAAGGCGGCGCCCCGGAACCCGTCCGGGGTCATCGGGATGGCCCGGAAGCCGAGGACGTCGCGGTAGAAGGCGACGCTGCGCTCCAGGTCGCTGACGTAGAGGACGGCGTGGTTGAGGCGATGGATTCCCATGGCCCCACCGTAGCGCGATTTAGTTGAGCGCTCAACAACAGCCACTATGATGGTGGTCATGACCCGCTGGCTGGACCCCGACGAGCAGCGCACCTGGCGGGCGTACCTGGCCGCCTCGCGGGCGCTGATGGAGAAGCTCGACCGCGAGCTGCAACGCGACGCCGGGATGCCGCACGCCTACTACGAGATCCTGGTCCGGCTCTCCGAGGCCCCCGACCGGCGGCTACGGATGAGCGACCTGGCCGACGCCACCGGCTCCTCGCGCAGCCGGCTGTCGCACGCCGCCGCCCGGCTGGAGGAGTCCGGCTGGATCCGGCGCGAGGACTGCCCCACCGACCGGCGCGGGCAGATCGCCGTACTCACCGACGCCGGGTTCGCCACGCTGGCCGCCGCCGCGCCCGGCCACGTCGAGGGGGTGCGCCGGCACCTCTTCGACGCGCTCAGCCCCGCCCAGGTCGACCAGCTACGCCGCATCAGCGAAACGATGCTGGACCACCTGACCGGATGATGACCGGATGATGACCGAATCGCGATCGTCGGGGGGTTGTACTTATTGTCGCAGTGCGGCCACGATGGGGCGTGTCCCCCGCCTTCGGTGAATTGACCGGCCAGGCGCACCAGCTGGTGTCCGCCGGCGACCTGGCCGGCGCTCAACAGCTCCTCTCCGATGCGCTGAGCGACGCCGACCCCCGCCCCGACCACGCCTCCCCCGAGCTGGCCGAGGCCGCCGGCCTCCAGGCCCGCGTGCTGGTCGCGCTGGGCGAGCCGCACTCCGCGCGCGGCTGGGCCGCCTTCGCGTACGCGGCGGCGACCCGGCTGCACGGCCGCGACGATCCGCGCACCGTGGCGGCGGCGGCCACCCTCGCGGCGGTGCTGCACCGGGTCGGCAGCTACGCCCGCGCCGCCCGGCTCTACTCCGACGTCATCATCGAGCTGACCGCGTCCGACGGGCCCGAGTCGCTGCGGGTGCTGGCCGCGCACGCCGACCTGGCCACGGTGGAATACGCGCGGGGCCAGTGCGAGGTGGCCCGCGAACGCCTCCAGGACGCCTGGGAGCTGCACCGCGAGGTCTACGGCGACGGGCACCCCAGCGGCATCAAGATGCTGGCCCGGCTCGGGTCGATGCAGCGCGACTGCGGGGAGTTCGCCGACTCCCACGACACCCTGGCCCTGGCCCGGGAGCTGTGCCGGCAGCACCTCGCCGCCGACGACCCGCTCGCCGGGCAGGTGGCGGCCCTGGCCCGGGCGGCGGCCAACCCCGGCCACGTCTGCGGGCGCGCGCCCGCCGTCGAGCGGGAGGCCCCGGCCCCCGAGCCCGAGACGCCCGTCGCGCCCACGGTGCCGGTGGCCCGGGAGGCGACGGCCGCCGAAGGGCCCCCGACGTACGAGCCGGCGTGGCCGCCCCAACAGGAGCAGCGCCCCACCGCCACGTGGCCGTCCTACGAGGAGCCCCACCCGGCCGACGACGACACCCCGACGTACCGGTCGGCGTGGCCGGCGGAGGAGGCGTGGCCGGCGGAGGAACAGCCCGCCCCGCCCGTGGTGCCCGCGCCCCGGCTCCCCCCGGACGACGATCGCTGGACGGGCGGGGAGGCCGGGCCCTGGGTCGACGACGACCCGTGGATCCGGCAGCACGCCCGCGCCGACCCGGCGTACGCCGATCCGGGGCCGACCCACGCCGAGCGGGACGACCGGTGGCCACAGGAGACGGCCCGGCCGGCGGAGGGCCCGGTGCCGCCCGCGGTGCTCGGCCTGGCCGGCGCGGGTGTCGACGCCCCCGCCGGGGTGCGGGCCCTGGGCCCACCCCCGCCCCCGCAGGACCGCTCCCGGCTGCTCCCGGTGCTGGTCCCCCGCCCGCCCACGCCCCCGCCGCGCCGGCTCACCCCGCTCGTGGTGCTCGCCGGGGTGACCGTGGTGGTGCTGGGCACGGCGGCGGTGGTGGCCGGGGTGGCCCGGGTCGGCGGCACGACGCCCGAGCCCGGCCCGTCGCCCTCGGCGACCGCCCCGCCCGAGCCCGACCCCTCCGGCGCGGGGCCCTCGGGCAGGTCCCCCGGCGCGAAGCCGTCCGGCAGCCGGTCGGCCAGCCCCCGGGCCGCCGCCTCCCCCGGCAGCCCGCCGGGCGGGGTGAGCCTGCGGGACAACCGGGAGAACATCGCGCTGCGCTGGACGTACCCGGCCGGGGCCAGCGGGCCGGTCGTGCTCGCCGGGGCGCCGTCCGGGCGGCAGCCGGACGCGTTCGAGACGCTGCCGGCGGGCACCACGAGCTTCCTGGTGCACGGGCTGGACCGCACCAACGACTACTGCTTCACCGTGGCGGTGGTGTGGTCGGCGGACACCGTCGGCCGCAGCCGCCAGGTCTGCACCCGCCGCCGCTGAGCGCCGCCCCGGGGCGGGAGCGGGCGGTGCGGGGCGGGCGGTGCGGGGCGGTAGGGGCGCGCGGGGGTCAGGCGTCGAGGGCGGCCAGGAAGGCGTCCGCGATCACCGCGTGACCCGGCAGCCCCGGGTGGACCCGGTCGTCGGCCCAGCGGCTCGACGGGCTGTGCGCCAGCACCCGGTCGAAGGCGGCCTGGGTGGCGACGTGCACCGCCTCGAAGTCCTTGGCGACGGCGGCCACCACCGCCGCGTACCGGTCGGTCTCGGCGCGCTGCGGCTCGTCGACGTCCGCCTCGATGAGGAACGGGTCGGCCAGCACCAGCCGGCAGCCGGTGGCGGTCACGGCCCGGCGCAGCAGGGTGCGCAGGGTGCGCTCGTACTCCTCGATCGGCACGGCCTCGGCCTCCTGGCCGGGGCTGAACGCGCGCCAGATGTCGTTGATGCCGATCATCACGGAGAGCCAGTCGGGGCGCTCGGCGATGGCGTCGGCGTCCCAGCGGGCGGCGAGGTCACGCACCGTGTCGCCGCCGATGCCCCGGTTGACCCAGGTCAGCTCAAGCTCCGGGTGCCGGGCGTCGACGAACGCGCGGACGAGGCTCAGATAGCCGTCGCCGTAGGGGGCGGCGCGGTCGCGCCGGCCGCAGTCGGTGATGCTGTCCCCGATGAACACGACCCGTTGACCGGCACCCAGCAGCATGCGCGCGACTCCGTCCCGACCCGTGGCGCGGCCCGCCCCGATCGCTTGGCCGGAGGGGTCGCCGCGCGGTATCTTTAACAATTCAGGCATAAAAAAGGAACGGCGCGCAAAATGCCGTTCCGGACGCAATTTTAATTATTAGGGAGAAGGCTTGTCAAGGCACTCCGCGGGTCCCGACGAGCTGCGCAACGACGACGAGAACGCCCATGCCGACGAGATCGGCCACGAGCAGGAGTACGTCTCCATGCTCTACGACCGGCTGGACGGCCTGCGGGAGCAGGCTGCCCGGCGGCTCGCCGAACAGCTACGCGACGGCGGCGGCACCCAGCAGGCCCGGTCCCAGCGCGACAGCGCCGTGAAGATGTACGCCGAGCAGGTCGAGCAGTACTCCGCCGTGGAGAACGGGCTGTGCTTCGGCCGGCTGGACACCGACGACGGCGCCCGCCACTACATCGGCCGGATCGGGATCTTCGACACCAGCGGCGACTACGACCCGCTGCTGATGGACTGGCGGGCCCCCGCCGCCCGCGCCTTCTACCTGGCCACCGCCGCCAACCCGCAGGGCGTGCGGCGACGCCGGCACCTGCGCACCCGGCAGCGGAAGGTGGTTGCCCTCAACGACGAGGTGCTCGACCTGGCCACCGCCTCCCCCACCGCGCACGAGGAGCTGACCGGCGAGGCGTCCCTGCTCGCCGCGCTCAACGCCGGGCGCACCGGCCGGATGCGCGACATCGTCGAGACGATCCAGGCCGAGCAGGACCGCATCATCCGCGCCGACCTGCCCGGGACGCTGGTCGTGCAGGGCGGGCCCGGCACCGGCAAGACCGCCGTCGCCCTGCACCGGGCGGCGTACCTGCTCTACACCCACCGGCGGGAGCTGGCCACCCGGGGCGTGCTGCTGGTCGGCCCGAACGAGACGTTTCTGCGCTACATCTCCCAGGTCCTGCCGGCGCTGGCCGAGACGGGCGTGCTGCTGCGTACCCCCGGGGACCTGTTCCCCGGCGTCAGCGCCCGGCGGGCGGAGCCGGCGGCCACGGCGGCGCTCAAGGGCCGGGCGGAGATGACGCAGGTGCTGGCCGCGGCCGTGCGGGACCGGCAGTGGGTGCCCGACGAGCCGCTGGAGATCGAGGTCGAGCGGGAGGTGCTGCCGCTGGCCCCGGAGACCGTGCGGGCCGCCCGGGACCGGGCCCGCCGCTCCGGACGGCCGCACAACCTGGCCCGGGCCATCTTCGACGTCGAGGTCGTGCACGCCCTCGCCGCGCAGGTCGCCGACCGCATCGGCGCGGACCCGCTCGGCGGGGCCAACCTCCTGGAGGAGGCCGACGTCGCGGAGATCCGCCGGGAGCTGCGCGAGGAGCCCGGGGTACGCGCCGCGCTGGACCAGCTCTGGCCGGTGCTCACCCCGCAGCGGCTGCTCGCCGACCTGTACGCCGACCCGGAGCGCATCGCCGCCGCCACGCCCGGCTGGAGCGACGCCGACCGGGCGGCGCTGCGCCGCGAGCCGGGCGGCTGGACGCCGGCCGACGTGCCGCTGCTGGACGAGGCCGCCGAGTTGCTCGGCGAGGACGACCGGGCCGCCGAGGCGCGCCGGGCCCGCCTGCGCGCCCTGCAACGCGAGTACGCCGAGGGCGTGCTGGAGATCGCCCGGGGCTCCCGGTCGATCGACGTGGAGGACGAGGCGGAGGGCGGCGAGATCCTCGGGGTGACCGACCTGCTGGACGCCGACCGGCTGCTGGAGCGGCAGCAGTCCAGCGACGGGCTGACCACCGCGCAGCGGGCCGCCGCCGACCGGAGCTGGGCGTTCGGGCACGTCATCGTCGACGAGGCGCAGGAGCTGTCGCCGATGGCCTGGCGGCTGCTGATGCGGCGCTGCCCCAGCCGGTCCATGACGATCGTCGGTGACGTGGCGCAGACCGGCGCGCTCGCCGGCACCCCGTCGTGGGCCGAGGCGCTGGAGCCGTACGTGGCGCAGCGGTGGCGGCTGGAGGAGCTGACGGTCAGCTACCGCACCCCCGCCGAGATCATGTCGGTGGCGGCCGGGGTGCTGGCCGAGATCGATCCGGGCCTGCGCCCGCCCCGCTCGGTGCGCCGCAGCGGGGTGCCGCCGTGGGAGCGCGCGGTGGACGAGGGCCGGCTGGCCGGCGAGCTGGCCGACGCGGCGGTCGCCGAGGCAGCCGACCTGACCGACGGGCGGCTCGGGGTGATCGTGCCCGCCGGCCGGGTCGACGCGCTGGGCGCGGCCCTGCTGGCGGCCCTGCCCGAGGCGGCCGTCGGCGACCACCCGGAGCTGGAGAGCCGGGTGGTGCTGCTGACGGTGGCCCAGGCCAAGGGGCTGGAGTTCGACACCGTCCTGGTGGTCGACCCGGACGGGATCGTCGCGGAGTCGCCGCGCGGGCACAGCGACCTGTACGTCGCGCTGACCCGCGCCACCCAGCGCCTCGGCGTCCTCCGCCCCGCCTGACCCGGGGTCAGTCCTCCGTGAAGCTGCCGACCTGGCTGGCGCTGCTGGACTGGTCGCTGGTCGCGCCGCCCGCCGGGGTGCTCAGGCCACCCGTGGTCGCGTCGCCGGTGGTGGTCGGGGCGACCTTCCCCGGGTGCCGCTCCGGCTGCCGGGCCACCCGGCGGGCGCTCGCCGGCCCGGCCGTGCCGCCGGTCGTGGTGACCGCGCCCTGGCCCCGGGTGGGGCCACCGTCGCGCAGCACCTGCGGGTCGACCCGGACGTGCGCCGGGTCGTCCGGGTCCTCGTCCTGGATGACCCGCTGCACGTCGGTCTGCGGCACGGTGACCTCGTCGAGGGCCCCCTCGCCGTAGACGCCACCGGTGATCCGTTCCTCGGCCTTGCGGGCGGACTCCCGCATCGTGTCGTCCTCACGCACGTCCATCACCTCGCAGAAGTGTCGGAATCGTGCTGCGTGCCCGGCGCGGGGCCGACCAAACGTGCCCCGCTCCCGGGCCCGAACCGCTGCGATCCGCCGGCCGGCGGGTGTTACCTCGCCGGACCGCCGGGTAGTCGGGGGGTGCCCCCCGCCACGAAGGTGATCCGTGCCGTGGCCGAAACGCGGTAGCGGGGCGAGGGAGCCGCAGTAAGGACTCATCGCATCCTGAGGAGGACAAGATGAGCACGCAGGCTGCATCCACCAGGCCGATGAACCGCACGCAGGAAGCGCAGAACCCGGCGATGAACGACATGCCGAACCGCGCGATGCAGGAGGCACCCACCCGGCCGATGCCGATGATGCACGACGGGCACCGGGAGCCTCCCATGACGGCGCCGGGCACGGAGACCAAGCCGTCGTTCGCGACGACGGAGTTCTGGGTCTACGTCGCCTCCGTCATCGGCGTGCTCGCCGCGTCGTACCTGGTCGGCAAGAACTCGGTCGGCGTGGACATCTTCCGCGCCCCGCAGGCCTGGTTCTTCATCACGCTGCTGACCATCGGTTACCTCGGTAGCCGGGGCCTGGCCAAGGCCGGCAGCAACTTCCGCAGCGGCGCGGAGCGCAAGGCCCGGCACTGACGCCGGACCAGCTCCGAGCAGCACGGTGGCCCGCCGGGAATCCCCGGCGGGCCACCGTCGCGTTTCTTCGCGTACGTGCGGAACTACTCCTCGCCGAAGCCCCAGTCCTCGGCGAAGTCGCCCTCGATGGCGTCCTCGATCATCTCGCCGGCGACGATCCCGCCGACCGCGCCGAGCGCCGCCCCGGCGACGATCCCGCCCATCCCGGGGCCCCGGCCGTGGCCGCGACCGTGCCCGTGCTGCGGCGGGTAGCCGTGCTGCATCGGGTAGCCGTGCTGCGGCGGGTACCCCTGCGGGGCCCCGAAGCCCTGGGCGCGCAGGCCGCCGTAGCGGGACGTGGTCTCCTTCAGCCAGCCGTCGACCACCTGCGCCCAGTCGACGCGGTCGGCGTCGGCGTGCGAGACGGTGTAGCGGCCGAAGACGTCGTGGCCGGCGCTGAGGAAACCACCCCGCTTGTCGCACTCCAGGATCACGTCGATGCCCTGCTGGCTGGTGACGAACGTCAGCTCGACCTCGTTGATCACCTGCGCGTACTGCGGGGCGGCGAAGTATTCGATCTCCTGGTAGAAGGGCAGCGTCTGGCGTACCCCCTGGATGTGGCCGCGCTCCAGGTCGGCGCCCTTGAAGCGGAAGCCGAGCCGGGCGAACGCCTCCAGGATGCGCTCCTGCACCGGCAGCGGGTGCACGGCGACCTGGTCGAGGTCGCTCTTGTCGACGGCCCGGGCCACCGCCACCTCGGTGCGCAGCCCCATGGTCATGCCGTGCAGGCGCTGGCCGTAGACGTCGGTGATCGGGGTCTCCCACGGCACGGGGAGCTGGAACGGGATCGACAGCTGCTGCTTCGGGGCGAGCTCGAAGGCCCCGCTGACCGGCATCCGGTGGAACTCCATGATGCCCGCGTACTCGCTGTCGCCGCTCTCGATCTCGACGCGGGTGACCAGGCCGACGGCGATCTGCTCGATGGCGGCCGGGGCCTCCCCGCCGACCAGGTTGACCCGGCCGTCGAGGGCCAGGCCGGGCCGGGTGTTCGGGTTCGACAGGACGGTGTCCACGGTCGGACCGCCCACCCCGAACGCGCTCAACATCTTCTTGAAGACCATCGCCACTCCCGCAGGTGCGCGCTCCACCCTGGAGCGTCGCAGCTCACGCCACCGACCCTAGCCTGCACCGCTGTGAGATGCCTGGGAACACCCCGTGCGCCCTGCTCGGCGGCGTCCGGGCGTGAGCCGCGTCCGGGCGTGAGCGGCGTCCGGGCCTCGGCGGCGTCCGGACGCCGCCGGCGTCCGGGCGTGAGAAGGGGACCCTTCTCTACCGTATGCGTTAACAAGGGGCCCTTCCTTGCACGCCGCCGCGCTGCCGGATCAGCTCAAGGATGGCGCTCTGCCGTTGCTGGGCGAGCATCGGCCCCCTCCTCCCGGACCACGGCCACCTCGCCCGGGGCGACCTCCAGCTCCCCGGCGCAGCGGACGCCCGCGAGCAGCTCGGTGCCGGTGGCGGCGACCCGGGCCGGGCGGTCGGTGTGGTTGACGACGAACAGCCAGCTCCGCCCGTCGCCGCAGCGGCGGACCACCTCCACCCCGGGCGGGGCCTCGGCGGCGGCCCGGACCCCGGCCTCGGCCAGCAGCCGGGCCACCAGGCGGTCGGTGGCGGCGTCGTCGAGCCGGGTGCCCGCATACCAGGCCGCGCCCGCGCCCACGGCGTGCCGGGTCAGCGCCGCAACCCCGGGCAGGGGCCCGTCGGCGTACGCGGCGACGACGTCCGCGCCGGCCGGGTGCAGCCACTCGGTCCACACGTCGGCGACGGAGCCGTCGTCGAGGGTGACCCGCTCGCCCTCGCGCAGCGGGAAGAACTCCTCGGTGCGGATGCCGAGCAGTTCCCGGAACGCGCCGGGGTAGCCGCCGAGCCGCACGTGGTCGTGCTCGTCGACGATGCCGCTGAAGTAGGTCACCAGGGCGGTGCCGCCGGCGGCGACCCACCCGTGCAGGGCCTCGGCGTCGGCGTCGCGGACGAGGTAGAGCGTCGGCACCAGCACGAGGCGGTAGCGGGACAGGTCGGTCGACGGATGCACCACGTCGGCGGTGACGCCGGCCCGCCACAGCGCGCCGTGCAGGGCGGCGAGCCGGTCGGCGTACGTGACGTCGACGCTGGGGCGGGAGTCCAGCTCGACGGCCCACCACGCCTCGTAGTCGAACAGGATCGCCACGTCGGCGTCGACGCGGCTGCCGCGTACCTCGGCGAGGGCCTTCAGGTCTGCGCCGAGCCGGCACACCTCGCGGAAGACCTTCGTGTCCGCCCCGGCGTGCGGGACGAGCGCCGAATGGTATTTCTCCGCGCCGGCCCGGGACGCCCGCCACTGGAAGAACAGCACCCCGTCGGCGCCCCGCGCGACGTGGGCGAGGCTGTTGCGGCGTAGCTGCCCGGGCGCCTTCGCCACGTTGCGGGGCTGCCAGTTGACGGCGCTGGTGGAGTGCTCCATGAGCAGCCACGGCGCGCCTCCGGCGACGCCCCGGGTGTGGTCGGCCGCCAGCGCCAGCCCGACGTGCGAGAGCGGGTCGGCGGCGGTGAGGTAGTGGTCGGTGGCGACCAGGTCCACGTCGCCGGCCCAGGAGTGGTAGTCCATGTGCTTGCTCATGCCCACCATGAAGTTGGTGGTGACGGGCTGGGGGACGAGCCGCTTGAGCACGTCGCGTTCGGCGCGGAGCTGGGCGCGCTGCTCGTCGGAGGAGAAGCGCAGGAAGTCGAGCTGCTGGGTGGGGTTGGCGAAGGTCGGCGCGGCGCGCGGCGGGTTGATCTCGGCCCAGTCGCCGTAGCGCTGGCTCCAGAAGAGGGTGCCCCACGCGTCGTTGAGGGCGTCGAGGTCGCCGTAGCGCTCGCGCAGCCAGCCCCGGAACGCCGCCGCGCTGACGTCGCAGTAGCAGTGCACGTTGTGGCAGCCCAGCTCGTTGGAGACGTGCCACATCACGACGGCGGGGTGGTCGGCGTAGCGGGTGGCGACGGCCTCGACGAGGGCGAGCGAGCGCTCGCGGAACACCGGCGAGCTGGGGCAGTACGCCTGCCGGCCGCCCGGCCACAGCACGGTGCCGTCGGCGCGGCGGGGCAGCGTCTCGGGGTGGGCGTGTGCCAGCCACGGCGGCGGGCTGGCGGTGGCGGTGGCCAGGTCGACCCGGATTCCCCCGGCGTGCAGCGTGTCGAGGGCGCGGTCGAGCCAGCCGAAGTCGTGCTTGCCGGGGGTGGGCTCCAGCAGGGCCCAGGAGAAGATGCCGACGGAGACCAGGTTGACCCCGGCGCGGCGCATGAGCTCCACGTCCTCGGCCCAGGTCTGCTCGGGCCACTGCTCGGGGTTGTAGTCGGCGCCGTAGTAGATGCCGTCGCCCTGCCAGCCGGTGTCGTGTCGATCCCGCATGAGGGCACAGCGTGCCCCGGGCGGCGCACGCAAGTCAACACTTCTCAACATCGCGGGTTCTTTACCACGTCTACCGCGATGATCCCCCTTGTCACCGCGCAATTTTGATCGACAGATAGGCCCTTGACAGTCCCCGATGGACGAGTAGCTTGAGCGCCTACGGCCGTTCGTGTTCGCTGATGTTGGTTCACGGTGGTTCCGCCGTGGCATTCCCGAACGCCCACCAACCCGCTTCCTCCACACCAACCCCGGGTGCCGCACCCCTTCTCAGCCGCAGGAGGCGCCATGTCCCGTCCCCACACCCGGGCCGAATGCCTCGCCCGGCTCGTAGCCCCGTCCGTCGCGGGGGCCCCGAGGGGATGACGATCGTCCACCTGCGCCGGGCCGCGACCAGCCTGGTGCTCGACGCGCGCGGCCCCGGGCTGCCCCGGGTCGCGCACTGGGGCGCCGACCTCGGCCCGCTCGCCGCCGACGACCTGACCGCGCTGGTCGCCGCGACCGTGCCGCCGGTGGTGCCGAGCAGCTTCGACGCGCCGACGGTGCTGTCCCTGCTGCCCGAGGCCAGCGCCGGCTGGAGCGGGCGGCCCGGCCTGGCCGGGCACCGGGCCGGCTCCGCCTGGTCCACCGCGTTCCGCCTCGACGCCCTCGCCGTCACCGACGAGCCGGCCGCCCCGGCCCGGGTGACCGTGACGGCCAGCGACCCCGACGCGGCGCTGACGCTGACCGTCGAGGTCGAGCTGGACCCGGCCGGGCTGGTGCTGCTGCGGCACCGGCTGCGCAACGACGGCGACACCCCGTACGAGCTGAGGGAGCTGACCGGCGTGCTGCCGGTGCCGGCGGTCGCCACCGAGCTGCTCGACCTGACCGGCCGGTGGTGCCGGGAACGGTCGCCGCAGCGGCACCCGTGGCCGATGGGCGCGTGGGTGCGGGAGGGCCGGCACGGGCGCACCGGGCACGACGCGACGCTGCTGCTGGTGGCCGGCACGGCCGGGTTCGGCTTCCGGCACGGCGAGGTGTGGGCGGTGCACACCGCGTGGAGCGGCGACCACGTCACGTTCGCCGAGCGGCGGCCCACCGGGGAGGCCACGCTGGGCGGCGGCGAGCTGCTGGGCAGCGGCGAGATCACGCTCGGCCCCGGCGAGTCCTACGCCACCCCCCTGCTCTACGCCGCGCACTCGACCGCCGGCCTGGACGGGCTCAGCGACGCGCTGCACGCCCACCTGCGCGCCCGGCCGGGACACCCGCGTTCGGCGCGGCCGGTCACCCTCAACGTGTGGGAGGCCGTCTACTTCGACCACGACCTGGGCCGGCTGCGCGCCCTCGCCGACCACGCCGCCGCCGTCGGGGTGGAGCGGTTCGTGCTCGACGACGGCTGGTTCGTCGGCCGCCGGCACGACCGGGCCGGGCTCGGCGACTGGTACGTCGACGAGACGGTCTGGCCGGGCGGGCTGCAACCGCTGATCGACCACGTGCGCGGGCACGGCATGCAGTTCGGCCTCTGGGTCGAGCCGGAGATGGTCAACCCCGACTCCGACCTGTTCCGCGCCCGCCCCGAGTGGGTGCTCCAGGTGCCCGGCCGGCTGCCGCCGCCGTGGCGGCACCAGCAGGTGCTGGACCTGGCCGACCCGGGCGCGTACGCGTACGTGCTGGGGCGGCTCGACGCGCTGCTGCGCGACCACGACGGCATCGCGTACCTGAAATGGGACCACAACCGGGACCTCACCGAGGCCGGCCACGCCGGGCGGCCCGGGGTGCACGCGCAGACCGTCGCCGCCTACCGGCTGCTCGACGAACTGCGCGCCCGCCACCCCGGCCTGGAGATCGAGAGCTGCTCCTCCGGCGGCGCGCGGGTGGACCTGGAGATCCTGCGCCGCACCGACCGGGTCTGGGCCAGCGACTGCAACGACGCCCTGGAGCGGCTGGCCATCCAGCGGTGGACCGGGCTGCTGCTGCCGCCGGAGCTGGTCGGCAGCCACGTCGGGCCCGACCGCTCGCACACCACGCACCGGGTGCACGACCTGGGCTTCCGGGCCGCCACCGCGCTGTTCGGCCACTTCGGCGTCGAGTGGGACATCGGCTCGGCGAGTGCCGCCGACCGGGCCGAGCTGTCGGCCTGGGTGGCGCTGCACAAGCGGCTGCGACCGCTGCTGCACGCCGGCCGGGTGGTCCGGGTCGACCACCCCGACCCGGCCGTCTGGGCGCACGGCGTGGTCGCCGCAGACCACACCCGCGCGGTGTACGCCGTGGCGCGCGTCGCCACCTCGGTCGCCCAGGTGCCGGGCGCGCTGCGGCTGCCGGGGCTCGACCCGGCCCGGCGGTACGCGGTCCGGCCGGCGGCCGGCGTGCCGGGGCCGGCGGCGCTGGAGCTGACGGAGCCGGGCTGGCTGCCCGGGGTGACCCTGCCGGGCGCGGTGCTCGCCTCGGTCGGCCTGCAACTGCCGGCCCTGCACCCCGAGCAGACCCTGCTGCTGGAGGTCGACGCGGTCGCCTGATCCCCGGCCGGTGGGGGCGGCCACGACGCGGTGGCCGGGCCCGGGCGGGCCCGGCCACCGCCGCATGCGCGGAGGGGGATCAGCTCGCCGTGCAGGTCACCGCCGGAACGGCGGGGGTGCCGGTGGAGCTGCCGATGAAGCCGAAGCTGGTGCTGGCCCCGGCCCCGAGCTTGCCGTTGTAGCTGACGTTGGTGGCGGTGACGTTCGACCCGCTGCTGGTCAGCGTCGCGTTCCACGCCTGGCTGATGGACTGGCCGCTGCCGAGCGTCCACTTCGCCGTCCAGCCGTTGATGGCGGCGGAGCCGGCGGTCACCTTGACCTCACCCTGGAAGCCGCCCTGCCACTGGCCGATGATCGTGTACGTCGCCGTGCAGCCGCCGGTGGCCGGCGGGGTGGTCGGCGGGGGCGTCGTGGGTGGGGGCGTCGTCGGCGGAGGGGTCGTCGGCGGGGCCGTGGTCGGCGGGGTGGTCGGGGTGACGCCCGAGTAGACCGACGCCTCCTTCGAGGTCGCCTTGATGCCGTTGACGCCGTTGAAGATGCGCTGGCCCCACGTGGTCAGGGCGTTCGGGTTGAAGTTGGTGGTCATGTCGAGGTATTCGACGCCGCCGCCGTTGCCGCTCCACGACCAGCCCAGGTAGCCGATGCCGTTGGCCTGCGTGTACGACAGGATGGCGTCCTCGTCGGGGTTGCCGTCGGAGTGGTCGAAGCCGAACTCGCCCACCACGATCGGCAGCTTCGCGGCGCGGAACCGGCCGAGGTAGTCGGAGATCTCGGCGGCGGTGTCGAAGACGCCGTACATGTGGATGGAGAAGACGGTGTTCTTCTGCGGGTCGGCCGCGAACACCGACGCCGCGTTGTCGCGCATGGTGAAGGACCAGTCCTGGCCCCAGTTGGGGGCGTCGACCATGATGGTGTGCGCGAGGCCGGCGGCACGCAGCCGCTTGACCGCGTTGGCCGAGTCGGTGGCCCAGGTCGCGTAGCCCTGGTTGCCGTACGGCTCGTTGCCGATGTTGACGATCACGTACTTCTCCTGGCCGGCGAGGGCGCTGGAGATGCTCAGCCAGTAGTCGACCGCCCGGTCCAGGGTGATCGCGCCGCTCTGCTCGCCGTAGCCGGTGGTGTCGTGCACCTCCAGGACGCAGATCAGCTTGTTCGCCTTGCACAGGGAGACGACGTTGGCGACGTCGGCCGTGTCGTTCTTCGCCCAGCGGTCGCCGCTGGCCAGCACCACCCGCACCGTGTTCGCCCCGAGCGCCTTGATGTTGGCGAAGGAGCTGGTCTGCTGCGGGTACCAGGTGTGGGCGTGGTTGACGCCGCGCATGACGAACTCGTTGCCGTTGGCGTCGTACAGCTTGCCGTTGGAGACGGTGAAGCCGGCGGCGGCGTGCGCGGGCTGCCCGAAGGCGAACACGGCGGCGAGGACCGTCAGCAGGGCGACGCCCGCGACGGAGAGACGTTTTCTCATGGCCTTCCTCAGGGAGGGTCAGACCCCGTGCCCGGCGGGGGTGCGGTGGTGGTGACGAAGAAGGCGGCTGGCCCGTCAGCCGCCGTCCGGCTCCGCGACGGCGCAGGCATCAGCGTAGGCCGATCGATCAGACAGGGCAACCGGTTCAGTGACTCGCCACTCAGGCGGGACGTCCTGTGGCGGCTCGCGGGGCAGCGAGCCGCCACAGGTGCGCTCATCCCCACCACAGGATGCGACGCCCCCAGCCTGAACCGGTTAAGGCCGGACCTTACCACTCAGAGCCGCCCCGTCAAGGCCACCACGGCTGTCGAGGGTTGACCGACGCCCACCGGGGTATGCGGTGTGGATCGGGAGAGCAAAGGAGAATCGCCATGGTCAACGTCGGCTACACCCTGATGTGCGAGCAGGCCGGGCCGAAGGAACTGGTCGACTACGCGGTGCGTGCCGAGGCCGCCG
The DNA here is from genome assembly GCF_042889525.1 of Micromonospora sp. NPDC002575. Classification (NCBI taxonomy): domain Bacteria; kingdom Bacillati; phylum Actinomycetota; class Actinomycetes; order Micromonosporales; family Micromonosporaceae; genus Micromonospora; species Micromonospora sp. NPDC002575. The sequence goes on along the minus strand of NZ_JBIARA010000003.1, from coordinate 300,807 downwards.
GCTTCGACCAACTGGTGATCTCCGACCACTACTATCCCTGGCTCGACTCCCAGGGCCACTCCCCGTACGCCTGGTCGGTGCTCGGCGCGGTCGCCCACGCCACCAGCCGGGCCGAGCTGATGTCCTTCGTGACCTGCCCGATCCGCCGCTACCACCCCGCGGTGGTGGCGCAGAAGGCCAGCACGATCGGGGCGCTGTCGGACGGCCGGTTCACCCTCGGCCTGGGCGCCGGGGAGAACCTCAACGAGCACGTCGTCGGCGGCTGGCCGCACGTGCAGCAGCGGCACGAGATGTTCGAGGAGGCGCTGCAGATCATCCGGCCCCTGCTGAACGGGGAGACGCTGACCTTCTCCGGCAACCACTTCGACGTGCCCGACGCGTACGTCTGGGACCGGCCCGACCGTCCGGTGCCGATGGCCGTGGCCGCGTCCGGCCGGCAGTCGGCGACGCTCGCCGCCGACTACGGCGACGGCCTCGTCGCCACCGAGCCCGACGCCCACCTGATCCAGATGTACGACGACGCGGGCGGCGCGGGGCAGCCCCGGTTCGGCCAGGTCGCCATCTGCTACGGCCCCGACGAGGCGGAGTGCCGCAAGATCGCGCACGACCAGTTCCGCTGGTTCGGCATGGGCTGGAAGGTCAACGCCGAACTGCCCGGCCCGGACTCGTTCGCCGCCGCGACCCAGTACGTCCGCGAGGACGACGTCGCCGAGGGGATCTCCTGCGGCCCGGACACCGACCGGCACGTCGCGGCGTTCAAGAAGTTCGTCGACGCCGGCTTCACCCACGTGGCGCTGGTGCAGGTCGGCGGCGACACCCAGCCGAGGTTCCTCGACTGGGCCCGGGAGGAGCTGCTTCCCCGGCTCCGCGAGCTGTGACGGGGCCACGGCTCGCCCTGGCCCCGTCCCTCCGAAAGGTGGCCTGATGCGCATCGGCAACACGGAGATCCGCCCGGCGGGCGGGGGCCTCGGCTGCCTACTGATGATCCTCTTCTCGATCCTCGCGTCGATCGCGCTGACCGTCCTGGTCAACCTGGTCTGGTAGGGCGGCGGCGCGGCCTCGGGGCGGCCGGATCGTCGGCCGGGTGGCCGGCCGGCGACGGCCGGCCCGCTACCCGCATCACCGGTGACTCAGCGCAATCCGCGCGCGCGGCGACTCCGGTACCGCCAACCCCTTTGCTCTGCACCCACATACGCACCACTCACGCAGCGCAACGGACCGGCTCGCCCCACGCGGTCCGCGGCCCTCGCTGCTGCGCAGCTCGCTGCCGTGGTGCGCCGATGGGTGCAGAGCAAAGGGACCGAGGGAACTTCGGTCGTGTCGCTGGCGCATCACGCAGAGCGAAACCACCCGCCCCGCAGCCGGACGCCGCCACCCGTCACGGAAGGTGACAACCGCCGGGACGACGCCGACCGGAGGCAGGGTCAGGGGCGCAGGTTCAGGGCGGCCAGAACGGCGCGGGTGGCCTGGCGGACCGGGGTCACGACCGACGCGTTGAGCCAGCGGGCCGCCGGGGTGACCGTGACCCGCCAGGCGGCGCGCAGGGCGCGGCCGAGCGGGGCGACGGTGTGCCGCCAGGCCCAGCGCAGCGCGCGCCCGACCGGGCGCAGCAGCAGCCGGTGCAGGGCGCGCAGGATGCGCCCGGCGAGCCGCCAGGCGTAGGACAGGGCCGTCCACAGCAGCCGCAGCAGCCACCACAGGCCGCGTCCGAGGGCCGCCAACGCCGGGCCGAACAGCCGCCCCACCAGGCGCAGCAGCGGCACCAGCAGGTGCCGGATCAGCCAGTCGACCACCACCACGGCCACGCGCGCCAGGGGCCGGACGATCGTCCGGAACACCCAGCCCAGCGGACGCCACACCAGGTGCCGCGCCAGCCAGGCCAGGGGCACCCAGACCAGGTGGTACGCGAGCCAGGCGAGCGGGCGCAGCACCCAGGCCCGCAGGGCCCTGCCCAGCGGGCTGAGCAGCCAGCGGTGCAGCAGCCGGCCGGCCGCGACGAGCAGCTCCCACAGCAGCCGCACGGGCAGCACCACGACCAGGGCGACGCCCCGGGCGAACGCGGAGACCAGCGGGGGCGGCGGCTCGGGGCGGGTGGTGGGGCGACCGGTCACGCGGCGAGCGTAGTGGCCCGCGGCAACCGCGCGGGCGGCGGTCAGGCCGGGTGGAGGTCGAGGTCTGCCAGCACCGGGTAGTGGTCGGAGGCGTGCTCGGTGTCGCCGCCGCGCACGACGACGCAGGACCGGGCCAGCCGGGCCAGCCCCGGGGTGCCGAGGAGGTAGTCCAGCCGCATGCCGGAGAACTCCGCGCCGCCGCCGTGCCGCGTCGGCGCGGTCGCTCCCTCGTCGCCGGGGACGAGCGCGGCGTACAGGTCGACCAGGCCGGCGGCGGCGAGCCGGGCCACCGCCCGGGTCTCCACCGTCCGCCCGTCCCGGCGCAGGTGCCGACGCCGGTACGCGGCCGGCAGCCGGGCGACGCGGTCGGTGTGGTCGACGCCCGGGGCGAGGGTGTTCAGGTCCCCCGCCAGCAGCGCCAGCGCGCCCGGCCCCGCGCCGGGGACCCGGCCGACGGCCGCCGCGAGCCAGCCGGCCTCGACCCGCCGCCGCAGCCCCGAGTACGGGTCGAGGTGCGCGGCGAGCACGGTGAGCGGCCCGGCGTCGGTGGCCACGGTGACGCGTACGGCGGCGTGGTGGAACGGGCGGCGGACCGGGCCGGCCGCGAGGACCCGCAGCGGCGCGCGGACCAGCACCGCCACGGGCTGGCCGAAGCACGACCGGGCCAGGTGCGGCTGCATGCCCACGGCGGCGGCGAAGCCGGCCAGCACGCCGCCGGAGTCGAAGCCGCGCAGCTCCTGCGCGGCCAGCAGGTCCGGCCGGTGCGCGGCGACGACCCGGGCCACCCGGCCCAGGCGGCCGGGACCCGTCCGGTCCCGGCCGCCGGTCTTGATGTTCCAGGTCATCACCCGCAGCATCGGTCAGTCGGGGCGGCCGGCGGTGGCCAGCTCGTCGCCGAGCTCGTCGACCTGTTCGGACTCGATCGCCGGCCGGTTGCCCTCGGCGAGGTCGGCGTTGGGGCGGATCACCCAGTAGAGCAGGCCGATCCACAGGGCGCTGAGCAGGATCGCGCCCAGGAAGTCTGTCGGGTGGTGCATGCCCCGGTACATGCGGGAGACCGCCACCCCGACCGGCATGACCACGGCGGCGGCCACGAACAGCCACCGCCACCAGCGGTCGGTGCGGGGGAACACGATGAGGGCGATCGCGAGCCAGAGGCAGATGGTGGCGGCGATGTGCCCGGACGGGAACGACGAGGTGGGCATCTGCCCGTCGAGGTTCTCCACGGGCGGGCGGGGCCGGTCGACGGCGCGGGCGGCGGCGAGGAAGAGGGTCAGCTCGCCGAACATGGCCAGCGCCACGAAGAGCACCGGCCGCCAGCGCCGCCACACGGCGAGCACCAGCGGGCAGAAGACCAGCGACACCAGCAGGATCGCGTGGGTGTCGCCGAACTTGCTCCACCACCAGCTCAGGTCGGTCACCGCGTCGGTGTGCCGCTGGGCGAACCAGCGCGGGACCTCGGCGTCGAGGGCGCCGAGGAACGTGTCCTTGGCGTGGTAGCTGACGAACATGCCGAAGGCGTACAGGGCACCGAACACCAGCACCCAGCCGACCAGCAGTTCGGCCACGGCCGAGCGGGGGTGCTCCAGCACGTGTTCCTCGGCGGGGGCCGGGGCGATGTCGCGGCCCGCCTCCGGCTCCAGGCCCTCGGTCAGCGGCGGCACCGGCCGGCCGCGCTCGCGCCGCCACAACCGGAAGGCGTACGCGGTGACGCCCAGCCAGGCCGCGCCGAGCAGCCAGCCGCCGAGCACGTCGGAGACGAAGTGCACGCCCAGCGCGATCCGGGTCAGCCCGATCAGGGCCACCAGCACGGCGGCGACGGCGATGGCGGGCCTGCGCCAGCGGGGCGCCATGGCGGGGAGGAAGACCAGCAGGATCGCCCCGTACGCGACGAACGAGCCGAGGGCGTGGCCGCTGGGGAAGCTGTTGCCGGGGGCGCTGGCCACCGGCACGTCCACCACGGGTCGGAGCCGGCCGACGAGGGTCTTCAGCGACGGGTCGAGGATCAGCCCGCCGACCCCGGTGATGATGAGATAGACGGCGAGCCGGGCCTGGCGGCGGATCAGCAGCCCGATCACGGCGACGCTGACCAGCCAGATCAGCACGGGCCGCCCGCCGAGGTCGGTGACCGCCTGCAACACGGTGACCAGGGCGTGGTGCGGGGCGACGAGCCCGTTGAACCACTCGGCGGCCTCGTGGTCGGCGTGCTGGAGCGGGCTCCACCGGAAGCGCACCAGCATCAGCAGCAGGCCGAAGGCGGCCCCCGCGCCGACGACGGCCACCAGCCCGGCGATGCTCCGCTCGGCGAAATGGCCGACCGGCCGCCGCGCCGCCTCTTTGACCGCGGTCACCCCGCACCTCCCTTGTCGGCTCTGGCGTGGCGCTTTACCCGATCCGGGCCTCCCGTACACCGGGGGTGTCGCCGGGCTGCCACAGGTCCGGCCGGGCCGGCTCGGGCACGCCGATGCGCATCGCCTCCAACTGGGCGGCGAAGGCCAGGCCGCCGAAGAGCGCCATGCCGGTGAGGTTGGCCCAGAGCAGCAGCGCCATCATCCCGGTCAGCGCGCCGTACGTCTGCCCGAACCCGTCGCTGAACCGCACGTACGCGGCGAGCAGCAGGCTGGCCAGCCACCACAGGGCGGTGGCGATGCCGGCGCCGAGGAACAGCCAGGACAGGCCGGGCTGCTTGCGGCGGGGGGTGTGGCGGAACAGCAGGGCCACGGCGAGCACGGTCAGGCCGAGGCTCAGCGGCCAGCGGACCACGTCCCAGGCGAAGGTGGCGACGTCGCCCCAGGCGTAGTTGCGGCGTACCGAATCGCCCATCGCCCCGCCGCCGACCAGGATGAGGAACCCGGCGAGGGCCGGGACGCCCGCGACGAGCGCGAGGACGGCGGCCCGCAGGTATTTCCACAGGGCCGGACGGTCCCGCTCGACGCCGTAGATCCGGTTTGCGCCGCGCTCGATCTGCGCCATCGTGGTGGTGAGCGCGACGAGGCCGGTCAGCAGGCCGAGGGTCAGCGCCAGCTCGCCGGCGTCCTCGGTGCGCTCGCCGGCGTCGAGCAGGTCACCGACCACCTGCTCGCTCTGCCCGGGGGTGAGGGCGAGCACGGTGTCGGCGACGACCCGGCCGCCCTCGTCGGCGCCGAGGTCGGTGATCAGGCCGGTGAGGGCGATCAGGAAGGGCACCACGGCGAGGCAGAGCTGCAACGCGAGGGCGCGGGAGTGGCTGAACCCGTCGCCGTAGCGGAACCGGACGAAGGCGTCCCGCAGCAGCCGCCAGCCGCCGTGGCGGCGCAGTGTGTGCCAGGCGTCGTCGGCGGAGAGCTCCTCGTCGGCCATGAGCCGGGTCTCGGGCACCATCCTGGTGCTACTCACGGCGGGCCTCCTCGACCAGCTCCTCGCCCCGCTCCCCGGCTGCCTCGGCGTCGGCGGCCAGGTCGGGCGCCTCCTGCGGCTGCGGCACGCAGAGCCAGAGGGCGCGGGGGCGGATCTCGGCCGCCAGCCGCCGGCCCGGCGCGATGAGGTCCCCGTCGAGCTCGCGCGGCTGCGCCCGGTTGCTGGTGACCTCCACCCGCCGGGCGCGGTGGACCTCCATCCGGGGCACGCTGCCCCGGCGGCGCACCAGCGCCCAGCCCATGGCCAGCCAGTGGCGCAGGGTGCGCGGGGTGAGCACCGCGACGTCGAGCCAGCCGTCGTCCGGTTCGGCGTCGGTGAGCAGGGTGACGCCGCCCTGGAGGCGGCCGACGTTGGCCACCAGCACCGAGCGGGCGCGGCGGCGCAGCGGCGGCCGGTCGTCGATGCGGATGGTGACCCGCATCGGCCGGTCGCGCAGGTGCCGGGCGGCCCCCATCACGTACGCCGGCCAGCCGATGCGGGCCTTGGTCGTCTCGGAGGTGGCGTCGAGCATCTGGGCGTCGAAGCCCATCCCGGCCATGACGGTGAAGTAGGCGTCGTCGACCGCGCCCACGTCGAGCTGCCGGCGGCCCCGCTCGACGGCCACCTCCAGCCCGGCGGCCAGGTCGGTGGAGAGGCCGAGGTTGGCAGCGAGCAGGTTGCCGGTGCCCTGGGGCAGGACGGCGAGGGCCACGTCGGTGCCGACCAGCGCGCTGACGCAGGACATCACGGTGCCGTCGCCGCCGCAGGCGAAGACGACGTCGACCCCGGCGGCGACGGCCTTCTCGGTCTGGCCCCGGCCCGGGTCCTCCGGGGTGGTCTCGAACCACAGGGGCGCCGGCCAGCCGGCCGCGCCGAGCGCCCCGTCGACCGTGTCGCGCAGCGCGTCGAGGTCGGCGACCTTCACCGGGTTGACCACCACGGCGGAGCGCAGCCCGCCGTGGTGGCCGGCCGCACGCGCGCCCGGCGTCGAACGCCTGTTCTGCTCAGCATCCACGGCGTCAGTGTGCAGCAACTCGGTACGGGCGGCGAGCCGGCGACCGGTGAGGTTGCGCGCACCGAAAACAGGTTTACGGGGCTGGAGTGCCCGCAGTGAAGCTAGGCCGCGGCCCGCAGGGCCAGCTCGACGCGGCGGCGCAGGTCGTCCAGGTCGAGCCCGGCCTCGGCGAGCACCAGCGCGGCCGGGCCGCCGCCCTCGCGCAGCAGCCCGAGCAGGATGTGCTCGGTGCCGATGTGCCGGTGCCGCAGCCGCAGCGCCTCGCGCAGCGAGAGTTCCAACGCCTTCTTCGACCGGGGCGAGAACGGGCCGCCGGGCCGCCGCCGCTGCCGCTGCCGCCACCCCCACCGGCGGCGCGGGGCGGGCACCGCCGCACGCAGCGCGTCGGGGCCGAAGGACTCCTCGATCCGGGCGACGATCGCGGCCAGGTCGATGCCGATCTCGCGCAGCGCGGCGGCGTCGGCCTCGGCGAGCCCCGCGTCGCCCTCGGCGGTGTGCCGGGCCACGGCGGCACGCAGGTCGGCGGCGCGGACACCCGCGGCGGACAGCACCCGGCTCGCGAGGTTGTCGGGGTCGGCGAGGACGGCGAGGAGCAGGTGCTCGGTGCCGATGGGGCGCCGCCCGGCGGCCCGCGCCTCGTGGGCGGCCTGCCTGACCACCTCGCGGGCCCGGTCGGTGAACCGTTCGAACATCATTCCTCCCAGGTGCTCGGGACCGCCGGTCGCCCGGCGTGCTTCTTGTGGACCGCCTGCCGGCTGACCTCCAACGCGTCGGCGATCTCCTGCCAGGACCAGCCCTGCCGTCGGGCGTTGTCCACCTGGACCACCTCCAGCCGTTCGAGCAGCCGGCGCAGGGCGCGCACGGCACGCAGGCCGACCCGGGGATCGGTGCTGCCGGCCGCCGCCGCGAGTTCCGTCGCGTGACTCATGGTGTCAACATACGTTGACAGCGCGGTTGCGTCAACCAGAGTTGACAGCAGCGCCGGCCGGGCCGGCCCGATACCGGCCCCCGCCGGGCCGCCGGCCACTACGCTCGGTTGCAGGGATCGGACCCGCCGTGCGCGCCTGTCGGGGAGGTGAGGCCGGATGACCCCACCCGCCGACGCGCCCGTGGTGGCCGCGCTCGGCTCGCCGGAGACCGCCGGGCAGGTCGTCCGGCTGGCCGCGAGGGAGGCCGCCGGCCACCGCCGCCCGCTGCGCCTGTTGCACGCCTTCAACTGGTCGGCCGCGCTGGAGGCCCCGTCGGTGCTCGGCCCGCGCGCCCAGGCCGAGGAGCTGCTCGAACGGGCCGCCGCAGCCGCCGGCGAGGAGGAACCGGCGGTGCCGGTCAGCGGCGAGATCGTCGAGGGCGCGCCCGTCGCCGCGCTGGTCCGTCGCTCCGAGTCGGCGTTCCTCGTCGTCATGGGCGACGGCGGGATGTCCCGCTGCGGCACGTGCATCCGCGCCGACGCGCCGGCGGTGGAACTCGCCGCCCGCGCCGGCTGCCCGGTGCTGGTCGTCCGCCCCGAGCCGCCGCCGCAGGGCCCCGTCCTCGTCGGCGTCGACGGTTCGGCCAGCTCCCGTACGGCGCTCGCGTTCGCCTTCGGCTGCGCCTCCCGCCGGTCCGCCCGGCTGCTCGCCGTACGGGTCGTCGAGCCGCCGCCCGAGGACCGGCCGCCCGACGCCGCCGGCCGCCCGCCGGGCCCCGACAAGGACGAGGCGCACGACGCGCACGCCGAGCTGGCCGAGCTGGTGGCCCGGTGCGGACGCCGGCACCCGGAGGTGTCGGTCGAGTGCCACGTCGTCGTCGGCGACCCCGGCGCGGTCATGGTCGGCCAGTCCCGCTCCGCGCAGCTGACCGTGGTCGCCGCGCGGGGCGACGAGCCGCTGCGCGGGATGCTCGGCGCGGTCAGCCAGTCGCTGCTCTACCACTCCCCCGCCCCGGTCGTCGTCGTCCGCGGACTGGTTTCCACCGCGCCGGGCGGGGCATGACGTCCCCACGGTCCGGGACCAACGGCCCTGATCGATCTCCGCCCGCGCCGCGAAGCTGGACGTGGCCGGGGGAACCCGGCGCACCGGATGCGAGCGTCCCCGACCCGCGAGAGGCTTACGCAGCATGGACACCGCTGTAGACCTGCACAGCCCCCTGACCGAAGACGAGCTGCGCCGGCTGGACGCATACTGGCGGGCCGCGAACTACCTGACCGTCGGGCAGATCTACCTGCTGGACAACCCGCTGCTGCGCGAGCCGCTGCGGCCCGAGCACGTCAAGCCCCGCCTGTTGGGCCACTGGGGCACCAGCCCGGGCCTCAACCTGCTCTACGCCCACCTCAACCGGGTCATCGTCAACCGGAAGCTGCCGACGATCTTCATCACCGGCCCCGGTCACGGCGGCCCCGCCCTGGTGGCCAACACCTGGCTGGAGGGCACCTACAGCGAGCTGTACCACTCGGTGAGCCGCGACGAGACCGGCATGCAGCGGCTGTTCCGCCAGTTCTCCTTCCCCGGCGGCATCCCGAGCCACGTGGCGCCGGAGGTGCCGGGTTCGATCCACGAGGGCGGCGAGCTGGGGTACGCGCTGAGCCACGCCTACGGCGCGGCGTTCGACAACCCCGACCTGCTGGTCGCCTGCGTCATCGGCGACGGCGAGGCCGAGACCGGCCCGCTGGCCGGGAGCTGGCTGTCCAACGTCTTCCTCAACCCGGCGCGCGACGGGGCGGTGCTGCCCATCCTGCACCTCAACGGTTACAAGATCGCCAACCCGACCGTGCTGGACCGCATCCCCACCGACGACCTGCTGGACATGATGCGCGGCTTCGGCTACCAGCCGTACGTCGTGGCGGGCGACGACCCGGCCACGGTGCACCAGGCCCTCGCCGCCACCCTCGACCGGGCGGTCGACGAGATCGCCGCCATCCAGCGCCGGGCCCGCTCCGGCGCGCCCGGCGAACGCCCCCGCTGGCCGATGATCATCCTGCGTACGCCGAAGGGCTGGACGGGCCCGGCGGCCGTCGACGGCAAGCAGGTGGAGGGCACCTACCGCGCCCACCAGGTGCCCATCGCCGAGGTGCGCGACAACCCGGAGCACCTGGCCGAGCTGGAGCGCTGGCTGCGCAGCTACCGGCCGCAGGAGCTGTTCGACCCCACCGGCGCGCCCGTCGCCGAGCTGACCGCCCTGCCGCCGACCGGCGACCTGCGGATGAGCGCCAACCCGGTCGCCAACGGCGGGCGGGTGCTGCGCGACCTGGAGCTGCCGGACTTCCGCCGGTACGCCGTCGACGTGCAGCAGCCCGGCGAGCCGGCGGCCGGCGCGACCGGGGTGCTCGGCGCGTGGGTCCGTGACGTGATCACCGCCAACCCGCGCACGTTCCGGCTCTTCGGCCCCGACGAGGTCGCCTCCAACCGGCTCGGCGCGGCCTTCGAGGTCACCGACCGGGCGTTCGTCGCCGGCCGGGTCGACGGCGACGACCACCTCTCCCCCGACGGCCGGGTGATGGAGGTGCTGTCGGAGCACCTGTGCCAGGGCTGGCTGGAGGGCTACCTGCTGACCGGCCGGCACGGCATCTTCACCAGCTACGAGGCGTTCATCCACATCGTCGACTCGATGGTCAACCAGCACGCCAAGTGGCTGAAGGTGACCCGGGGCATCCCGTGGCGGGAACCGGTGGCGTCGCTGAACTACCTGCTGTCGAGCCACGTGTGGCGGCAGGACCACAACGGCTTCTCGCACCAGGACCCGGGCTTCATCGACCACGTGGTCAACAAGAAGGCCGAGGTGGTGCGGGTCTACCTGCCGCCGGACGGCAACACCCTGCTCTCCACCATGGACCACTGCCTGCGCAGCCGGCACTACATCAACGTGGTGGTGGCCGGCAAGCAGCCCGCCCCGAACTGGCTGACCATGGACGAGGCGATCCAACACTGCAGGCGCGGCCTGGGCATCTGGGACTGGGCCAGCACCGACGAGGGCACGGAGCCGGACGTGGTGCTCGCCTGCGCCGGCGACGTGCCGACGCTGGAGACCCTCGCCGCCGCCGACCTGCTGCGCCAGCGGCTGCCCGAGCTGAAGGTGCGGGTGGTCAACGTGGTCGACCTGATGCGCCTCCAGCCGCCGTCGGAGCACCCGCACGGCCTGCCCGACAACGAGTTCGACACCATCTTCACCCGCGACAAGCCGATCATCTTCGCCTACCACGGCTACCCGTGGCTGATCCACCGGCTCACCTACCGGCGCGCCAACCACGACAACCTGCACGTGCGCGGGTACAAGGAGGAGGGCACCACCACCACGCCGTTCGACATGGTGATGCTCAACGACCTGGACCGCTTCCACCTGGTCATCGACGTGATCGACCGGGTGCCGGGGCTGGCCGCGCGGGCCGCGCACCTGCGGCAGGAGATGGTGGACGCCCGCCAGGCGTGCCGCGACCACACCCGCGAGTACGGCGAGGACGACCCCCGGGTCGCCGAGTGGCGGTGGATCCGGGAGACCGACACCGAGCTGAGGAGCGGAAAGTGAACGGTGACGAGATCCTCGTCGGCTACGACGGCTCCGCCGACGCCACCGTCGCCCTGAACTGGGCGCTCGACGAGGCCGAGCACAGCGGCCGGCCGATCCGCCTCGCGTACGTCTTCGAGTGGGTGACCGTGGCCGGCTGGGTCGGCCCCGGCGTGGCCCCCGGCATCTGGCCCGACGAGACCGCCCGCCGGCAGGTGGAGGAGCTGGTCGGCAAGGCCGCCTCCGACGCCGCCGCCGCGCGGCCCACGGTGACCGTGCACGGGGAGGTGTTCGACGGGCCGCCGGCCCTGGTGCTGGAGGAACGCTCCGCCGAGGCGGGCCTGCTGGTGCTCGGCAGCCGGGGCCACGGCGGGTTCGGCGGCCTGCTCGCCGGCTCCACGGCCGTGTCGGTGACCGCCCACGCGCACTGCCCCGTGGTGGTGGTCCGCGACGGCGACGCCCCCGCCGGGCGCACCGGCCGGGTGGTGGTGGGCGTCGACGGTTCCGACACCTCGCTGCTGGCCCTCGGGTTCGCCGTCGAACGGGCCGCCCAGCGGGGCGTGCCGCTGCACGTGGTGCGGGCCTGGGAGCCGTCGGCGGACCGGGGCCTGGGCGCCGACGACGCGGCGGCGGCCGAGCGGGCGGCGCTGGACGAGCCGCTGGCCGGCTGGCAGAAGACGTTCCCCGACGTCGCGGTGACCGTCGACGTGGTGGCCGCCCGCCCGGCCGGCGCGCTGGTCGAGGCGAGCCGGGACGCCCAGCTCGTGGTGGTCGGCAGCCGGGGCCGGGGCGGGCTGCGCGGCATGCTGCTCGGCTCGGTCGGCCAGCAGCTCCTGCACCACGCGCACTGCCCGGTGGCGGTGGTCCGCGAACGCTGACGCCGAAGGAAGGGCCCCTTCTTAACACCGCTGTTAACAAGGGGCCCTTCCTCTACAGAATGCGTTAACAAGGGGCCCTTCCTTGCACGCTGCGCCGCGCGCTGTCAGTCGCGGAGGGAGAAGAAGTCCTCCTCTTCCTGGGCCAGGTGCAGGCGCAGGACGGCGTCGAGGCCGTACAGCGCGGCGAGCAGGTCGGTGACCTGGTCGCCGCGCAGCGGCCCGTCGCCGGCCTGGGCGAGGTGCCCGCCGATCCGGTCGACCAGCCGGCGGATCTCCACGTGTCCCCGGCTCATCGGCGAGGTCGCCTCGTCGCTGCCGAGCGGCCCGGCCAGCGCCGGGTAGAGCTGCCGCTCCTCGGCGGCCTCGTGCGGCAGCACCCGCCCGGTGAGCCGCCGGTGCGCCTCGCGCAGGGCGGGCAGGCAGTCGGGCGAGTCGGGGTGCGTGGCCACCAGGTCGGCGGTGTCCCGCAGGCCGGCGAGCACGTCGCGGACCGCGGCGTGCTCGCCGGCGTACCGGTCGAGCAGTTGCCGGGTGTCCGGCGGGACGTCCCGGCGGCGCAGCCCGCCGCCGAGGGCCCGCAGCGCGTTGAGGATCACCACGACGTCGATGCCCTCCTGGAGGAACGCCCCGGCCACCGGCGGCAGCTTCCCGGCGGCGGCGACGAGCATCGCCGCCACGGCCAGCGCCATCCCGACGACGGCGCTCTGGGTGGCGATGCGGCGGGCGTACCGGGCGATCTCCACGGCGTCGGCGAGCCGGTCGAGGCGGTCCACGGTGAGCACCGCGTCGGCGACGTCGGCGGAGGCGGTCGCCCCGGTCGCGCCCATCGCCACCCCGACGTCGGCCTCGGCGAGGGCGGGGGCGTCGTTGACCCCGTCGCCGACCATCACGGTGACCGCCCGGCGGGACTCCTCGCGTACCCGGGCGGTCTTCTCCTGCGGCGTGCACCGGGCCAGCACGCCGTCGACGCCGACGGCCTGCGCGACCTGGTCGGCGGTGCCGGGCCGGTCGCCGGTGACCATGATCAGCCGGGTCAGCCCGGCCTCGCGCAGGCGGCGCACGGTGCGGCGGGCGTCGGGGCGCACCGGGTCCTCCAGCAGGATCGCCCCGAGCGGCGCCCGCTCGTCGCTGACCCAGACCGCGGACCGGCCGGCCAGCTCGGCGCGTTCGGCGGCCCGGGCCGCCCACTGCGGCAGCTCGCCGCCGAGCTGGCCGACCCGCACCAGCCGCCCGTCGACCCGGCCGGTGACGCCGCGCCCCGGCTCCTCGGTGACGTCGGTCGGGTCGGCCAGCGGCAGGCCCCGCTCCCGGGCCTGCCGGACCAGGGCGGCGGCCAGCACGTGCGGGGAGAGCTGCTCCACGGAGGCGGCCAGCCGCAGCACCTCGTCCCGGTCGCCGCCGGGGGCGACCACCGTCTCGGCGGCCCGGGGCCGGCCGGCGGTGAGCGTGCCGGTCTTGTCGACCAGCAGGGTGCGGGCCCGGCCCAGCAGCTCCAGCGAGCCGCCGTCGCGGACCAGCACCCCGCGCCGGGCCACCCGGGACAGCCCGGAGACGATCGCGATGGGGGTGGCCAGCAGCAGCGGGCAGGGGGTGGCCACCACCAGCACCGCCACGGCCCGCACGAACTCGCCGGAGAGCCACCAGCCCAGCCCGGCCAGGACCAGGGTGAACGGCACGAACGCCGCCGCGTACCGGTCGGCCATCCGCACCATCGGGGCCTTGCGCGCGGTGGCCTCCTCGGCGAGCCGGACGATCCCCGCGTACGTGCTGGCCGCCGCGCTCTTCGTCGCCCGCAGCCCGAACCCGGCCCCGGCGTTGGCCACGCCGCTGGCCACCTGCTCGCCGGCCGCCCGCTGCACGAGCCGGGACTCGCCGGTGACGACCGACTCGTCTAGGGTGGCGGCCTCCTCGACGGCCCCGTCGACCGGCACCACGTCGCCGGGGCCGACCACGAGCCGGTCGCCGGCCGCGACCCGGTCCAGCGGGACCGTCTCGATGCCGCCGCCGGGGACCCGCCGCCGCGCCGTGCGCGGGGCCCGTTCCAGCAGGGCGCGCAGGTCGCGGGTCGCCCTGCGCTGGGCGTACGCCTCCAGCGCGTTGCCGGTGGCGATCATCAGCGCGATCACCGCGCCCGCCAGGTACTCCCCGACGACGAGCGTGCCGGCCAGCGCGAGGACGGCGATGACGTCCACCCCGAACTGCCGCGCCCACAGCCGGCGCAGCATGGTCCAGGCCGCCGGGGCCAGCGCGGCCACGGTGGCCGCCGCCCACAGCCAGTCGGCCCAGGCGCGCCGGCCGGCGAGCCACAGCCCCGCCCCGGCCAGCACGGCCAGCGTCAGCGCGGCCAGCGGGGCCCACTGGAGCCCGCGCGCCCAGCGCTGCCGCACCGGCCGCTCCGGTACGCACTCCCGCGCCTGGGTGCCCACCTGCGGATCCTCTCAACAGGCGGGGTCGGCGAGGAGGCCAACGACCGGATCGCGCCCGCCGCCGGTCACGGTCGTGGGAGGCGAACGGCCCGGGCGGGACGGGACCTGCGTACCGTGCGCCCGGAGAGCGGGCCGCCCAGGATGGAGTGGCAACCCCGCCCGGAGCACCGCCGGGGTGGGGCACGATGGGCTGAGACGAAAGGTCGTGACGATGAGCCACGAGACGCCGGCGACGCACCGCCCGCTGACCACCGCGCTCGCGGAGGCCGCGGCGACGGCCGGCCGCGCGCCCTCGGTGCACAACACCCAGCCGTGGCGCTGGCGGGTGCTGCCCGACGCGCTGGAGCTGCGCGTGGTGCGGGACCGCCAGCTCGCCGCCACCGACCCGGAGGGCCGGCTGTCGGCGCTGAGCTGCGGCGCGGCGCTGCACCACGCCCGGGTGGCCCTCGCCGCCGAGGGCTGGGCGTTCGTGGTGGAGCGGCTGCCCGACCCGGGCGAGCCGGAGCTGCTGGCGCGGCTCACCGACCTCAGGCGCGTCGAGGCCGACCCCGACGCCATGCGGATGGTGCAGTGCATGCAGGTGCGGCACACCGACCGCCGCCCGGTCAGCGACGACCCGGTGCCGCCGGCCGCGCTCGGCGACATCGCCGCGGCGGTCGCCGCCGAGGGCGCGCGGCTCCAGGTGCTCCACGTCGACCAGGTGATGGAGCTGGCCGCCGCGGCCTCACACGCCGCGACGGTGGAAGCGGAGGATTCGCGGCTGCGCGAGGAGCTGGACTACTGGACGAGCCGGGTGGGCACCGGCACGGGCCTGCCGCCGGAGGTGCTGCCCGAGCAGGCGCAGCAGACCACCGTGCCGGGCCGGGACTTCGGCCGCCCCGGCACCCTGCCGATCGGGCCGGGCCACGACCGGGCGGCGGCGTACGGGGTGCTCTTCGGCGACGAGGACGAGCCGGACAGCTGGCTGCGGGCCGGGGAGGCGCTGTCGGCGGCGTGGCTGACGGCGACCCGGCTGGGCGTGTCGATGGTGCCGCTGTCGGGCGTCGTCGAGGTGGAGGGCACCCGGCAGACGCTGCGGCGGGTGCTCGCCGGCCTCGGGTACCCGTACCTCGCGCTGCGGATGGGGATCGCGGACCAGGCGCACGCGGGCCCGCCGCACACCCCCCGGCTGCCCACGGAGCAGGTCGTCGACACCTCCGCCGTGCGCCCGCCGGGCGCATGATCGAGGCTGGGGCGGCGCGTTCGCCGGGCGATACCATCGCCGGGTGAACGCACCGAACCCGAGGAACGAGCCGGTCGCGCCCTCGCTGGGGCTGAGCCCGCTGTCCCGGGTCCGACTCGACGAGCTGCTCCAGGAGATGCTGGACCGGGTCGGCGAGGTGGTCACCAGTCGGGAGCGGCTGCGGGCCCTGCTCGACGCGGTGGTCGGCATCGGCACCGACCTCGACCTGCGCAGCACCCTGCAACGGATCGTGGCGGCGGCGTGCGAGCTGGTCGGCGCGACGTACGGCGCGCTCGGGGTGATCGGCCCCGACCGGCTGCTGCACGACTTCATCGTCCACGGCATCGACGCCGAACGGCACGCGAGGATCGGCGACCTGCCGCACGGCCGGGGCGTGCTCGGCCTGCTCATCGACGAGCCCCGCCCGGTGCGGATGCCCGACATCACCAAGCATCCGAAGTCATACGGTTTCCCGCCGCACCACCCGCCGATGCACAGCTTCCTCGGGGTGCCGGTGCGCATCCGCGAGCAGGTTTTCGGCAACCTCTACCTGGCCGAGAAGCAGGGCGCGGCCGAGTTCACCGAGGACGACGAGGAGATCGTGGTGGCGCTGGCCGCCGCGGCCGGCGTGGCGATCGAGAACGCCCGGCTGTACGCGCTGGCCCACCGCCGGGAGCGCTGGCTGGCGGCCACCGCCGAGATCACCTCGGTGCTGCTGGGCGAGGTACGCCGCACCGACGCGCTGGCGCTGGTGGCCCGGCGGGCCCGGGAGGTCGCCGAGGCGGAGCTGGCCGTGGTGCTGCTCTACGACGAGGACGCCGGCCAGTTCACCGTCGAGGTGGTCGACGCCGCCGACGAGTCGGTCCGGGTGCCGGCCGGCGGGGCCGGCGAGTCGGTCCGAGGGCTGGTGGGCGCGATGCTGCCGGCCGGGGAGACCAGCTTCGCCGAGTCGGTCACCGAGCGGCGGCACACGCTGGTGGGGAACCTGGCCGAGTCGGCGCCGTGGCCGACGCCGGTCAGCGCCGGGCCGGCGGTGGTCTCCCCGCTGGCCGCCGCCGACACGCTGCACGGCGTCCTGGTGATCGCGTACCCGCCCGACCGGGGCGGGGCCACCGACGACGACGTGGCGCTGCTCGGCAGCTTCGCCGGGCAGGCCGCGCTGGCCATGGAGCGGGCCCGGGGGCAGGAGGAGCGGGAGCTGCTGGTGGTCCTGGAGGACCGCGAGCGCATCGCGCGGGACCTGCACGACGTGGTGATCCAGCGGCTGTTCGCCACCGGCCTGCAGTTGCAGAGCGGCGCGATGAACGCCCGCCCCGAGGTGGCCAAGCGGATCAACGCCGCCGTCGACGACCTCGACGCCACGATCCGCGACATCCGCCGCACGATCTTCGAACTGCGCACCCCGATGAGCGCGGCGCTGCGCACCGAGATCCGCGAGGCCGTCGACGTGGCCGCCGAGTCGCTGGGCTTCCGGCCGTCGCTGGAGCTGACCGGCCCGATCGACAGCGCCGTCCCCGAGCCGGTCCGCCCCGACCTCACGGCCGTGCTCCGCGAGGCGCTGTCCAACGCCGTACGCCACGCCGAGGCGAGCCGGGTCGCGGTGGGCGTGCGGGTGGAGGGCGGCTGGGTCACGGTGACGGTCGCCGACGACGGCCGGGGCTGCGACCCGGCCGCCGCGCGGGGCGGCCTGGTGAACCTGCGCGAGCGCGCCGAACGCCACGGCGGCGAGTTCGAGGTGCGTCCGGTGACCCCGCACGGCACCGAGCTGCGCTGGACGGCCCCGCTGCGCGACGACTGAGCGGCGCGCCGATTCTCCCGGCGCGACGGCTGACCCGGCGCGACGGCTGACTCGCAGGTCGCGCCAGCGGCCGGCCCGGCAGGTCGCGCCGGCGGCCGGTCAGTGCGCCTTGCCCAGCAGGCGGGTGGCCAGCACGGCCGCCTGGGTGCGCCGCTCCAGGCCCAGCTTGGCCAGCACGCTGGAGACGTAGTTCTTCACCGTCTTCTCGGCGAGGAACATCTTGCCGGCGATCTCCCGGTTGGTCAGCCCCTCGGCGACGTACTCCAGGATGCGCCGCTCCTGCTCGGTGAGGGTCTTCAGCTCGCGGGGCTGCTCCACGCCGCTGCGGATGCGCTCCAGCACGCGGGCGGTGACCGCCGGGTCGAGCAGGGACTGGCCGGCGGCGACCCGGCGTACCGCGTCGACCAGGTCGGTGCCGCGGATCTGCTTGAGCACGTAGCCCGACGCGCCGGCCATGATCGCCGCGAACAGCGCCTCGTCGTCCTCGTACGAGGTGAGGATCAGGCCCCTGATCGACGAGTCGACGGCCCGGATGTCGCGGCACACGTCGATGCCGTTGCCGTCGGGCAGCCGGGCGTCGAGGATCGCCACGTCGGGCCGCAGCGCGGGGATGCGGCGGGCCGCCTCCTGGGCGGAGCCCGACACCCCCACCACCTCGATGTCGCCGCTGCTGGTGAGCAGGTCGGCAAGGCCACGGCGGACGACCTCGTGGTCGTCGAGCAGGAACACCCGGATCATCCCTCGTTTCTACCCCCTCGGGCCGGGCCCCCGCACGGGCCGAAGGTCCCTACCGTTGCCGTGCGGCGGCGGGCTGGGGGTCCCGGCGCGGACGGGACGTCCGGCCCTGCCCGGCGACCGCCCTGGTCACGCACCGTGGAGGTAGACCGGACGGGGGCGGCACGACTGCCACGGGAGGGGATCATGATGGAGACCGGCTTCACCGTCGAGCAGCTCAGGGCCGCCGCCGCCGACGCCGTGCGCGCCCCGTCACTGCACAACAGCCAGCCGTGGCGGTTCCGGCTGCGCGACGGCGGGATCGAGGTGCTGCTGGACCGCGAACGGCGGCTGCCGGCGACCGACCCGAGCGGCTGGGGCGCCCGGCTCGCCTGCGGGGCGGCCCTGTTCAACCTGCGGCTGTCCCTGGCCGCGGCGGGCGCCCCGGCGACGGTGCGCCTGCGCCCGTGCCCGGCGGAGCCCGACGTGCTGGCCCGGCTGACCCCGGACGTGCCCCGCCGGCCCACCCCGGCCGAGCAGATCCTGTACGCCGCCGTCCCGCACCGGTTCAGCAACCGGGCCCCGTTCTGGCCCGATCCGGTGCCGGCCGACGTGCGGTGGCGGCTCGGTGAGGCGGCGCGCGCCGAGCAGGGCTGGCTGGAGCTGGTGATCGGGGTGAGCGCGGTCAACGCGTTCGCCGAGGTCGCCCGCAGCGCCAACCGGGTGCTGGAGCGCGACCCCGCCTACCAGGCGGAGCTGGCCGAGTGGGTGCGCGGCGCGCCCGCGCCCGACGGGGTGCCGGCCGCCGCGGGCGGCCCGCTGGGCGAGCCGCAGGACCTGCTGCCCAGCCGGGGCTTCGGCGGGCGCAGCCGCGCGCCGGGGCGGGACTTCGAGCCGGAGCCGCTGGTGGCGGTGCTCGGCACGGCCGGCAACACCACCACCGACCAGGTGGTGGCCGGGCAGGCCCTGCAACGGGTGCTGCTCACCGCCACCGACGCCGGGCTCGGCGTGTCGATGCTGTCCCAGCCGATCGAGGTGCCGGGGGCGCGGGAGGCGCTGCGGCTGTCCCTGGGGCGGTTCGGCACCCCGCAGATGGTGATGCGGATCGGTTACGGCCAGCCGGGCTCGCCGACCCCCCGCCGCAGCGTCGACGAGGTGCTGGACGTGCCGGTCGTCAACGCGTGAACCGTCGCCTGGTGAGTCGCGTCAGAGGCACGACCCCCGGTCCTCGGCGTCGCCGATGATCGCGAAGAGCATGCGGCGCAGGGCTTGGACCTGGTCCTGGCCGAAGCTGCTCAGGGCCGCGGCCTCGACGGCGGCGCAGGCGGCGGCCACTGTCGCGCGGATGGCCTCGCCGTCCTCGGTGATCACGGGGATGCGCAGGCGGCGGTCGCGAGAGTCGTTGTGCCGCACGACGAGGCCCCTGCGTTCGAGCCGGTCCAGCTGGCTCATCAGGGTGGTCTTGTCCAGCGCGAGGGACTTGCCGAGTTCGCCCTGGGTGAGGCCGGGGGTCTTGTCCAGGGCGCTCAGCACGATGTAGTCGCGCAGCGTGAGCCCGTGCCGCTCGGCCACCTCGCCGGTCGCGCCGCGCATGCGCTGGGCCGCCCGGTGCAGCAGCCAGGTGATCTCGGAGTCGACGGCAGGGCTCGGGCCGACGACCTCGGGCACGGGCGATGGCAGGCTTCGCATCCCAGAACCGTACGTCTTCACCGGGACCGCGGCGCGGCCTCGGGCGTCAGCCGAGGAATGCCGTCGTAGGAGCCGAGGTCGTGCGCGGGGACGATCCGCAGCAGGCCGTCCAGGGCGATCATGCGGAGCAGATCCTGGCGCAGCTGGTGGGGATCGCTGTCGGCCAGTCTGCTCAGCAGCCACGGCCGTTCGACCCGCCGCCGGATGCCGTCGATCTGCCAGGTCAGATCGCCGATGAAGGCATACCGCCCGCCGGAGGGCAGCGTCACGAACACGATGACGGAGCCGGTCGTGTGGCCTCCCGCGAGGACGACGACCACCGAGCCGTCGCCGTGGACGTCGTGGCTCGCGGGGAACCCGAGGTACGGCTGGTCGTCGAACCCGTACTCGTGTATCTCGTGCCCCGGCGACACGTGGCGGAAGACTCTCCCGTCCGGGTCCTCGGCGGCGTACCGCCGTTCGTTCGCGTTCATCCAGACCGGTGTGCCCCGCAGGCTGTCGAGGCCGCTCGCGTGGTCCCAGTGCGAGTGGGTCAGCAGCACCCCCAGCAGCCTGCCGCGGTCGTAGCCGGCGGCGTCGAGCTGGGCGCCGACCGTCCGGCCCACCTGGTAGGGGGCGCGCACGAACCGGGGAAGCATCGCGACGTGCGCCGCGACGTCGACGCCGAAGCCCGCGTCGATCAACAGATCCCCGGCCGGGTGCTGCACCAGGACCGCGGACGCGGCGAAGTGGCGCTTGTCGCGGAACGATCCGCCGCGGACGGCGAAGGCCGCCCGGGTCTCGTACGTGCCGGTGGGCAGGTGGTAAATGGCCATGCCCGCGGGAGGGCGTGCCTCGGGCAGCGGTTGCGTCCAGGTGGCGGGCTCGGCGAGAGGCGACATGGCCAGATCGTACGAGCCGAGAAAGTCTGAGGCAAGACTTTCTCGGCTCGTACGACTCGGCTCGGCTGGCTTGGCACGGTCCGGCTTGGCGCGGCTGGCGCGGCACGGCACGGCTTGGCACGGCTCGGCTTGGCGCGGCTTGGCGCGGCTTGGCGCCCCGCGCCGGCCACCCCGGAGGTCACGCGCCCGGCGGGACCCGGCGGGACCGCGTCGCCCAGCCGAGGAAGCGGGCGTGCAGCGCCGCCGGGTCGGGCAGACCACCCAGGCGCAGCGTGTCGTCCATCGCCTCGTACATCGACGAGGCCAGGTAGAACGCCAGCGCGACCGAATGCCCCTCGAACTCGATCGTCAGCGCGAGGCGGGCCGGCTGGCACGGCCAGGGCGCGGCGCAGGACCGGCACAGCCAGGCCGGCCGCATCGGCAGATGCGGGCGGCCCATCAGAGCACCCGCAGGCAGCGCATCCGCAGGGCGATCGCGCGGGCCTCGGCGTCGCGCAGCGGCAGGAACCACAGGAACCGCTTGACGATCTCCGGCGGCTCCGGCCCTTCCGGCCGCCCGCGCAGGTCGCGGATCGCCGTGGGCATCAGGTACGACACGGCCGGCAGCAGGATGCTCGTGTCGAGCCGATCCAGTGGGAGCGCCCGGAGGGCGGGGCAGGGCCAGGGCTCGCCGCAGCACTCGCAGTCCCAGGTGGGCGAGCGGCCGAGATGCCCGGTGGCCGGCAGTGCCCCGGCGAGACGGTGACGGCCTTGCGACATGGTTGCCTCCTCGGTCGGTTGGCGGGGCCGCCCGGTCGGTGGCGCTGGGAGGACCGGGACGGCCTTTGGCGTACGCGACCGGCGGGCTCGGGCCCTCCACCGGCTCGCGCCGCTGGATTCCACACTGGGCGGTAACCACCTGACATCGGAAGGTGTTGGCCCACGATGGAGAGACCTCGGCCTCCCGCTTACCCCCTGGTGGGGAGGCGCGAGGGAGGCCCGGGCCGAGTTGGGGAGGGGTTGGGGACATGAGCATGACGGCGGCCGAGATCCTGTTGGACGAGCTGCGCCACGCGCGGTTGTCACGGGGGCTGAATCAGGACGAGTTCGGCAAGCTGATCAGCTATTCAGGTACACACGTCAGCGCCGTGGAGACTGGCGCGCGTCCGCCGACGAGCGCCTACGCCGCAGCGATCGACCGTGCCCTGAACACGGGCGGAATGTTCGTCCGCCTGCTCGAACGACTCTCGGGCCTGGACGCCGAACCACTCTGGCTGCGCGAGTGGATCACCTACGAGCAGCAGGCCCGCACGCTGCGATGGTACGAGGTCGCATGGGTGCCCGGTCTTCTCCAGACCGAGGCGTACGCAGGAGCGGTCTTCGGCAGCGACGGCAGGCTGAGCGCCGAGGAGGTCGAGACGCGCGTGGCGGCACGCCTGGCTCGGCAACAGGTTCTCTCGAACGAGGCTCCGCCGCAGCTCGTCGCGGTGGTGGACGACGCGGTCCTGCGTCGCCCGGTCGGTGGTGCTGCGGTCATGCGGGAGCAGCTCTTTCGCATGGCACAGCTCAATCAGGAGAGCAGGCGGGTGAGGATCCATGTCGTCCCGCAGGGAGTGGGCGCGTACGCTGGCCTGGACGGGCCGTTCGTCATCGCGACCCTGCCCGACCTGATGGACGTGGGCTACCTCGACAACAGGCTCAGGGGTCAAGTGGTCGAGCGGACCACCGAGGTTGCCGCCCTCCGTGAGCAGTGGGAAGCCACTCTCGCCGAAGCGCTGACCCTGCAACAGTCCACCGAGCTGATGATGGAAGTGGCGAAGTCATGGACGTGACCGGCGCGTGTTGGCGCAAGAGCACTCGCAGTGGCAGCAATCAAGGGGCCTGCGTGGAGGTCGCCGACAATCTTGCCGGTGTCGTCCTCGTCCGTGACACGAAGGACCGCGACGGCGGCACGCTCGCCTTCAGCCCCGCCCAGTGGCAGGGCTTCGTCGGCCTGGCGAAGGCGCTCGGCCCCGTCGCCTGACACGTCCCGCGCAAGCGCCCCCGGCCGCCCGGCTGGGGGCGCTGCGCATTCCACCCCAGCCACACCTACGCGAACGCCGCCCCACCCCTCCCCGGCCGCGAGGGTCCATCCCGTGAAACTTGGACAGTTTCGGTACGCCACGAACAGCAACCGTCCAAGATCTCCGCTTTCGGCGCGGCCCAGCCGCCCAGCCGCGACCCGCGCGGCCCAGCCGCGACCCGCGCGGCCCGGTGGCGACCGGTAGCGAGCGGCGCGGCACAGCGGCGGCCGGCGGGCCGGCGGGCCGGCGGGCGAACCGTCCACCCCACCCGGCGCTGATCTTCCCTGGGCTTGTTCGCGCACTACTCGTCGAGAATCTGCTCCCGGAGGATGTCGGCGTGCCCGCAGTGCTGGGCGAGCTCGCGCAGCACGTGGAGATACACCCACCGCAGCGGCAGCGGACCCCGCCGGTTGCCGCGCAGGATGTCGTCCAGGTCCAGGGAGGCCGTCGCCCGGCGTGCCGCCTCGCAGGCTTCGCGGTGCGCCTGCTGGACGCTGGCGATCGTGTCGCCGTCGTCGAGGAGGAACGAGTCTTCCGAGGCTGCGGGGAGGCCGAGTTCGACGCGCGGCCGGCAGGTGATGGCCTCGTCGAACCAGACCTTCTCGACGAAGGTCGCGTGCTTCACCAGGCCCAGCAGCGTGGTCCGGGAGGGCACCAGCGATCGGCGCGCCTGTTCCTCCGTCAGCCCGTCCAGACAGCGGTTGAGCGCGCTGCGATGCTCGTCGATGAACGCCTCGATCTGGGCACGGGCCGGCTGTGCGACGACCTGGTCGGCGAAGGTGGGCGGAAAGGAAGGCATGGCCAGAGCATTCCAGATCGTCGCGCCGCGAACGACCACCGGGAGCAGCGGTCAGCCGGCCCGGTACGACAGGTACCGGCCCTTCGACCAGCTGTGGAAGTTGTTCAGCTCGGACGCCGGGCCGCTGCAGTCGGGGGTCTGGTAGCCGGGGACGGAGACGAAGCCGCCGCTCCAGGCGAGCAACCAGGTCGCGTCGGCCGGGACCGGACGGCAGACGCCGTCAGGGGTGGCCTGCCTGCCGACGATTTCGGTCGGGTAGCTCGAATAGAAGACCAGGCCCGTGTCGGGGCTCTGGAACGGCTCCCCGGCGGCTGCGGGCGACGCCGGCAGCGCCACGGCCAGCGTGGCGACCAGGGCTGCGGCGAGACCTGCGGCGGGCTTGACGGATCTGCGCATGGCGTCCTCCCGGTGCGAAGTTCGGGAAAGGGACCGGGCCTCCGTGCGACCCGGACACAGAGCGACATCTATCAATGCAACAATCGACCGGGAAAGGCCCCTGTGTCAACCACAGGGCGGCGGCGTGGTGTTGACGACCATGCGGGCGAGCCCGCGGGTCCAGCCCCCGCCGCACCAGGTCGACCGGTCAGCCGGCGGCGGCGAGCAGCGCGGCCTCCCGCTGCGGGTCCAGGCCCACCGGCGGGCGGGCCGGGCGGCCGGCGCGCGGCGGCACGCCACCCACCGCGCGCAGCCAGGCCCAGGTGTCGGCGACGGTCTCGGCCACCGGCCGGCAGGTCAGCCCCGTCGCGTGCGCCCGCTGCACGCCGCGCTCCTGCAACCAGCGGTACTCGTGCCCGAGGGGCACCCAGATCGGCAGGTCGTTCCATGGTTCCACCCCGGCGGCGAGGATCGTGTCCGGATCGGTCCAGCGCAGCCGGGCGGTCGAGCCGGTGGCGGCGACGCAGCCGTCGAGCAGCTCACCCATCGTCGCGTGCCCGGTCCGCGACAGCACGTTATACGCCCCGCCGCCGCCCGCCACGCCCCGGTCCAGCAGCCACGCCGCCAGGTCGCGGACGTCGACGTACTGCAGGGGCAGGTCGGCGGGGCCGGGGGCGAGCACGTCGCCGCCCCGGGCGACCCGGTGCAGCCACCAGGGCAGCCGGCCGATGTCCTCCCCGGGGCCGAGGATCAGCCCGGCGCGGGCCAGCAGCGCCCGGTCGCCGAACACCGCCGTGGCGGCCCGTTCCCCGCCGGCCTTGAACTGCGCGTAGGAGCCGTCGACGGCGTCGGGCTCGGCGGCGACGGTGGGCGCGTCCTCGCCGACGCCGGGCGGAACCGGCCGGGCGTAGACGGAGCCGCTGGAGACGTACCCGAACCAGCCGGCCCGGTCGCGCAGGGCGCGGGCGGCGTCGCGGACCGCGCGGGGCGCGCCGTCCCAGGTGTCGACGACGAGATCCCACTCGCCGTCGGCCAGCGCGGCGAGGCCGTCGGGCGCGTCCCGGTCACCCCGCAACCGGTGTACGCCCGCAGGCGGCGCGCCGCTCACCCCCCGGTTGAACACCGTCACCGACCAGCCGCGGCGCACCCCCTCGGCGACCGTCGCCCCGCCCACGAAGCCCGTCCCGCCCAGCACCAGGAGTCTCATCGTTCCACCCTGCCCCGAACGGCGGCCCGCCCGCGACGGGTGTTCACCCGCAGCGAATCTGCCGACGGCAGAACCCGGGCCGTCCAGGTCACACGTGGGAGCCCAGATGCTCCCGCGCCCAGTCGGCGAAGCTGGTGAGCGGGAGGCCGAGGTCCCTCGCGTACTCCGGCCGGCCCGGCTGGCCGACCACGTTCATCCACTCGTGCGTGGCGCCCATCGGCGGCATGCCGGCGGCCGTGGCCTCCTCCTCGGTCATGTCCGGCGCGGTGAGCCGCGTGCCCAGCACGCGGGAGAGGACCTCCGCGATCTCCGTCATCGACAGGTGGTCGCTGGCCAGCTCCAGCTCGACCCCGTCGAAGCGCTCCGGCGCGGCGATGGCCGCGGCGGCGGCCCGGCCGATGTCGTCCACCGCGACCAGGGACAGCCGGGTCTCGGGGCGCAGGATGCTGACCAGGCCGCCCGCGATGCCGCGCGGGAACAGGAACGCCATGGACGGCAGGAAGTTCTCCATGAAGAAGCCCGGCTTGAGCAGCGTCCAGTGGGGGAAGCCGGCCGCGCGTACCCGATCCTGGATCTCGCTCTTGGCGCCCAGGGTGGGTTCCATCATGGCCCAGCGGCCCTCGGCCCAGCCGGGAGCCTCGGTGTGCTGGCCGGCGCCGGTGACGGAGGTGTGCACGAACTGCGGCACCCCGGCGGCCCGCGCGCCCTCGACAAGGTTGACGCCCTGGACGACCTCCCCCGCGAAGTCGGGGACTCCGGTGCTCATGTCGGGCATCTGCACGGAGAAGACGGCACGGACGCCCTGCGCGGCCCGGATCACCGAGTCGCGGTCGTGCAGGTCACCGGTGACCAGGTCGACGCCGAGCGCCGCGACGGCCCTGGCCCGGTCGGTGTTCGGGTCGCGCACCAGGGCGCGGACGGGCACGCCCGCCGCGCGCAGGGCGCGGACGGTCGCGCCGCCCTGCCGGCCGGTGGCACCGGTGACCAGGACGGGTGCGGAATCTGTGGACATGTCGCTCCTGAGCGCTCGACCTTAAACGGCGGGGCCCGCCGTTTCCCAGTCGGTACGATATGGCGGGGCCCGCCACTTAGCAAGCTCGGAGATGACGCCATGCCCGACCGCCAGCACGCGGACCGCCAGCACGCGGACCGCCAGCGCGCGGACCGCCAGCGCGCCGACGCCCGGCGCAACTACGCGCGCATCCTCGCCGTGGCCGAGGAGGAGGTCGCCGCCCACGGCGGCGGCGCATCCCTGGAGCAGATCGCCCGCACCGCCGGGGTCGGCTCGGCGACCGTACGCCGGCACTTCCCCACCCGCCGCGCGCTGCTGGAGGCCGTCTCCCGCAAGCGGATCGACGCCCTGAGCGCCCGCGCCCGCGAGTTGGCCGACAGGGGCGACAGCCGGAACGCGCTGCTGGAATGGCTGTCCGACGTCGTCGCCTACTCCGTCACCGCCCGAGGGCTGGCGACCGCCCTGGCCTACGGCGACGCCGGCCCGGATCCGGTGCACGGCAACACGTGCTCGGCGGCGATCCAGGAGGCGGCGGGCCCGCTGCTGCGCCGCGCCGCGCAGGACGGCGCGGTGCCGCCCGACGTCACCGCCGCGGACCTGATCGCGCTGGTCGTCGGCATCGCCCTGGCCACCGAGCACCACCCCGACCCCGCCGCCCAGGCGGACCGGCTGTTCGGCCTCGCGGTGGCGGGGCTGAGCCCAGCTAGGAGCGAGCGTTAATAAGGGGCCCCTGCTCTACAGAATGCGTTAACAAGGTGCCCTTCCTTACTCGCTCAGGGCGGCGAGGAGCTGCTCGCCGTAGCGGGCGAGCTTGGCCTCGCCGACGCCGTTGACCCGGGCCAGCTCGTCCAGCGTCGACGGCGGATCGGCGGCGATCTGCCGCAGCGTGGCATCGTGGAACACCACGTACGCGGGAACGCCCTGCTCCTTGGCGGTGGCCGCCCGCCAGGCGCGCAGCCGCTCGAACACGGGCTCGGCCTCGGCGGGCAACTCGACGACGGCCGCCGCACCGGGCCGGGCCTTTGCCGCCGACCGCGCCTTCGGCGGCCGGACCGTCTCGCGGCGCATCGGCACCTGCCGGCGGCGGCCCAGCACCTCGGCGCTGGCGTCGGTGAGCACGAGGGTGCCGTAGTCGCCCTCGACGGCGAGCAGGCCCTGGGCGAGCAGCTGCCGCACGACGCCCCGCCACTCGGCCTCGCTCAGCTCCTCGCCGATGCCGAACACGGTCAGCGTGTCGTGGCGGTGCTGGACGACCTTCTCGGTGCGCCGGCCGAGCAGGATGTCGATGCACTGCCCCGCGCCGAACTTCTGGTTACGTTCGCGGTGCAGCCGCAGCACCGTCGACAGCAGCTTCTGGGCGGCGATCGTGCCGTCCCACGACTCGGGCGGCTCCAGGCAGGTGTCGCAGTTGCCGCACGGCCCGCTGGCCTGCCCGAAGTAGCTGAGCAGCCGCACCCGCCGGCACTCGACGGTCTCGCACAGGGCGAGCATGGCGTCGAGGTGGGCGGCGAGGACCCGCCGGTGCGCCGCGTCGCCCTCCGAGGAGTCGATCATCTTGCGCTGCTGCACCACGTCCTGCAACCCGTACGCCAGCCACGCCGTCGACGGCAGGCCGTCGCGGCCCGCGCGGCCGGTCTCCTGGTAGTAGCCCTCCACGGAGCGGGGCAGGTCGAGGTGGGCGACGAACCGCACGTCGGGCTTGTCGATGCCCATGCCGAAGGCGATGGTGGCCACCATGACCAGGCCGTCCTCGCGCAGGAACCGCTTCTGGTGGGCGGCGCGGGTGGCCGCGTCGAGCCCCGCGTGGTAGGGCAGCGCGGCGACGCCGTTGGCGACGAGGAACTCGGCGGTCTTGTCGACCGAGGCGCGGGAGAGGCAGTAGACGATGCCGGCGTCGCCCGGGTGCTCGGTGCGGATCAGGTCGAGCAGCTGCTTGCGCGGCTCCCGCTTGGCCACGATCCGGTACTGGATGTTGGGCCGGTCGAAGCTGGCCACGAAGTGCCGGGCCCCGGTGAGGTCGAGCCGGGTGGCGATCTCCCTGGCGGTCTCGGCGGTCGCCGTGGCGGTCAGCGCGATGCGCGGCACGGCGGGCCAGCGCTCGTGCAGCATCGACAGCGCGAGATAGTCGGGGCGGAAGTCGTGACCCCACTGCGCCACGCAGTGCGCCTCGTCGATGGCGAACAGCGCGATGCGGCCCCGGTCGAGCAGCCGCAGCGTGCCCCCGCTGCCCAGGGCCTCGGGGGCGAGGTAGAGCAGGTCCAGCTCCCCGGCCACGAACTGGGCCTCGACGAGGCGTCGGGCGTCGGGGTCCAGGGTGGAGTTGAGGAAGCCGGCCCGCACCCCGACGGCGGTGAGCGCGTCCACCTGGTCCTGCATGAGGGCGATCAGCGGGGAGACGACCACCGCGACGCCGTCGCGCACCAGCGCGGGGATCTGGTAACACAGCGACTTGCCGCCACCGGTGGGCATCAGGACCAGGGCGTCGCCGCCGCCGACCACGTGCTCGATGATCTCCTGCTGCGCGCCCCGGAAGGCGTCGTAGCCGAAGACGCGCCGGAGCACGCCCAGCGGGGTCTCGACCACGGTGTCGGTGGGGGAGGTCATCGCCGGAGTCTACGGGCCGGCACCGACACCGGCGGAAACCGGTCTTACCGGCCAGGTCGCCCCGCGCGTCCCACCCGGCCGTCGGCCCGCGCGTCCCACCCGGCCGGGTCGCGACGCCCGCTCAGGCCGCCTCGGGGGCCACCGCCGTGACGATGTCGCCGCGCAACGGGGCGAGGGTGTCGCCGATCCGCGCGATCGTCTCGCCGGGCACGCCTAGGCCGGCGAGCGTGTCCACGAGGTGACCGACGACGGCGTCGAACTGGGCGTCGGAGATGCGCAGCCCGGCGTGCGCGGCTGCCATGTCACGCCCGGCGTACAGCTGCGGGCCGCCGATCGCGGCGGCGATGAACGCCCGCTGGTGCGTCTTCAGCCGGGCCAGGTCCACGCCCCCGAACAGCGGGGCGAGCGTCGGGTCGGCGAGCACCCGCACGTAGAAGTCGTCGACGGCGGCGTGGACAGCGGGGGCCCCACCGATGGCGGCAAAGATGCTCATCAGGTTCCTCGCAGCGGTTCCTCGGATCGACCGCGGGGGTCGCGGCGACCCACCGAACGTAGGACGGTCACGTTGCGGGGCCGTTGTCGGCCGGCGACCGCCCCGACACGGACGTCGCACATCGTGTGCGGTCTCGTGGTGCGGGGCCGGAAACAGTCGGCGGCGGCTGACGAAGCCGTCAGCACGCGCGTTCGTGGAGTGGGCGATACTGGGTTTGAACCAGTGACCTCTTCCGTGTCAAGGAAGCGCGCTCCCACTGCGCCAATCGCCCGCGCTCGCCGGCCCGGCGTGAGATGCCGGCCCCGGCTGCGGTCGGCCCCTCGGGGCGGATCGCGAGCGGACGACGGGATTCGAACCCGCGACCCTCACCTTGGCAAGGTGATGCGCTACCAGCTGCGCTACGTCCGCGTGCCCCCGGCGTCCGCCGGCGACGGGTGAACTCTACCCGACGGCAAGATCGCGGAACAAACTCCCCTCGGGCACGCGGCGCACGCGCCGCCGATTACGCAGCTCACCGACGGGGTACCTCTCTCCTTCGACAGCACACTGCATCCCCCGAAGGAGGCTGTCGTGGGTATCGGTACGAGCATCTTCCTGATCGCGGTCGGCGCGATCCTCACGTTCGCGATGGACGCCACCGTCGGCGGCGTCGACCTGGACATCGTCGGCTGGATCCTGATGGTGGCCGGCGCGCTCGGCCTCGTCATGACCACGCTGGTCTGGGGCCGCCGCCGCGAGGTGGTCACCACCACGGAGCCGGCCGAGTATCGCCGCGTCGAGGAGCGCCGGGACGTCGCCCCGCCGCTGTAGGCGACCCCTCGCCGGGAACCTGTCTCCTCGGCCCCTCGCCGAGAACCCGTTCCGTCGGCACGCTCACCCCGGACGGCGTAACGGCCCGGCACCTGTGCGGTGCCGGGCCGTTACCCATGGTGGGCGATACTGGGTTTGAACCAGTGACCTCTTCCGTGTCAAGGAAGCGCGCTCCCACTGCGCCAATCGCCCTCGTCAACTGCCGAGGTGGAGACGGGATTTGAACCCGTGTACACGGCTTTGCAGGCCGTTGCCTCGCCTCTCGGCCACTCCACCGAGGTTGCCCCCGACATGCGTGGCGGCAGATCCGAGCGGACGACGGGATTCGAACCCGCGACCCTCACCTTGGCAAGGTGATGCGCTACCAGCTGCGCTACGTCCGCACGCCCCCGGCGTTTCCCGGTGACGGATGAGAACTTTAGCCGAGCCCGCGAGCGGTTGCCAAATCGGGGTGCCGCCGGGCGCGTCCCGCCCTCCTGGGCTGCGCCATGTCGGCGACGTCGGCCCTTCCCCGGCTTTGGGGACACCCCCGCCGGGCCGGCAGGCGAACCGAAGGGGGCGGCGTGACCACCGCCACTGCCCGCAACCTTCCTAGGAGACTGGATAGGACTCCGCCCATCAGGACCTGACATGCTCGACAAGACCGAAAAAGTGTCCCACTTCCGACTCGGACGGGCAGAATCCGCCGGAGCGGTAACTGTTTGTGCACGAACGGATAGGTTACGGTAGCGACGTGACGAGACGTGCCGCCGAGATCCGCCTGGATGCCCTCTTGCGCACGGCCTGTGACGTGATCGCGGAACGGGGCTTGGCCAACACCCGCACGGCCGACGTGGCCCAGGCGGCGGGGGTCAGCCAGGCGTTGGTCTTCTACCACTTCGCCACCAAGGAGCGCCTCCTCTCCCAGGCCTTCGCCTACGCCGTGGAGCAGGATCTCGCCCGGCTCGACGCCGTGGTCCGGTCCGGCGCCTCGCCCCTGGTCAAGCTCCGCCGGATGCTCAAGCTCTACGCCCCGACCGGCCGGCCGACCTCGTGGTCCATGTGGATCGACGGGTGGTCGGAGTCGCTGCGCGTGCCCGAGTTGGAGAAGGTGTCCCGCCGGCTCGACCTGCGCTGGCGGGAGGATCTCGCCGCGGTGATCGCCGACGGGGTGCGCGAGGGCGTGTTCGAGTGCGCCGACCCGGCGGGCGCGGCCTGGCGGATCAACGCCGTGATGGACGGGCTCGCCGTGCAGTTCGCCGTGCACGACCGGGTGATCTCCCGCCGCCAGTGCGCCGAGTGGATCCGCCTGGCCGCCGCCCGCGAGCTCGGCCTGGAACCGGCCCAGCTCGACTGGTCCGCCCCGGCACAGGACCGCTCCCGCCGGGCCACCCAGCCCGAGCCACAGCCCGACGCCGTGAGCTGACGCCGGCCTTCGATCTCCCGGGCACGCCCCGACTGTGGCATCAGCGGCGGAGCAGGCCCCACCCCCGCTGCGGCGGAACGGCCCGCTCGAAGTCCAGCCCGACGGCCGGCTCGCCGTCGTCGGGCGTCTTCGTGAGGTGCCGCAGGCGCAGCAGCAGCCCGACCCCGAGCGACAGCAGCAGCGCGCCGAGCAGAAACGCCGCCTGCACCACCCCGAAGCCGCCCGACGACGACACCGGACGCCCGCCCGACGCGGCCGGCGGCACCTCGGCCGCCTCCTCGCTCGGCTCGGCCTCCTCGTCCACCCCGGCCGGCTCCAGCGGCTCGTCCGTCGGGTCCGCCGACGGCTCGACCGTCGGGGCCGCGCTCGTCGGGGCCGCCTCGACCTGCGTCCCGATCACCTCCCGGGTCGCCGCCTGCCGGGCCAGCAGCCGCGACTGCGCGTCGTACGCCTCGGCGGCCAGCGTCACCCGCCCCCGGGTGACGTCCTCGGCGAAGGCCACCCGGTAGCGGGCGGTCACCGTGCGGCCCGGGCAGAGCGTGCCCGGGTCGAGCTGCCGGTCGGTCAGCCGGGCCGTGCTGCCCTGCGTCCGGATCTCCAGGGGGAACAGCCCGGTCTCCTCGATCCGGTCCATCTTCACCTGGTCCAGCCGCAGCCCCTGCACGGTGAGCACCATCGACCAGCGGACCTTCACGCAGCCGCCGTCGCGGCGCGACACCACCGCCGAGACCGTCTGCACCCCGTCGCCCGCCGTGAACTCCGTCGGCAGGCCGCTCAGCTCGGTGGCGAACCCGGCCGCCGCCGCCCGAGCCGGCGCGGCGACGCCGACCCCCGCTCCGGACAGGCAGGCCAGCACCACCCCGACCCTTAGCGCGTACCGCACCACCGTCACCACCGCCCTCGCCTCCCGTCGGATCCATCCATCCGGCAACGCTATGGGCGAACCGGACAACCGGGTAGACGGGCGTGTTCGCACGTACCGCGAAGCCCGGGGGGCCATCTCACCGACAGTGGTGAACCGATGACCCTCCACCCGCGACACGCCCGGGATCGCCGGGCAGGGACAATCGGTGCCGTGTCCGATCTCTCCGCGGCCTTCGTGAGGCTGCACGCGCGGCTCGCCCCGGTGGCCTTCGTCCCCGAGGTCCGGCTGCACCAGGCCGACGAGCCGATCGGGCTGTGGGAACTCACCGAGGGCGAGTTCCGCAGCTCCCAGCCGCCGCCGTTCTGGGCGTTCGCCTGGGCCGGCGGGCAGGCGCTCGCCCGGTACGTCACCGACCACCCCGAGGTCGTCGCCGGCCGCCGGGTGCTCGACCTCGCCTCCGGCTCCGGCCTGGTCGCCGTCGCCGCCGCCCGCGCGGGCGCGGCGGCCGTGCGCGCCGCCGAGATCGACGAACGCGCCGTGGCCGCCGTCGCGCTCAACGCCGAGGCCAACGGGGTACGCGTCGCCGCCGAACTCGGCGACGTCCTCGACGGCGACGCCGGCGACGCCGAGGTGGTGCTCGCCGGGGACGTTTTCTACAGCGAGGCGATGGCCCGGCGGATGCTGCGTTTCCTGCTGCGGGCAGCCCGCTGCGGCGCGCGGGTGCTGGTCGGCGACCCGGGGCGGGCGTTCCTGCCCCGCGAGCGGTTCCGCGAGCTGGCCGCCTACGACGTGCCGGTGCCCGAGGCCCTGGAGAGCGTCCGGGTGAAGCACACCACCGTGTGGGAGCTCGACCCCGCGCCGCCGGGGGCCGCCCGCTAGGTTGACCCGGTGCTGTTCCGGGGTTGGGGCGACGCCGTCGACGGGCCGTGGCCCGACATCGCGACCGTGACCGACCACGTCGGCGCGACGCACCTGGTGGTGACCCGGCACGCGCTCGTGCGGCGGGTGCTCGCCGATCCGGCGACGTTCCGGCCCGACAACGCCCTCGACGCGGTCACCCCGATCCCGGTGGCCGCCCTGCGGGTGCTCGCCGCGCACCGGTTCCGGCTGCCGCCGACCCTGGCCAACAACGGCGGGGCCAGCCACCCGCAGATCCGGGGCATCGTCGCCGACGCCCTGCACCCGAGCCGGGTCGCCGCCCAGCGGCCCTGGCTCACCGACCTCGTCCGCGACCGGGTCGCCCGGCTGCGGGCGGCGCTGGACGCGGGCGTACCCGTCGATCTGCACGCCGGCCTGGCCGCGGACCTGCCGCTGCTCGTGCTGGCCCGGCTCGTCGACCTGCCCGACGCGCCGGTCGGCGCGGTGAAGGAGTTCGCCCGCGCGGCCCTGGAGCTGTTCTGGGCCCCGCTCGACGCCGACCGGCAGGCCGCCCTCGCCGCCGAGGTGGGCCGGTTCCACCGGGTGCTGCGGGCGTTCGCCGCCACCGGCGGCGGGCTCGCCGCCCGGCTGCGCGCCGCCGGGCACTCCCCCGACGTGGTCGTCGGCGCGCTGTTCTTCCTGCTCGTCGCCGGCCAGGAGACCACCTCGCAGTTCCTCACCCTCCTGCTGCACCGACTCACCGCCGAGCCGGCCGTACGCGCCGGGCTGCGCGCCGGGACCGTCGACGTCGCCGACGTGGTCGAGGAGGGGCTGCGGCTGGAACCGCCGATCGTCACCTGGCGGCGCGTCGCCGCCGTCGACACCACGCTCGGCGGCACGCCCGTCGCGGCCGGCGTCAGCGTGGTGCTGTGGCTGGCCCGCGCCGGGCGCGACCCGCAGGTCGTGGCCGCCCCCGACGAGTTCCGCCCCGGTCAGCCCGGCTCGCGCCGGCACCTGGCGTTCGGGGCGGGCGCGCACCGCTGCGTCGGCGCGCAGCTCGCCCGGCTGGAGGCCGCCGTGGTCGTCGCCGAGGCCGCGCCGCTGCTCGACGGCGTACGCGTGCTCCGGCCGCCGTGGTGCCCGGACAATCTCACCTTCCGGATGCCCGACGCCTTCGTGGTCGCCCGATAAGGAAGGGCCCCTTATTAACGCCTGGGGTAGAGAAGGGGACCCTTCTATACCGTATGCGTTAACAAGGGGCCCTTCCTTGCTCGGCGGGCGGTCAGCCGGCGTCCTCGGCCCAGGCCCGCCAGTCGTCGAGCACCCCGTAGAGGGAAGGGGTGAGCCAGCCCGACGCGGACCGGCGGAAGACACCCGGGTCCATCGCCCCGGCGCCCGCCGGCAGCGCGCCGAGCAGATGCGGCACCAGCTCGGTCAGGTTGGCCCAGTGCACCAGCTCCGGCTCGGCCGGCCACGCGCCGATCACCACGCCGGCCGGCACCGCGCGCCGGTCGAGGGCCTCCAGCGTCAGCGCGGTGTGGTTCAGGGTGCCGAGGCCGGCACGGGCCACCACCACGGCGGGCGCGCCGAGCGACACCGCCAGGTCGGCCAGCGTCCACGCCTCGCCGGAGGGGCGCAGCCCCATCGGCACGAGCAGGCCGCCGGCCCCCTCGACCAGCACGAGGTCGTGCTTGTCGGCCTCCTCGCGGATCGCGTCGACGGCGGCGTACAGCTCCAGCGGCTCCAGCTGGGCCACCCGCGCCGCCGCCAGCGGGGCCAGCGGGTCGGGATAGCTGGCCAGGGTACGGCCGGTGAGCGGGGCGGCCAGCCGGGTCACCGTGTCGACGTCGCCCGGGTCGCCGGTGGCCGTGCCGGTCTGGCCGGGTTTCACCACGGCGACCCGCAGCCCGGCCGCCTGGGCGGCGGCGGTCACCGCCGCCGTCACCACCGTCTTGCCCACCTCCGTGTCGGTGCCGGTGATCAGCACCGGCCCGGTCCACGCCGCGCCCACGACGTCACCTCCGCCCGTCCGCCCGTTCCCGTCGCTGGTCACGGTGCGCAATCCACGATCACGTCGAGGGCCCGCCCGAAGTCTTCGCGGGCGACCCCGACGTTGACGGTCAGCCGCAGCCGGGACCGGCTGTCCGGCGTCGACGGCGGGCGGAAGCAGCCCACGGCCACCCCGCGGTCGGCGCAGTCGGCCGCCCAGGCGGTGGCCGCCTCGGGGCCCGGCGCGGCCACCGAGACCACGGCGGCGTCCGGCGCGGAGACGGCCAGCCCGGCGGCGCGCAGCCGGCGTACGGCCAGCGAGGTCCGCTCGGCCAACTCGGCGCGCAGGTCGTCGCCGGCGCGGGCCAGGTCCAGCGCGGCGCGCACCCCGGCGGCGACGGCGGGCGGCAGGGCGGTGTCGAAGATGAAGGTGCGGCCGGTCTCGACCAGGTGCCGGACGAACTCGGCCGGGCCGGCGACCACGCCCCCCGCGCCACCGAGCGCCTTGGAGAGGGTGCCGGTGACCACCACGTCCGGCTCGCCGGCCAGCCCGGCGGCGGCCACCCCGCCCGCCCCGGCGGGCCCCAGCACGCCGAGCGCGTGCGCGTCGTCGACGAGCAGCAGCGCGCCGTGCCGGCGGGCCACGGCGTGCAGCTCGGCCAGCGGCGCGAGGTCGCCGTCGACGGAGAAGACCGACTCGGTGACCACCACCGCCGGCCGGCCCGGCGCGGCGGCCAGCGCGGCGGCGACCGCCGCCGGGTCGGCGTGCGGGGTCACCACGGTCTCCGCGCCGGAGATGCGGCAGCCGTCGATCAGCGAGGCGTGGTTGTGCGCGTCGGAGACGAGCAGGGTACGCGGCTGCGTCAGCGCCCGGACCGCGCCGAGGTTGGCCAGGTAGCCGGAGGAGAAGACGAGGCTGCCGTCGACGCCGAGCCAGTCGGCGAGGGCCGCCTCCAGCCCGTGGTGGGCGTCGGTGGAGCCGCGCACCAACCGGGAACCGGTCGCGCCCAGCCCGTACGCCGAAAGGGCCCGCCCGGCCGCGGCCGTGACCTCGGGGTGGGCGGCCAGGCCGAGGTAGTCGTTGCCGGCCAGGTCGACCACGGCGTCGCCGGCGGCGCGGGGGCGCAGCCGGCGGGTCAGCCCCGCCTTCGCCCGCAGCTCGGCGCGGCGGTGCAGCGCCGCCAGCCAGTCCGCCACCGCCACGCTCCCGTCCCCCTCCGTCTCCGCCGGGCGAAGTTACCACCAGTCGGCC
Organism: Micromonospora sp. NPDC002575; assembly: GCF_042889525.1. Taxonomy (NCBI): domain Bacteria; kingdom Bacillati; phylum Actinomycetota; class Actinomycetes; order Micromonosporales; family Micromonosporaceae; genus Micromonospora; species Micromonospora sp. NPDC002575. Next base: position 264,511 of record NZ_JBIARA010000003.1, on the reverse strand, counting down.
GCGCCGCGGCGTGGCGCGGGGCGGCGCGCGGTGCCGCCGCCGGTCGGGCGCGCGGCGGGGCCGCGCTCGGGTGCGGGGGCTCGGGCCGCGCGCTCGGGCGTTTCTTCGCCGCCGGACGCCTTGTAGGGTACGAGCCATGCCAGAGATCCTCGACCAGGCCCGCAACCAGGTGCTGGAGAACGGCGTCGGCCTCGACCAGGCCGGCGTTCTCGCGGTGCTGAACCTGCCCGACGAGCACCTCCCGGCCGCCCTCCAGCTGGCCCACGAGGTGCGGATGCGCTGGTGCGGGCCGGAGGTCGAGGTCGAGGGCATCGTGTCGCTGAAGACCGGCGGCTGCCCGGAGGACTGCCACTTCTGCTCGCAGTCCGGGCTGTTCGCCTCGCCGGTCCGCTCGGTCTGGCTGGACATCCCCTCCCTGGTGGAGGCGGCGAAGCAGACGGCGGCGACCGGGGCGACCGAGTTCTGCATCGTGGCCGCCGTGCGCGGCCCCGACGCCCGCCTGATGAAGCAGATGCGCGAGGGCGTCGCCGCGATCCGGGCCGAGGTCGACATCCAGGTCGCCGCCTCGCTCGGCATGCTCAGCCAGGAGCAGGTCGACGAGCTGGTCGACATGGGCGTGCACCGCTACAACCACAACCTGGAGACCTGCCGCTCCTACTTCCCCAACGTGGTCACCACGCACTCGTGGGAGGAGCGCTGGGAGACGCTGCGGATGGTCCGCGAGTCCGGCATGGAGGTGTGCTGCGGCGGCATCCTCGGCCTCGGCGAGACCGTGGAGCAGCGGGCCGAGTTCGCCGCGCAGCTCGCCGAGCTGGACCCGCACGAGGTGCCGCTCAACTTCCTCAACCCCCGGCCGGGCACCCCGCTGGGCGACCGCCCGGTCGTCGAGGGCAAGGACGCGCTGCGGGCCATCGCCGCGTTCCGGCTGGCCATGCCGCGCACCATCCTCCGCTACGCGGGCGGCCGGGAGATCACCCTCGGCGACCTGGGCACCCGCGACGGCCTGCTCGGCGGCATCAACGCGGTCATCGTCGGCAACTACCTGACCACGCTGGGCCGCCCGGCGACCGCCGACCTGGCGCTGCTGACCGAGTTGAAGATGCCGGTCAAGGCGCTCTCCGCGACGCTGTGAGGGGAACCTCGACGATGGCCGTGTGGTGCGACCGGTGCGGGGAGCCCGCCGACGGCGGCGGCCACGCGGCGTGCCGGGCGGCGCGCGAGCTGGAGCCGCCCCGGTTCTGTGCGCGCTGCCGCCGCCGGATGAAGGTGCAGGTGCTGCCGGTCGGCTGGGCGGCGGTCTGCGTCGAGCACGGCGAGCTGCGGGGCTGAGGCCGGTGCGGGTGCTGCGCGGCAGGGCGGTCACGCTGCGTCCGGTGACGGCCGACGACGTGCCGGCACTCGCGGCGATCCGGGCCACCCCGGAGGTGCGCCGCTGGTGGCGCGGCGGCGACGACCTGACCGCCGCCGTCCGCGCCGACCTCGGCGACGACGACCTCACGGTGTACGCCGTCGAGCACGACGGCCGGGTCGTCGGGGCCGTCCAGTGGTATGCCGACGACGACCCCGACTACCGGCACGCCAGCCTGGACGTCTTCCTGCATCCGGCCGTACGCGGCGTCGGGCTGGGCGGCGACGCGATCCGCACCCTGGCCCGGCACCTGATCGACGACCACGGCCACCACCGGCTCACCGTCGACCCTGCGGCGGCGAACACCGCCGCGATCCGGGCGTACGCGAAGGTCGGCTTCCGCCCGGTCGGTGTCCTGCGCCGCTACGAGCGCGGCGAGGACGGCCGCTGGCACGACGGCCTGCTGATGGACCTCCTCGCCGACGACCTGGCGGACTGACCGCCCCCGCACCGGCACCCGCACCCGCACCCGCACCCGCACGAGATCTTGGACGGTTGTCGTCTCGCTCTGACGACAACTGTCCAAGGTCTGGCCCGGAGACCGCCGTTTCGCCGTCCGGGGCGGACGGTCGGCGCGGCGACGGGCGAGGGTCGGCGGATGGAGTTCTCCGATGATGACGAGATCGGGTGGGTGACGTTCGCGCAGTCCGGCGTCCTGACCACCGCCCAGGCGACCCGGCTGCTCGGCGCCGGGCTGACCCGGGGGCGGATCCGGTCCGGCCGGTGGCGTTCGATCTGCCGGGGCGTCCTGCTCACCGGCAACGGCCGGCTGACCCGCGACCAGCAGCTGTGGGTGGCGGTCCTCGCCACCGGCCCCGGGGCGGTGCTGGCCGGCGTCACCGCAGCGGCCGAGGCCGGCGTACGGGGGTTGCGGCAGGAGCCGCTGCACGTCCTGGTGCCGGCGGCCCGCCGGGCCGGCCGTACGGTGCTGCGGCGGCTGCCCCTCGACATGGCGGCGGTCGTCGTGCACCGCACGTCGGTGCTGCCCGAGGCGCACCTCCAACTCGCCCGCCCGCCCCGGACGACCACGGCCCGTGCCCTGGTCGACGCCGCCGGCTGGGCGCGCACGCCCGACGAGGCGCAGGCGGTGCTGGCCGCCGGCTGCCAGCAGCGGCGGGCGCTGCCGGAGGAGATCGCGGCGGTGGTGGAGGCGCTGCCCCGGGCCCGGCGGCGACGCCTCGTCCGGCGCGCCGTTGACGACATCGCGGGCGGCGCGCAGGCCCTCTCGGAGATCGACTTCCTACGGCTGTGCCGGCGGTACGGACTGCCCCGGCCCGACCTCCAGCACCGACGCACCGACGCGCGCGGGCGGACCCGGTGGCTGGACGCGTACTGGCGGGAGTGGGGGCTGCACGTGGAGATCGACGGCGCGCACCACATGGACGCCCGCGAGTGGGCGGCCGACCTGCGCCGGCAGAACGACGTGTGGACCTCCGGCGACCGGGTCCTGCGCTTCCCCGCCTGGCTCGTGCGCGCCCGCCCCGACGAGGTCGCGGATTCGGTACGCCGTGCCCTGCTCGCCGCCGGCTGGCACCCCTCCCGCTGACCCGCCCGCCTCCCCCGCGCAGAAATCTTGGACGGTTGCCGTCCACAGGGGACAGCAACCGTCCAGGATTCAGCAGAAGGTCAGCCCAGCGTGCAGGCGGAGCCGTTCAGGGTGAACGCGGTGGGCTTCGGGTTGGCGCCGGTGTGGGTGCCGTTGAAGCCCAGGGTCGTCGACGCGCCCGGCGCGAGCGCCGCGTTGTAGGGGGCGTTCGACGCGGTCACGGCCGTGCCGGTCTGGGTGAAGTTGGCCGACCAGCCCTGGGTGACCTTCTGCCCGGCGTTCCCGAAGGTGAACGCGAGGCTCCAGCCGTTGAGCGCCGTCGAGCCGGTGTTGGTGATGGTGATGTTCGCGCTGAAGCCGGTGCTCCAGTCGCTGGTGGTGTACGCGACCTTGCAGGCCCCGGCCGGGGTCGTCGGGGTCGGGGTGGGCGTCGGCGTCGGGTTGGTCCCGGGCAGCGTGCGCACCGAGATGCTGGGCGACACCACCGACGGGTTTCCGGCGGCGTCCACCGCGACGATGTAGAACGGGTACGACGTGTCCGGGGTCAGCCCCGTCACCGTGTGGCTGGTGCCGGTGACCGTGGCGACGACGGAGTGCAGCGGCCAGGTGACCTTCCAGACCTGGTAGCCGGCGACGCCGACGTTGTCGGTCGACGGCGACCAGGACAGGGTCACCCCGGTCGAGGTGATGTCGGAGGCGGTCGGGGTGCCGGGCGGGGTCGGCCCCGTGGTGTCCGGCCCGGTCCCGGCCGGCGTGGCCACCGGCAGCACCGGCGAGGACAGCGAGTTGTTGCCCGCGCCGTCGCGGGCGCGCACCCAGAACCGGTAGTTGCGGGCCGGCGAGAGGTTGGACACGGTCACGCTGTTGGTGGTGGTGCGGTGCAGCATGAGCGCGTCGCTGCCGATCATCTCCTGGGTGACGTCGTAGCCGGCCAGGCCGCTGCCCCCGGTGTCGGTGGACGCGGGCCAGGTCAGCGTGGCCGAGGTGGGGCTGATGGCGGAGACCGTCGGTGCGCCGGGGACGGTGGGCGGGGTGGTGTCGGTGGGCGTCGAGGTGGGCTCCGCGCCCCAGACGAGGGTGCTGCCGGCGTAGAGCGGCACCTTCTTGTTCGGCCCGGCCGTGGCCTGGTACGACGGGTCGTTGGTCGGGTCCCAGGTGCCGCCCTCCGGCACGCCGATCTTGAACTGCACCTCCATCCGGTGCTGCGACTGCCCGGCGGGGGCGATGGTGTGGCCGGTGCAGTCGACCTCGACGTACCAGATGTCGCCGCTGAGCTGCTTGGCCGCCGACGGCGACGGGCAGCCCTGGGTGTAGCCGGGGGTGACCTGGACGGCGGTGCTGCCCTCGGGGCGGAAGTAGTAGCGGAACTTCCCGTTGGTCAGCGCGCGGGCCGGGAACGCGGACTTGTTGTAGACGATGGCCTTGAGGCCGGTGGCCCGGGGCTCGGCCTGCATCACCGTGGTCTCCACGGTCAGCTCGTCGATGTCCGGCGTCTCGGTGCCGGGGAAGCCGGCGAGCGGGGTGCCGCCGTACTCGGAGGCGAGCCGGGCCAGGGCGGAGGTGAAGCCGGCGTTGTAGTCGGTGGCGACCTCGTTCATCACGTAGTCGGACCGGCTGTCGGTGTAGGCGTCGTTGGCCGACGACGGGCCGCCGACGAGCGCGCCGTAGAGCACGTGCCGGGTCTCGGTGGGCACGGTCTGGCTGTCCCACCAGGAGCCGTGCGCCGTGCGGTGGTGCGGGTTGCGCGGCGCGTTGGCCCCGAAGCCGATCTGGTAGCTGGACTTGCGCGGGTTGTCGCCGAGCGCGTAGTTGATCTGCCGGACGGCGAAGTCGTGGTAACGCGTCTTGCGGGTGGCGTCGGTGGTCTTGTCGCTGTAGACCAGCGCGGCGAACGCGGTGTTGGCCGCGTAGCGCAGCGCGCCCCACGAGTCGAGCACCGCCATCCCGCCGGGCGAGTAGTTCACCTTCGCGCCGTTGACGCCCACGGTCCAGAAGTCGAGCCACCGGTTGGCGTCGTCGACGTACTTCTGCTTGCCGGTCAGGTTGGCCAGCAGCACGTACGCGCCGAACTGCTTGTTGTCCCAGGCGATCGTCCACTTGTAGGACCGGGTGGTGGACTGCGGCTCGGTGCCGAGCTTGTCGTACTCGCTCTCGGCCTTGGTCAGGTAGGCGGCGTCGCCGGTGGCCCGGTAGAGCCAGATCGCGCCCCAGACCAGCTCGTCCTGCCACCCGCTCCACGACTTGTAGAAGCTGGTCGCGTCGGTGATGCACTCGTGGTAGCTCTTGCGCACCGTGTCGGCGAACGTGTAGAGCTGCTTGGCGTGGGTCAGCAGCTTGTCGGCGTAGGCGGCGTCGGTGGGCCGGAAGACCATCGACGACGCGGCCATCGCCGCCGCCGTCTCCCCCGCCAGGTCCGCGCCGCCGCAGCTTGAGTCGATCTTGTACGCGGGCCGCGCCATCGGCATCACCTCGGCCGGGCCCCACCACTTGTGGTCGTCGTCGCCCTTGCCGACCTGTCCGTAGAGGACGTTCGGGGCGGGGTGCGCCTTGACGAAGTAGTCGTTGACGAAGCGCAGGTTGTTGAGCAGGTGGGTGAGCTGCCCGGAGGCGACGTACCCGTCGCGGTACTCGACCGCGCCCCAGGCGAGCATGGTGGCGCTGAACGCCATCGGGAAGCCGAACTTGACGTGGTCGCCAGCGTCGTACCAGCCGCCGGTGAGGTCCACCCCGACGTCCGAGCCGTCGGTGAGCGCCGAGTCGCCGCGCCAGGAGACCCGGTTCCAGTCCGGCTTCTTGCCGGACTGCTGCGCCTCGTAGAAGAAGAGGGACTTCTGCAACGCCTCGGCGTAGTTGAAGGCGGGCGCGGCGGCGACGGGCGCGGCCTGCGGTGCGACGACGCCCACGGCGAGGCCGCTGGCCAGGGCGGCGCCGGCGGCGAGCAGGCGGCGCAGCCAGGGTCGGCCGCGCGACGGCCGGGACGGCCGGTTCGGGTGACGCATCTGCGAGCTCCTGACGGATGGCGCCCGGCGGCCCCGACCGGACGCGGGACGGCGTCTGAGGGGTCGGGGCCGGCGGAGGCGGGTGGTGGGGGTCTCCGAGGAGGCGCGGGAGCGCTCCCATGGATGCTCGACAATGTATCCAGCGGATTGCACACTTGGGAAGACCCCGCTGCCGCGAGCCTGCGGTGTCGCGCCGGCCCGACGGGGCGTCACGCCGGCCGCAAGCGTTACGCCGACACGCCGCCCGGCGGCGGTAATCCCCTCCCGGAAGGGGGATTGGGCGCGGCGTCCGCCCAGCTCAGGCCGTTCATCCGATGCCACGCCCGCACGCGCCGAGGCGATCATGTGGCGTCCCCTCGACCCTCTTCCGGAGGAACACCTCATGTCACAGCGTCGGCGCGTGGCGCGCGCGGCCTTCTCCGCGACCGCCGCCACGGCCTGCCTCGCCCTCGCCACCCCGGCGTGGGCGTCGTCCACCATCGGCCTCAAGTCGGCTCACCAGGGCAAGAAGGCGGGCTACTTCACCCAGCAGTGCGACGACGAGCGCTTCGCGAACCTGCCGGACGACCACGACGGCTGGCACTTCGTCCTGCCCGGGGGCAAGAACAGCGGCAGCTTCGAGGCCCTGACGCTGACCTTCTCCGACGGCACGAACGACGTCACGGTGCACATCCCGGACGGCTCGGACGCGTACCCGGACTTCTTCTACTCCACCGGCGGCAAGGACCCCCGGCAGATCCACGCCTACCTGTTCACCCCGGCCGGGTGGAAGCTGGTCGACGGATCCGCCGCGATCAGCGGGACCGGCGACGACTTCAACGTGAGCCACACCTGCAAGGGCACGATTGCCAAGCCCACGCCCACGCCCACCCCGACGCCGTCGCTCTCGGAGTCGCCGGAGCCGTCGGAGTCCCCGTCGGCGTCCCCGTCAGCGTCGCAGTCCCCGGAACCGTCGGAGTCGCCGTCGGCGTCGGAGTCCCCGTCGACCTCCGGGTCGCCCGCCCCGTCGGACTCGGCGTCGCCCACGACCTCCCCGTCGGGCGGGACCGGCGGCGGCAGCGACCTGCCGCTGACCGGCGTGGCCGTCACCGGCATGGCGCTCACCGGCGTCGCGCTGGTCGGCGGCGGCGTCGCCCTGATGACGCTGCGCCGACGCCGGGACCGCATCACCTTCACCGGCTGACCCCGATCGGGCCCGCCCGCACCCCCTCGGGCAGGCGCCCCGCGACCGGCCGTCGGACCTCCGTCCGGCGGCCGGTCCGCGCTGCGCGGCAAGGAAGGGCCCCCTGTTAACGCATTCTGTAGAGCAGGGGCCCCCTGTTAACACCCCGGCACGGCGGTACGGTCACCGGATAGCAGTCCGGCCGCGCGGCCGGGCCCCGGCAGCTTGTGGCCCCCGGACAGCCGGGCACGGCGTCAGCTACGGCGCACCTGGGCCGGCACCACCCCGGCCGAGGCTCCGGCCACCGGCACGCTGACGGTGACCAGGGAGCCGTCCCGCTCCGTCACCATCGACCGGCCGAGCCGGCGCAGGGTGCGCAGCATCGGCGTGTTCTCCGCCTGGACGTGCAGCACCAGCGCCGCCAGGCCGGCCCGCTCGGCGTGCCGGACCAGCCGGCGCAGCAGGGCCGTGCCGATCCCGCGCCGCTGCCAGTCGTCGCGCACCAGCAGCGCCACCTCGGCCTCGTCGCCCTCGACGAGCAGGTTCGCCATCGCGACGACCGGTTCCGCCGCCCCGCCGGAACCGACCGCCGCGCCGCCCGGACCGGCCGCAACCCCACCGGGGCCGGCAACCGCCCCGGCGAAACCGTCCACCACCCCGCCCGGGGCGAACGTCGGCCAGCCCGCGCCGGCCGCCGCCCCGCCCGCGCCGGCCGCCGTCGCGACGAGGGTCAGGCCCTGGGCCGGCTCCAGCAGCCGGGCCAGGCGGGCCGGCGCGGGCAGCGCCGCCCCGCCGAGGTAGCGGCGGTGCAGGGTGCCTGCCGAGCAGGCCCGGTGCAACTCCAGCACGCCGGTCAGGTCACCGGCCGCCGCCGGGCGGACGACGGCCTCCGCGCCGTCGGGCAGGACGAGCGTGAGCTGGTCGGCCTCCCGCCGGCCCACGGTCGCCGCCAGCTCGGCGAGCGCCTGGGCGCGGGCGTACTCGGCCGGGGTGAAGCTCGGCGCGGCCCGACGCAGCTCGTACGACCCGCCGGTGGGGTCGGGCAGGGTCATCGTCGTGCCGGTGATGCCCCCCGCGACGGTGACGGGCCGCCAGGTGACCTCGTCGGCCCCCAGCAGCGTCCGCAGCGCCTCCCCCGCCGCGTCGGGGTCGCGGACCAGCCGGGTGGCCAGGCCGAGCACCCGGGTGGGCTGGTCGGCGAGGCCGCGCGCCTCGCTGCGCGCCACCCAGCAGTCCCGGCCCCGGCCCCGCTCCACGGCGGCGATCAGCTCCGCCTCGTCGAGCGTGTCCGGGGCGTCGACGAGGAAGTCGTCGACCGCGCCGACCTCGGTGGTGTGCACCTGCACGGTGAGAATGTTGACCCCCCGCAACGCGAGGCTCGCCGTGAGGACCGACAGGTAGCCCGGCCGGTCGTCCACGGTGGCTCGGATCCGCCACAGCGCCATGGTTGTCTCCCTTCACCCGCCTACGACGATGCCGGCCGGCTGTTGCGGGCCCGTTGCCCGGTGGTGACGGGGCGGGAACCGCACGCATGACCAGCACCACAGGTGGTGACGCTGGCCACGCCGCTCGATGGCAGGCGAGGGGAACGACAGTGCGGACCCGGTCGCATCGACCGGGCCCGCACTGGTGCCGCCGGACGGGCCCCGCACCGGGGCCCGGCTCCAGCTGACGGACCCCGCACCGGGGCCCGACAGTCTTCTCAGCCGCCGGCCACCACCGGCGGCGCGCCCACCAGGTCCAGCCGGTCACCGAGGATCACCGCGCTGGCCCGGACCAGCTGGGCGAGCCGGTCCACCTCCGTGGAGTGGAACGCGGCGGGGCTCAGCGCCTCGGTGTGGTCGCGGGACACCACCAGCACCAGGCCGGCCCGGCCGAACGGCGCGATCGCGTAGTGGGTGCCGTCGGGCGCGGTCATCGCGCGGGCCCGCAGCGGGGTGATCTCGGGCAGACGGGGCGGGACCGGCACCCGCCAGCTCGCGTGCGCCACCGTGGCGTCGCCGCCCCCGCCGCCGGTGCGCGAGGCCCAGTCCAGCGGGACCACCGCCGCCACCGACCAGTCCGCGGCGAGCAGCCCCGGCACCGCGTCGACCAGCGTGGCCAGGCCGTCGGCCGGGTTGCCGGCCACCTGGGCCAGCAGCTCGGCGTCCTGCCCCGTGGTGGTCGGCGCGCCGATCGCCCGCCAGACGCCGTCGACCCGCACGCCGGGGATGGCGGCCAGGCCGGCGAGCAGCCGCTCGACCCGGGATGCGCCCGGCCACACCACGGTGAAGTCGTCGACCGCCCGCCCGCCGAGCCGTTCCAGGACGACGACCTGGACGATGTCGGCACCGGAGACGCCGAGCGTGCGGGCCACCTGGCCGAGCGTGCCGGGACGGTCCGGCAGGGTCACCCGAACTCTCAGCAACATGATCGTCCCTCCGCTCGGCAGGCCGGCGCAGGGCGGCCGGCAGGCTGGGCACCAGCCTGCCGGTTGACCATTTCGTCCCTGTTGCCGTGCCGTGTCCCAGGGGAAAATCCCACCTTGACAAGGTGCGTGAGCTGCCATCAACTAGTCGGATGACCGATCCGGCCGTCGTCGACCCACGCACCGGCCCCGGTGCGGACGCCCCGAAAGGTCTGGATCTCGACCGGCTCGCCGCCCACCTGGCCGTGCACCGCCCCGAGCTGGCCGGCCCGCCGCTGCGGGCCCGGCTCATCGCCGGCGGCAAGTCCAACCTGACGTACGCCCTGCGGGCCGGCGCGGGGGCGAGCGGTCGGGAGGTGGTGCTGCGCCGGCCGCCGCTGGGCCACGTCCTCGCCACCGCGCACGACATGGCCCGGGAGCACCGGGTCATCTCCGCGCTCGCCCCGACCGCCGTGCCGGTGCCGGCGGCGCTGCTGCTCTGCACGGACACCGCCGTGCTCGGCGCGCCGTTCTACCTGATGGAGAAGGTCGACGGCGAGGTGTTCCGCAGCCGGTCACAGACCGACGCGCTGACCGCCGGGCAGCGCCGCGGCCTGGCCATGGCGATGATGGACACCCTCGCCGACCTGCACGCGGTCGACCCGGCCGCCGTCGGGCTGGCCGACTTCGGCCGCCCCGAGGGCTTCCTCGGCCGGCAGGTGCGGCGCTGGGCCGGGCAGCTCGACCGGTCCCGCAGCCGCCCGTTGCCCGGCATCGACGAGCTGCGCGACGCGCTCGCCGCCTCGGTGCCCGAGGGCGTGAACGCCGGGCGGATCGTGCACGGCGACTACCGGCTGGACAACCTGCTCGCCACGGTCGACGCCAGCACGGCCACCGGGGGCGCGGTGTCGGTGCGGGCGGTGCTGGACTGGGAGATGGCCACCCTCGGCGATCCGCTGGCCGACCTCGGGCTCCTGTTGACGTACTGGGACGTGCTCGGCGACAGCGACGCCGCCGCCGGCAACCCCGTCGCCGACGGGCTCGGCCCGCGCGCCGGCTTCCCCGCCGGGCGCGAGCTGATCGAGCGGTACGCCGGGCGCGGCGACGTCGACGTCGGCCCGCTGCACTGGCACGTCGCCCTGGGCTGCTTCAAGCTCGCGGTGATCTGCGAGGGGATCCACTACCGGCACACCCTCGGGCAGACGCTCGGCGGGGGCTTCGACCGGATCGGCGACATGGTCGCGCCGCTGGTGGAGCATGGTCTGCGCGCAGTCAGGGAGCAGTGATGGACTTCCAGTTCGACGCCCGCACCGAGAAGCTGCGCGCGCGGCTCGGCACGTTCCTGCAGGAGTGCGTCCACCCGGCGGAGGCGGTGCACGCCGCGCAGGTCGCGGCGGCCGGCGACCCGTGGGCCCGCTCCCCCGTGCTGGCGGAGCTGAAGGCCGAGGCGCGGCAGCGCGGCCTGTGGAACCTCTTCCTCACCGACCCCCGCTACGGCGCGGGCCTGACCAACCTCCAGTACGCGCCGCTGGCGGAGCTGACCGGGCGCAGCCCGCACCTGGCCCCGGAGGCGGTCAACTGCGCCGCGCCGGACACCGGCAACATGGAGCTGCTCGCCGAGTTCGGCTCCGAGGCGCAGCGGGACCGCTGGCTGGTTCCGCTGCTGGAGGGGGAGATCCGCTCGGCGTTCTGCATGACCGAGCCGGAGGTGGCCTCCTCCGACGCCACCAACATCGCCACCCGGATCGTCCGCGACGGCGACTCCTACGTGATCGACGGGCGCAAGTGGTGGTCGTCCGGGGCGATGGACCCGCGCTGCGAGATCTTCATCGTGATGGGCAAGACCGACCCCGGGGCCGACCGGCACCGCCAGCAGAGCATGGTCCTGGTCCCCCGGGACACCCCGGGCGTGACGGTGCGGCGCGGGATGACGGTGTTCGGCTACAGCGACGCCCCGCACGGCGGCCACGCGGAGATCGACTTCACGGGCGTACGGGTGCCGGTGGAGAACCTCATCGGCGCGGAGGGGGCGGGCTTCGCCATCGCCCAGGCCCGCCTCGGCCCGGGGCGCATCCACCACTGCATGCGGCTGGTGGGCATGGCCGAACGGGCCCTGGAGCTGCTCTGCCGCCGGGCCAACCAGCGGATCGCGTTCGGCCGCCCCCTGGCCGAGCAGGGCGTGGTGCGCGAGTGGATCGCCGAGTCCCGGGTCCGCATCGAGCAGGCCCGGCTGCTGGTGCTCAAGACCGCCTGGCTGATGGACACCGTCGGCAACAAGGGCGCGCACACCGAGATCCAGGCGATCAAGATCGCCACTCCGGCGATGGCGGAGTGGGTGATCGACAAGGCCATCCAGGGGTACGGCGGCGCGGGCGTCAGCCAGGACACCCCGCTCGCCGGGCTCTGGGCCCAGGCGCGCACCCTGCGCCTCGCCGACGGCCCGGACGAGGTCCACCGTTCCTCGCTGGCCAAGCGGGAGCTGCGCCGCTGGGCCTGACCGGGCGCGTCGCCGCGGGGTCGCTCAGACCGACACCAGGTCGAGCCAGGCGATGTTGTTGTTGTAGCGCACGTTGGTCAGGGTGTCGGCGGTCATGAACGGCAGCGGGTCGTTCGGCGACTCCCAGACAGCCAGCAGGGAGAAGTGACCGGGGCCGGGCACCGCGGTCCACGCGACCTGCACCGTCGTCACGCCCGTGGGCACGGTGACGGCCCGCGAGGCGACCGGCATCCAGCCCAGCGGCCAGGACAGGCTGCCGCCCGGGTTCGTCCGGTAGAACCGCAGGGTCCCGCTGTCGGTGCCCGACCCGTACGGCCCGGGGTTGCGCAGCTTGACGAAGATGTGGCTGGTCGAGCCGGCGACGGGAAACTCGCTGGTCGCGCACTCCACCGGCGTCGGGCAGACCTTGACGTCCGGGCTGGCCCAGACCCTGGTGGCCGGGTACGGCTGGAGGCCGGCGTCGTCGACGGCGTCCCGCATCCAGACGTCGGTGACGGACATGATCCGGGCGGGCTTCGCGGCCGGTCCGGCGGTGGCCGCCCGGGCGGCAGCGGCCGGGCCCGTGGCGGTGGCCAGCAGGCCGGCGAGGAGCGGCCCGGCGCACAGGGTCAGGGCCAGGCGGCGGGCGCGGCTTCCGAGGATTGCCATCACAGCGGTCTCCCGTCGACGGTGACGCCGGCCCGGAGGACTCCCCGCACCGGCATGGTCTCGACTTCAGGAGCCGGCCGCACAAAGCGGTGATACCGACCGGCGGCCCGGGACTTCCCAGATGACGCCAGGCCGGATCAATCAGACAGCCCGCCTCCCCGTCGGGCCGTGGGCCCACTCAGGCGGAGGCGCGGCGGACCATGTGGGTGTCGAGGAGGATGTGGTCGGTCGGGATGTCCTCGCCCCGGATGCGGGACACCAGCAGGTGGGCCATCTGCCGGCCCATCTCCTCGACCGGCTGGAAGACGGTGGTCAGCGGCGGCTCGGCCTGCCGGGCCACCGGCGCGTCGTCGAAGCCGATCACCGCCACGTCGTCCGGCACCCGCCGGCCGGCCTCGCGCAGCGTCCGCAGCGCCCCGAAGGCCATCAGGTCGGAGGCGACGAAGACCGCGTCGAGATCCGGGCAGACCTCCAGCAGCCGGCGCATGCAGGCCGCCCCGCTGCCCTCGCTGAAGTCGCCGTACGCGATGAGGTCGGGGTTGAGGCCGGCCCCGGTGGCCTGGACGGCCTCCCGGTAGCCGGTCAACCGGGCCAGGCCGGCGCCCATGTCCTGGGTGCCGGCGATGGTGGCGATGCGCCGCCGCCCCCGGGCGAACAGGTATTCCACCGCGTGCCGGGCGCCGCCGACGTTGTCGACGTCGACGTAGTACGCGGGCTGCGCGCCCGGCTGGAGCATCCGCGCCGGCCGGCCGCCCAGCACGGTCGGCAGGCCCCGCTCCTCCAGCAGGGTGGGCAGCGGGTCGGAGTCGTGCAGCGACAGCAGCAGGACGCCGTCGACGTGCTGGTTGGTGAGGTGGTGCTCGACGCGTTCCCGCTCCACCGGCGACTGGGCCATGGCCAGCCAGAGCTGCATCGGGGTCTCCAGCAGGCCCGAGCTGATCCCCCGGACGATGCCGGCGAAGAACGGCTCGGTGAAGACCCGGTCCCCGGACTCGGAGACGACCAGGGCCACCGAGTCGGTCCGCTGGGTCACCAGGGCCCGGGCGGCGCGGTTCGGCACGTACCCCAGTTCGGCGATGGCCTGTTGCACGGCGGCCCGGGCCTCCGGGCTCACCTGGGGTGAGCCGTTGACCACCCGGGAGACCGTGCCGCGCCCGACGCCGGCGCGCGCGGCGACCGCGTCAAGGGTCGGGCGCCCGAGCGACCGGGTGCGCTGCGTTGTCATCGTCTGCTCCTCCGACATGGGCGGCCCGGTGCGCCCCCCGGGTGGGGGGACGGGCATCGGGACCGCCCGTACTGGCTGGCCGTGTGCCCTATTGTGCGGCCAGACCGTTGCGTCGGATCACCTCGGCGTACCACCTGGCGCTGGACTTGGGGATGCGGACCTGGCTGTCGTAGTCGACGTACACCATGCCGAAGCGCTTGGCATAACCCCAGGCCCACTCGAAATTATCCATCAGCGACCACGCGAAGTAGCCCCGCAGGGGCACCCCTGCACCGATCGCCGCGTGTGCCGCCCGCAGGTGCGAGTCGAAGTAGGCCAACCGGTCGGCGTCGTCGACCTGACCGTCGACCACAGTATCAACGAAAGCGGAACCGTTTTCGGTCACGTAGAGCGGCAGGTCGGTGTAGTCGCGATGCACCCGTTCCAGGGTCTCGACGAGCCCGGGGGCGTCGATCTCCCAGTCCATGTCGGTCATCGGGACACCCCGGGTGACGAACCGGACGTCCTCGCTGCCCGGCCAGCACGTGGGCGCCCGCCAGTACGCCTCCGGCTGCTCCCCGTCGACCGGGGCGGCGACCACGTGCCGGCTGTAGTAGTTGATCCCGACCAGGTCCAGCGGCGTCGAGATGACCGCCAGGTCGCCGTCGCGCACGTGCCCGAAGTCCGTCACCGCAGCCAGGTCGGCCCGCAGGTCCGCCGGGTACGACCCGCGCAGCACCGGGTCGAGGAAGAACCGGTTCGCCAGCCCGTCGATCCGCCGGGCCGCGTCCGCGTCGGCCGGCGAGTCGGTGGCCGGGGTCACCGGATACAGGTTGACGGTGATGCCGAGCTGGGCGTCCGGCCGGGACGCCCGCAGCGCCTGGACCGCCAGGCCGTGCCCGAGCATCAGATGGTGCCCGGCCCGGACCGCGTCCGCCCCGTCGGTACGCCCCGGCGCGTGCGCGCCCGAGCCGTACCCGAGGAACGCCGAGCACCACGGCTCGTTGAGCGTGGTCCAGTAGCGCACCCGGTCGCCGAGCGCGTCCGCGACGAGCCGGGCGTAGTCGGCGAACCGGCCGGCGGTGTCCCGGGCCGGCCAGCCGCCGGCGTCCTCCAGGGGCTGCGGCAGGTCCCAGTGGTAGAGGGTCAGCCACGGCTCGATGCCGTGGCCCAGCAGCTCGTCGACCAGCCGCCGGTAGAAGTCCAGCCCTTCGGCGTTGGCCGGACCCGAGCCGCCCGGCTGCACGCGCGGCCAGGACACCGAGAACCGGTAGGACTTCAGGCCCAGCTCCGCCATGAGCCGCACGTCGTCGGGCATCCGGTGGAAGTGGTCGCAGGCCACGTCGCCGGTGTGCCCGCCGACGGTCCGGCCCTCCGTGTGGCTGAAGGTGTCCCAGATCGAGGGGGTACGGCCGCCCGCCGTGGCCGCGCCCTCGATCTGGTACGCCGCGGTCGCGGCCCCCCACAGGAAGCCGGGCGGGAAGGTGAGGGCCGCGCCCTGGTCGAGGACGGCGACGGCGGGTGGACGGGTCGGATCGCTCACGACTTGACGGCACCTTCCATGATCCCGCCGATGATCTGGCGGCCGAACAGGACGAACACGACGAACAGCGGCAACGTGGCGACCAGCGTGCCCGCGAAGATCTGCGAGTTGTCGGCGAAGTAGGCCGTGTTGAGGCTGCGCAGCGAGATCTGCACGGTCGGGTTGGCCGGGTCGGCGAGCACCACGAAGGGCCAGAAGAACTGGTTCCACTGCTCCATGAAGGTGAGCAGGCCCAGCACCGCCGCCGCCGGCCGCAGCGCGGGGACGACGACGTGCCAGTAGACGCGCCAGGTGGAGCAGCCGTCCACCCGGGCGGCCTCGATCAGCTCGTTGGGCACGGCCTGCTCGGCGTACTGGCGCATCATGAAGATGCCGAAGCCGCCGATGAGGAACGGCACGGTGACCGACGGCATGGTGTTCAGCCACTCGAGCTTGGCCATCAGGATGTAGAGCGGCAGCACGCCGAGCTGGATCGGTACCATCATCGAGGCCAGGATGATCAGCAGCATCGCGTTCTTGCCGCGGAAGCGCAGCTTGGCGAAGGCGAAACCGGCCAGCGAGCCGAAGAAGACGGTGGCGATGGTGATCGTCCCGGAGACCAGGAACGAGTTCATCAGCCCCTTGACGATGTTGGCGTCGCCGTTCTCCAGCACCCGCTGGATGTTCTCGCCGAGCTTGCCGCCGGGCAGGAACGGCGGCGGCCAGGAGTTGGCCGCGTCGTTCGTCCGGGACGCGATGACGATCATCCAGTAGAACGGGAACAGCG
The DNA here is from genome assembly GCF_042889525.1 of Micromonospora sp. NPDC002575. NCBI lineage: Bacteria > Bacillati > Actinomycetota > Actinomycetes > Micromonosporales > Micromonosporaceae > Micromonospora > Micromonospora sp. NPDC002575. Next base: position 248,352 of record NZ_JBIARA010000003.1, on the reverse strand, counting down.
AGAGGATCACGCCGAGGACCAGGCCGACCCAGGTCAGCGGGGTCGCCTTCCAGATCCGGTCGGCCTTGTGCGCGTCGCGCGGCGGCCTGCCGGACGGGCGCGCGGGTGGGCGGAGCGTCGTGGTCGTCATCTGGGCGCAACCCTCACTTGTCGGAACTGATGCGGCGGGCGAGCAGGTAGTTCACCAGCGACACCAGCGCGATGAGCAGGAACAGCACGAGGGCGACCGCGCCGGCGTACCCCCAGCGGAAGCGCGTGTTCATCACGTCGAGCAGGTACATGGTGATGGTCTGGAACTGCCCCTCGGAGCCGCCGGAGAGCGCCCCCGCGCCGCTGGTGAACATCAGCGGCTCGGTGAAGAGCTGGAGCCCGCCGATGGTCGAGACGATCAACGTGAAGATGATCGTCGGGCGGAGCTGCGGGATGGTGATCGACCAGAATTGCCGACGCCGCGACGCGCCGTCCAGCGCCGCCGCCTCGTACATGTCCTTGCTGATCGACTGCATGGCGGCCAGGTAGATCAGGGCGTTGTAGCCCACCCAGCGCCAGTCGACCATGGTGGAGATGGCGAACCAGGAGGCGAAGCGGTTCGCCCGCCAGTCGATCGGGTCGAGGCCGACCAGGTCGAGCAGCCAGTTGGCGAGGCCGAACTCCTTGGCGTAGATCATCGAGAAGATCAGCGCCACCACGGCGGTGGAGGTGATGATCGGCATCGCGATGGCCATCCGGAAGAAGGTCTGCGCCCGCAGCTTCCGGTTCAGCGCGTTGGCCAGCACCAGCGCCAGCATCAGCTGCGGCACGGTGGAGAGCAGGAAGATGCCGAACGTGTTGACGACCGCGTTCCAGAACTGCGGGTCGTCGGTCAGCAGCTCGACGAAGTTGTCCAGGCCGACGAAGCTGATCGTGGCGTTCAGCGGCGACCGGTCGGTGAGCGCGATCCAGACCGTGTAGATGATCGGGTACGCGCTGAAGACCGCGAAGATCACGAAGAACGGCAGGACGTACAGGTACGGGGAGAACTTCAGGTCCAGCCGGGTGAAAGGGGCCGGGCGACGGTGCGCGGCACGGGCGGAGCGGGCGGGTTCACCGCCCCCGCCGGGGGGCGCTGCGGTGTGGAGGTCCAGGCTCATCGACGGTCCTTCTCGTCGGTCGGCGCGACCCGTCCGCGCGGGCGGCGCCGGGGGGTTACCGGCCTTCCGCGTGGGCGGCCGGGGAGTTGCCGGCCTTCCGCGCGGGCGGCGCCGGAGGATTGCCGGCCCGGCCACTCGGGCGCACCGGGCTTACCGGGCACCGCGGGTGGCGCCGACAGTCGCCTGTCGACGCCACCCGTGGTCGGTCCGGCCGGTCACTTACCGGCGGCCTCGCCGTTCTTCAGCGCTGCTTCCCACTGCTCGGCGGCGGGCTTGCCCTGCTCGACGGCGCGCAGGGTGTTCTCCACCGCGGTACGGACGGCCTGGTTCTTCGGGCCGAGGTAGACCGGCTTCAGCTCGCTCGCACCGGCGGCGAAGATCTTGCCGACCGGGGCGTTGGTGAAGTACTCGTTGGTCGAGTCGGCGACGGCCGGGTCGGCCAGGGCCTGCGGCGACGACGGCAGGTTGCCGACCTTCTTGAACGCCTCGATCTGGCCCTTGGCGCTGGTCAGGAACTTCACCAGCTCGGCGGCCTCCTTGGCGTGCTTGCTGGACTTCGGCACGGCCAGGAAGGAACCGCCCCAGTTGCCGCCGTTGCCGGGGGCCTTCGCGACGTCCCACTTGCCGGCGGCGGAGTCACCGGCCTGGCCCTTGATGACACCGGTCATCCAGGCGGGGCAGGCGATGGTGGCGAAGGTGCCGTTCTTGAAGCCGGCGTTCCACTCGTTCGAGAACGACTGGAGGTTGTTCGACAGGCCCGCGGCGATCATCTTGGTGGTGAGGTCGTACGCCGTCCGCACGTCCGGGTTCTCGCCGATGACCAGCTTGTTGCTCTTGTCGTAGTAGGTGTAGCCGGAGCCGTTGCCCGCGGTCTGCATCAGCACGACGTTGTAGAAGTTGGTCGCCGAGTCGACGAACTTGTGCTTCTTGTCGGCGGCGACGAACTTCTGGCCGGTGGCGATGAACTGGTCCCACGTCGGCCAGAGCGCGCCGACCTCTTCGCGGTCGGTCGGCAGGCCGGCGGCCTTGAACAAATCGCTGCGGTAGCACAGCGCCATCGAGCCGACGTCGGTGCCGAGGCCGAGGACCGCGCCGTCCGGGGTGGTGCCCTGCTCCCACTTCCACGGCAGGTAGTTGGACTTGAGGTCGTTCGCGCCGTGGTCGGCCAGGTTCACGAACTTGTTGGCCTGGGCGTAGAACTGGACGATCGTGCCCTCCTCGAGGGCCACCACGTCTCCGGCACCGGCGCCGGCGGTGATCTGCTGGGTGAGGCGGGTGTTGTAGTCGGTCAGGCCGAGGCCCTTGCCCCGCTGCTCGATCTTGACGTTCGGGTGCTCCGCCTCGTACTGCTTGTAGAGCTCGTCGTAGCCGAAGCCCTGGTCGCCGAAGACGTCGACGACGAGCTTGATCGGGCCGTCGCTGCTGCCCGAGTCCGAGTCGTCGCTGCCGCAGGCTGAAGTGGTGGCAATCATCGCGACGGACGCGAGCGCGATGGCCGCGAGCCGCCGGCGACGGATTGGGACGCTCATCCGAGACCCCTCTTTCGGTGGTGAGGCTGTGTCATGTGGTGGGGGGTGCTGTGCAGGCGCTCGCGGCCGACGGCCGGAGCCCACGGTCGACACTCGGCGCCGCTGCGGAGAGATCCGCGACACAGCCCCGGGAGCGCTCCCATGAGACTGGAGGAGAGTCCCCAGGGTGTCAATAAGCCGTTGGGAGCGTTCCCAGATCGTTACCGCCGTGTGTCGGAACTATCGCTACGGCGCGTCAAAGGCGGCGTGACCCGCCGGTGGCCGCCCACCGGAGGCGTCATGTCGGGGATGTGGCGGCATCCCGCGCCGTTGACACCGCCATCTGCCCGACATCCCGTCACCCCCGGCCGGGCTGGGCGGTTTGTCCGGCCTCGGCGGACCGGGCCGGGGTGGGGTGGGGCGGGGCGGGGCGGGCTGGGGTGGTGACCGGCGGCACCCCCGGGCCGGAATCCCGGCCGGGCCGGGGTCGTTACACCTGACGGACCACCGAAGCAGCCCCCGCACCCTGGGTGTCGTCGCCCCCCGGAATGCGGGCCGGCCGCCGGTCGTTACACCCGGACCCGGCGCCGCACGGCAGCCACCCCCTCGTTCGTTCTGAGTTCGTTGTTCGGGCGCCTCGACGTGGTGCTCGCGCACCCCCTCACCGTCCCCCCTTGCGGGCGTGGGGTGCGCCGACCCCCGGATTGGAGACACCCCCATGAACACGACCATCCTGCGCAAGAGCATCCTCGGCATCGCCGGACTCGCCTTCGCCGGCGGCATCGCCGCCGGACCCCTCCACACCACCACCCCCGACGCCGGCACCAGCGCGGTCGACGCCCGGCCCGTCGCCGCCGTGCAGGCCGACAAGCCCACCGCCGGGGTCGACACCGGCAAGCTCATCCCCCACGGCGTGCAGGGCGCGCAGTCGCGCATCGACCTCGACACCGAACAGACCGCCAACGCCAAGGCCATCATCGCCGCCACGAAGAAGGCCGGCCTCGACGAGCGGGCCGCGGTCATCTCGATCGGCACCGCCCTGCAGGAGTCGAAGCTGCAGAACCTGGGTCACCTGGGTGACCGCAACGACCACGACTCGCTGGGCCTGTTCCAGCAGCGCCCGTCCAGCGGCTGGGGCTCGCCGGAGCAGATCACCGACCCCGAGTACGCCACCACGGCGTTCCTCAAGGGCCTCAGGCAGGTCGACGGCTGGCAGGACAAGGCCCTGACCGACGCCGCCCAAACCGTGCAGGTGTCGGCGTACCCCGACGCGTACGCGCAGTGGGAACAGCAGGCCGCCGACCTCGTCACCCAACACTGGAACAGCTGACACACGCACACGCACATGTGCCGACGGCCGGACCCCCGACCACCAAGGGGCCCGGCCGTCGGCGTCCCCACCACCCCGCCCAGCGTGGCGTTAACAAGGGGCCCTTCCTCTACAGAAAGCGTTAACAAGGGGCCCTTCCTTGCACACCTCAGCAGAGGTGGCGCAGGAGGGTGGCGGCGCGGGCCGGGTCGAAGGCGTCCGGGTCGTACGCCTCGCCGGCCCAGTCCAGCAGCCGCTCGCGCTCCGGGTGGGCGGGGTCGGCGAGCGCGGCCAGCAGCACCTGGTGCCCGGCGGGGCCGCCGACGTCCTCCGGTGGGCAGGCCCGCTCGCCGGCCAGGCAGGTCGGGTACCGCTCGTCCGGGTCGGCGGAGACGGCGTCCTCGACGACGATGTCGTGCTCCCACCAGTCGCCGAAGTCGTAGGTGTAGTGGAAGCGGCTGCCCTTGCCGAGCACCGCGTCCAGCCGCACGTCCAGCTCGTCGCGCACGGCGAGCTCCCCGTCCGGGTCGGGCTCGGCGTACTGCGTGCCGTCGATCTCGAACGAGTGCAGGTGGCAGTCGCGCCAGCCCATCGCGTGCTGCACGACCCGGTGCAGCCGGTCCAGCGTGTAACCGGCGGGGACCAGCACCCGCCGCCAGACGAGCGGCTGGACCCCGACGAGGGACACCTTCAGCTGGAAGATCTGACGTGGCATGTGCTGCCCCCTCCCTCCACGACATAGGCTGCCCGCATGATCTGCCGAGCCTGCCGGGAACGGCGGCACGACGAATGCCCGGGCCGGAAGTGGTGCGACTGCCAGCACCGTACCCCCGAACCGACCCCTCCGGTCACGGGTCCGGCCGGCGAATGAGCGCCGGAGCCGCGATCTTGCGCCTCTGGCCGGCCCCGTCGGCGGCCGGCCTGGACGACGCGGAGCTGACCGCGCTGTACGGCCGGGCGGGCCGTCCCCACCTGCGGGTGAACTTCGTGACCAGCGTCGACGGCGCGGTCTCGCTCGACGGCTACTCGGCGGGGCTCTCCGGCGCGCCGGACAAGCGGGTCTTCGGCCTGCTGCGGATGCTCTGCGACGGGCTGCTGGTGGCCGCCGGGACGCTGCGGCACGAGGGGTACGGCGCGGTGCGGCTCGACGCGGCGCGGCGGGCCTGGCGGCGCGCGCACGGGCTGGCCGAGTATCCGACCCTGGTGGTGGTCTCCGGCTCGCTGGACCTGGATCCGGCGCAGGCCGCCTTCGCCGACGCGCCGGTGCGCCCGGTCGTGCTCACCCACGCCGCCGCCGAGGCGCCGCCGGGCCTGGCCGAGGTGGCCGACCTGGTGCGCTGCGGGACCGACCGGGTGGATCTCGCCGCCGGGCTGGCCGAGCTGCGCCGGCGCGGCCTCGGGCAGGTGCTCTGCGAGGGCGGCCCGCACCTGTTCGGCGCGCTCACCGCCGCCAACCTGGTCGACGAGGTCTGCCTCACCGTCGCGCCGCTGCTCGCCGGGGCCGGGCCGGGGCGAATCGCGGCCGGGCCCGCCGGCGGGCACCGGGAACTGCCGCTGCGGCACGTGCTGGCCGCCGCCGACGGCGTGCTGCTGCTCCGCTACGCCCGCGACGCCGACGCGACCCCGACCCGCGCACCGGCCGCCGGTCCGTAGCCGGGGCGCAGGCCGCGGGGCCGGGGCGCGGGGGTTCCGGTACGGCGGGGACGTCGCCGCCCCCGCCGTACCGGGTGGGTCAGGCGACCTTCACGGCCGTCCAGGCGGCGGCGACGGTCCGGTACTCGACGCTGCTGGCGCCGTACAGGTCGGCGGCGGCCGACAGGGTGGCGGCGCGGGCCCCCGAGTAGTTGGTGCGCGAGGTCATGTAGGTGGTCAGCGCGCGGTACCAGATCGCGCCGGCCTTGGCGTTGCCGATGCCGGTGATGGTGCTGCCGTCACAGGTGGGGCTGTTGCCGTACGCAGACGCGCCGCTGCCGACGGCGAGCAGGTAGAAGAAGTGGTTGGCCACGCCGGAGGAGTAGTGCACGTCCTTGAAGCGCAGGAGGCTGGACCAGCAGTCGGCCGAGGAGCCGTCCTTCGAGGGCTTGTCCATGTAGCGCAGCGGCGTGCTGCGCAGCTTCTCGCCGATGAGGTAGTCGCCGGGGTCGCTGGCGTTGGCGGCGGAGAACTCCACGAGGGTGCCGAAGATGTCGCTGGTGGCCTCGTTGAGGCCGCCGGACTCACCGCTGTAGACCAGGCCGGCGGTGTTGCTGGTGACGCCGTGGGTCATCTCGTGGCCGGCGACGTCCAGGGAGGTCAGCGGGGCGAAGCCGGAGCCGCCGTCGCCGTAGGTCATGCAGAAGCAGGAGTCGCTCCAGAACGCGTTGGCGTAGTTGTTGCTGTAGTGCACCCGGCTGTAGGCGGCGACGCCGTCGTTGCGGATGCCGTTGCGGCCGAACGTGTTCTTGTAGTAGTCCCAGGTGACGGCCGCCCCGTAGTGGGCGTCGGCGGCGGCGGTCTGCCGGTTGGCCGTGGTGCCGTCGCCGAAGACGTTGCTGGCGCTGGCGACAAGGGCGCCGGTGCCGCTGGTGGAGCCGTTCAGGTCGTACGTCTTGTGGCCGCCCCGGGCGCCGTCGGTGAGCTGGTACGTGCTGCCGGAGGCGGTGGTGCCCAGCGGCACGGTGCCGGAGTGGAGGGTGTTGCCGGTGCCCTCGCGCTGCACGCCCTCCCAGGAGCCGCGGACCCCGCCGGTGGCGGCGTCGACAAGCACGTGCAGCTCGCTGGGGGTGCCGTCGGCGTACACGCCGCCGACGACCACCTCGTAGGCGAGGGCCGTGTGCGCGCCGTCGGCGTCGTACACGAGCTGGGCGCCGTCGACGCGGCGGGCGGTGGCGGTGGAGGCGGCCAGGGCGGCGCGGCCGGCGGCGGCCTCGCCGACGGCGGGCTGCGCGGCGCGGGCGGCGCGGCGCGGGGCGGCCGTGAGCGTCTGGCTGGCGCCGCGCCAGGCGCCGCCCTTGCCGAGGTGCACGACCAGGTCGCCGCCGAGCACGGGCAGCCCGTCGAGGTAGCGGTGCAGCCGGACGTGCTCGGTGCCGTCGGCGTCGGTCGCGACGTTCTTCAGCGTGAAGCTCTGCCCGTCGCCGGCGAGCGCGTCGGCGGCGTGGGACTTCAGCTGGGCGACGGCGCGGGTGAACGCGTCGGCGGAGGGGGCGGCGGCCGGGGCGGCGACGGCCGCGCCGGGCACGGCGGTGGCCAGCAGCGCGGCCGAGGCCAGGCCCGCCAGGACAGTGGTACGACGCATGAGGCTCCTGCCTTCGATCGACGGCCGGTCGGAAGGGGGTGCCGACCGGCGGTGACCCGGCGGTGGTGGCCGCCGGGCCGGCCCACGGCCCGCAGGTGGCGGGCCGCAGGGGCACCCCGAAACATCGACGGAACGAAGATCCTCGATGGGTGCCGGTGCCATTGTTGCGCCGAGCAACCGCTTTCTGTCACCTCCGCGGCGAGAAGTTTTGCGACACCGTGCGCGTTCGGAGGAATGCGACGAGTGATCGCGTACCGGGCGAGAGGTGGCGTCCGCCGCGTCGCGTGGCAACCTGTCACATCCCTGCGGCAGGATGCTCCTCGTGTGCCGTGACCGAGACGACCAGCTGACGGGAGCGGGCCGATGACCGAGAGCCTGCCGATCACCGACGACGGGTCCGCCGGCCCCGGCGAGGGGGTCGGCCGGGTGCTCGGCACCGCCGACGCCACCCCGCTGACGTTCTGGACGGCCGTGGCCCCGGGCAGCTACCTCCAGCTCGACGACGTGGTGGTGACCCGCCGCGAGATGCCCGACCGCGAGCCGGTGACCATCGCCGGGGTGGTGACCCAGGTGCGGGCGCGGCACGAGGGCGCCCAGTTCGACTCGGACGTCTTCGCCATCGCCGACGGCACCCTGCCGGCGATGGTGCAGGAGGCCGCCGAGATCACCACCACCCGGGTCGACCCGGAGGTCTACGTTCCGCCCACGCCCGGTGCCGTGGTGCACCGGGCCGAGGGCGACGCGCGGGCCCGCGCGCTGCACTTCGACCGGATGGAGCGGCGCATCCCGATGGGCATGGGCCGCGACGGGGTGCCGGTCTACCTCAACGCCGACTTCCTCGACGGCACCCGGGGCGCGCACGTCTCCATCTCCGGCATCTCCGGGGTCGCCACCAAGACCAGCTTCGCCACGTTCCTGCTCTACTCCGTCTTCCGCTCCGGGGTGCTCGGCGGCGACGCGGTCAACGCCAAGGCGCTGATCTTCAACGTCAAGGGCGAGGACCTGCTGTTCCTCGACCACCCCAACACCCGCCTCGACGACGCCACCCGCGCCGGCTACGCCCGGCTCGGGCTCAGCGCCGGGGCGTTCCCCGACGTGCGGGTCTACGCCCCGCCCCGGGTCGGCGACTCCTCCGGCACCCCCGACGTGAGCAGCCGGCTGACCGGGGTGGACAGCTTCTACTGGACGCTGAGCGAGTTCTGCGCCGACCGCCTCCTGCCGTACGTCTTCGCCGACGCCGACGACGAGCGGCAGCAGTACACGATGGTCGTCCACTCGGTCGCCGCCCACCTGGCCCGCCACGCGCAGCCCGCCGACGGCGGGGTGAGCGTCGACGGGGTGCGCCTCGGCTCCTACACCGACCTGGTCGACCACATCGTCGAGCAGCTCAACGACGACGAGACCCGGGGCGACTGGGCCGGCAGCGCCGTGGGGCTGGGCACGGTCAACGCGTTCGCCCGCCGGCTGATCGGCAGCAAGAAGGACCTGGGCCGGCTGATCCGGGGCGACCTGGCCACCCGCCGCCCGCACAGCATCAACACCAGCGAGTCCGCGCAGGTGACCGTGGTCGACCTGCACAACCTGCCCGACCGGGCGCAGCGGTTCGTGGTCGGCGTGACGCTCAAGAGCGAGTTCGAGCGCAAGGAGAAGGCGGGCACGGCCAAGCCGCTGCTCTTCGTCGTCCTCGACGAGCTCAACAAGTACGCCCCCCGCGAGGGCTCCTCCCCCATCAAGGAGGTGCTGCTCGACATCGCCGAGCGGGGCCGCTCGCTCGGCGTGATCCTGGTCGGCGCGCAGCAGACCGCGAGCGAGGTGGAGCGGCGCATCGTCACCAACTCGGCGATCCGGGTCGTCGGCCGGCTCGACCCGGCCGAGGCGTCCCGCCCGGAGTACGGCTTCCTGCCGCCCGCCCAGCGGCAGCGGGCGCTGCTGGCCAAGCCGGGCACGATGTTCGTCAACCAGCCCGACATCCCGGTCCCGCTCTGCCTGGAGTTCCCCTTCCCCGCGTGGGCCACCCGCGTCTCCGAGGCCGGTCGGGCGCCCTCGGAGACGCTACGGTCGATCACGGGGGCGGCCGACCCGTTCGCGGTGGTCGGCTCCGGCGGCGGCACGAGCGACGACGACATCCCGTTCTAGGGGGCACCGGTCATGAAGATCCTGCACACCTCGGACTGGCACGTCGGCAAGGTGCTCAAGGGACAGTCCCGGGCCGAGGAGCACAAGCAGGTCCTCGCCGGGGTGATCGAGGTCGCCCACGCCGAGCGCCCCGACCTGGTGATCGTCGCCGGCGACCTCTACGACACGGCCGCGCCCACCCCGGAGGCGACCCGGCTGGTCACCCGGGCGCTGACCGCGCTGCGCCGCACCGGCGCCGACGTGGTGGCCATCGGCGGCAACCACGACAACGGGCAGGCCCTCGACGCGCTGCGGCCGTGGGCCGAGGCCGCCGGCATCACCCTGCGCGGCGGGGTGCGGGAGAACCCCGACGAGCACGTGATCGACGGCACGACGGCCGGCGGGGAACGCTGGCGGGTGGCCGCGCTGCCGTTCCTGTCCCAGCGCTACGCGGTGCGGGCCGTGGAGATGTACGAGCTGACCGCCGCCGAGGCCGTGCAGACGTACGCCGACCACCTGGGCCGGGTGCTCGGCCGGCTCACCGAGGGCTTCGACGAGCCCGACCGGGTGCACCTGGTCACCGCCCACCTCACCGTGGTCGGGGCGGCCACCGGCGGCGGGGAGCGCGACGCGCACACCGTCCTGGGCTACGCGGTGCCGGCGACGGTGTTCCCGGGCACCGCCCACTACGTGGCGCTGGGTCACCTGCACCGGTCGCAGCGGGTGTCCGGGCCCTGCCCGATCCGCTACAGCGGCAGCCCGCTCGCCGTCGACTTCGGCGAGCAGGAGAACGTCCCGTCGGTGACGGTCGTCGAGGTGACCGCGACCAGCGCGGCGCGCATCCGGGAGGTGCCGGTGCCGGCGGCGGTGCCGCTGCGCACGGTGCGGGGCACCCTGGCGCAGCTCGCCGAGACCGCCCCGCCGGAGGGCTGGCTGCGGGTGTTCGTCCGCGAGCAGCCCCGGGCCGGGCTGCGGGAGGAGGTGCAGGAGCTGCTGCCCCGCGCCCTGGAGATCCGGATCGACCCGGAGCTGATGCCGGCCCCCGGCAGCGGCGCCCGCACCGCCCAGCGGGCCGGCCGCTCGCCCCGGGAGCTGTTCGCCGACTACCTCGACAGCCGGGGGCACGACGACGCCGACGTCCGGGAGCTGTTCGACGAGCTGTTCGAGGAGGTGGACCGCTGATGCGCCCGATGCGGCTGGACATGGCGGGCTTCACCGTCTTCCGCGACGAGACCACCGTCGACTTCACCGACGCCGACTTCTTCGCCCTCGTCGGCCCGACCGGCTCCGGCAAGTCCACGGTGCTGGACGCCATCTGCTTCGCCCTCTACGGCACGGTGCCCCGCTGGGGCGGGACGCGGGGGCTGGGCAACGCGCTCGCCCCGTCCGCCACCGAGGCGCGGGTGCGGCTGGTCTTCGAGTCCGCCGGGGACCGCTACGTGGCGACCCGGGTGGTGCGCCGCGACGGCCGGGGCAACGTCAAGACCGCCAACGCCGGTTTGCAGCTCATGCCGGCCGGATTCGACGTGACCAAACTGGACACCGGGCTCAGCCCGGAGGACCTGGGCGAGGTGGTGGCCGGCACCCCGGCCGAGATGGACCGGGCGGTGCTGGAGGCGGTGGGGCTGCCGTACGAGCAGTTCACCAGCTGCGTGGTGCTGCCGCAGGGGCAGTTCGCCGACTTCCTGCACGCCAGGCCGGCGACCCGGCAGCAGATCCTGGTGAACCTGCTCGGCCTCGGCGTCTACGAGGAGGTGCAGCGGCGGGCCACCGAGCGGGCCGGGCAGGCCGAGGCGCGGCTGGAGGCGGTCGACCGGGTCCTCGGCGGGCTCGCCGACGTCGACGACGCGGCGCTGGCCGAGGCGCAGGAGCAGATCGGGCGGGCGCACGAGCTGGCCGGGGCGGTCGCGGCGGCCGTACCGGAACGGGATTCGGCCCGGGCGGCGGCGCGGGACGCGCACGCGGCGCTGGCGGCCCTCGACGCCGAGCTGGCCGTGCTCGACGCGGTGCGCGCCCCCGGCGGGATGGCCGAGGTGGCCCGGGCGGTGGCCGACGCGCGGGCCGGCGTCGGCGAGGCCGCGGGCGCGGTGGCGCTGGCCGAGGAACGCGAGGAGAAGCTGCGCGGCGAGCTGGCCGGCGCGGGCGACGAGAGCGCGCTGCGGCTGCTGCTGAAGGCGCACGCCGACCGGGACCGGCTCGCCGGGCAGGCCGGGTCGGTGGCCACGGCGGTGACGGCCGCGCAGGCCGAGCACGACGCGGCGGTCGCCGCGCTGGACGCGGCGCGGGCGGCGGCGCAGCGGGCCGAGGCGGAGCTGGAGGCGGCGTTCCGGGCGCACGAGGAGGCCAAGGCCACCGACCAGGCGGTGGCGCTGCGGGCGCACCTGGTCGACGGGGCGGCCTGCCCCGTCTGCGAGCAGGTGGTGCCCCGGGTGCCGGCGGTGCCGGCCGGTTCGGCGGTGGCGCGGGCCACGGCCGCCGGGAAGGCGGCGCGGGCGGCCGTGCAGGCGGCCCAGCGGGTGGTGCAGGAGCGCGACGCGGCGGCCCGGGACGTGGAGCGGGTGCTGCTGCGGGCCCGCGCCGAGCACGACCAGTTGCGGGGCCGGCTGGCCGAGCTGGACGACCAGCTCGCCGGCGCCGCCACCCCGGCGGCGCTGCGGCACGACCTGGCCGAGCACGCCCGGCTGCGCAAGGCCCTCGACGACGCGGCGGGCGCGGTGCGGGCGGGGCGCGACGCCGCCCGGCGGGCCCGGGGGGCCCTCGACGCGGCCGAGGAGCGGCTGCGCGGCGCGTGGCGGGACTTCGACGCGACCCGCGACGGGCTGGCCCGGTTCGGCCCGCCGGCCGCCGACCGGGACGACGTCGCCGCGGCCTGGGCGGCGCTGACGGAATGGGCCGGCGGGGAGGCGGCCCGGCGGCGCGCGGACCGGCCGGGGCTGGCCGAGGCGGTCGCCGGGGCGGAGGCCGCCGTGGCGGCCGTGCAGGAGCGGATCGCGGGGGTCTTCGCCGCCGCCGGGCTGGCCGCCACCGACGACCCGGTGCGGGCGGCCACCGTCGCCGTGGAGCGCGCCGAGGCCGCCCACCGGCGGCTGGTGGAGCGCCGCGAGCAGGCCGCCGAGCTGCGCGAGCAGCGGGCCGGGCACGAGCGGCAGGCTCGGGTGGCCCGGGCGCTGGCCGGGCACCTGCGGGCCAACAACTTCGAGCGCTGGCTGCTGGCCGAGGCGCTGGACCTGCTGGTCGACGGCGCGTCGGGCATCCTGCGCGAGCTGTCGGGCGGCCAGTACGACCTGGTGCACGACAAGGGCGAGTTCTTCGTCGTCGACCACCACGACGCCGGGCTGCGGCGCGGGGTGCGCACGCTCAGCGGCGGGGAGACGTTCCAGGCGTCGCTGGCGCTGGCGCTGGCGCTGTCGGAGCAGCTCGCCGGGTTGTCCACCACGGCGGCGAGCCTGGAGTCGATCGTGCTCGACGAGGGGTTCGGCACGCTGGACGCGGCGACCCTGGACACGGTGGCGGCCACACTGGAGAGCCTGGCCGCCCGGGGCGACCGGATGGTCGGCGTGGTCACCCACGTGCCGGCGCTGGCCGAACGCATCCCGGTCCGGTTCGAGGTCCGCAAGGACGCCCGCACCGCCCGGGTGGAACGGACCGGCCTGTGACGGGGCCGGGCGGGGGCGGCCCGACCGGCTGGGGGCCGGGCGGGGCGGGGCCGGGCGGGGTCGCCCCGGTGGGCGAGGCGCCGGAGCTGTTCGTCGACGCCTGGGATCCGGGCTACGGCGCGTCCTTCGAGGCGGCGCCGGGCGGGCCGGCCACGCCGAGCCGCCAGCAGGTCGACGCCGAGGTGGAGCTGCCGGCGGTGGACTGGCGGGCCATCGACGTCCGGCCCGGCGTCCGGGCCCCGGACGTGGTGCTGCTGGTCGACGGCGTACGCCGGATCGACGCCAGCGTGTGGACGGCGGAGGCCGACGGCGCGTCGTTCCCGGGCGTGGCCGCCTCGTACGCCGCCGGGGTGGTCCGCTGCGACCTGGAGCGCGGCGCGGCGCGGCTCGCCGGTGCCCAGGTGCGGCGGGGCCTGTTCACGGCCAGCCCGTCGGCCCGGGAGGTGCGCGCCGGCACGGTGCGCTACCCGGTGCACCGGGTCGGCGGCACCGGCGAGCTCAACAAGCTCCAGGCGGCCGTGCAGGGGCCGCTGACCGCGCTGGAGGTGGAGGTCTCCGGGGCGGCCCGGGTCGACGGGGACCTGCTGGTCGTCGACGGCCCGCTGCGCAGCCGCCGGCAGTTGCCCCGCACCCTGGGTTACGTCAAGACCCAGCACAGCCAGTACCTCGACGCCCGGCTGACGGCCGTGGTGACCGGGCTGCGGCCCGGCCAGCGGTCACCGGTGTTCCGGCTCGTCACCGCCTGGGGCGGCTACTCGTGGTATCTGCGGCTGCCCGGCTCCGGTGGCGCGCCGTGGGCGGGCATCGTGCGGGTGGAGTGCTCGGCCGAGCTGGCCGAGTCCGAGGCGTTCGCGCTGGCCGACCTGTCGCTGGTCACGCTGCCCCGGTTCGCGTCCACCCCGTACAAGGACCCGCGCGCCCCGCAGAACCTCGTCCCGATCGCCGGCCTGGAGCGCCGCCTGCGGGCGTTGCTCGGCGACGCCCGCCTGCTGCACCGGGCGCTGACCGCCGCGGCCCGGGGCCGCGGCCCCCGCGTCTGATGGGCCGCCGCCGGGGCACGGGCCGGGTGACCGCGCGGGTCGACACCGGCGAGGCCGAGCTGGTCCCGGACGCCGACCGGCCGCGGTCGTTCACCCTGCTGCTCGACGGCGCGCCGCAGTCGCACGTGGACCTCGCCGATCCCACCCACCTGGAGTTCGAGTACGTCCGGCGGCTCGCCGCCGCCCTCGACCTGATCGCACCGGCGGGCGCGCCGCTGCGGGTGCTGCACCTCGGCGGCGGGGCGCTGACCCTGCCCCGGTACGTGCAGGCCACCCGCCCCGGCTCCACCCAGCGGGTGTCCGAGGTGGACGCCGCCCTGGTCGACCTGGTGCGCCGGGAGCTGCCCTGGCCGGCCGACCCCCGGCTGCGGGTGCGGGTCGCCGACGCGCGGGCCACACTGGAGTCCACCCGCGACGCCGGCTACGACGTGGTGGTCGCCGACGTCTTCGCGGGCGCCCGCACCCCGGCGCACCTGACCAGCGTGGAGTACGCGGCCGAGGTGGCCCGGGTGCTGGCCCCGGGCGGCTGGTACCTGGCCAACGTGGCCGACGGGCCGCCGCTGCGGCACGCCCGCGCGCAGGTGGCCACGGTGCGTGCGGTGCTGCCCCGGGCCTGCCTGGTCGGCGACGCGGCGGTGCTGCGCGGCCGGCGCTACGGCAACCTGGTGCTGGTCGCCGGCCGGGTGGACCCGCCGGTGCCGGCGCTGACCCGGCGGGCGGCCGGGGACTGGTTCCCGGGCCGGGTGCTGGCCGGCGACGAGCTGGACCGGTTCGCCGGCGGGGCCGCCGTGGTGCGCGATGCCGACGCCACCGACTCCACTCCGCCCCCGCCGGGAATTTTTTCGGTACGCCGTTGATCCGCTGGGCCGTCCGGTGCGTATCACCGGGCGGCCATGCCCGGTGGGGGTCGGGCTGATGTCATCGGACACCCGGAGGTCTGCATGCATGCGGTGGCGGCCGGCTGGCACGGCGACGCGGTCAGGGTGGACTGGATGTCCGCCCGCGCACAGCCGCAGTCCCGCTCGTCCAGGTCGACCCGGGGGGTCGACGTTCGCCCCGCCGATGGCCAGAATGGCCCGGTGTCTCCGCGATCGGCACCCGGGCGGCACCAGGCCGTGTCCACTGAGGCCAGCCACTCCGACCAGTTGATCCGGCTGCTCTACGCGGAGCACGCCGGGCCGCTGCTGGCGTTCGTGATGCGGCTCACCGGCGGGGACCGGCAGCGCGCCGAGGACATCGTGCAGGAGACGCTGCTGCGGGCCTGGCGCAACGCCCACCGCCTCGGCGCGCAGGGGCAGGGCTCGCTGCGGCCCTGGCTGGTGACGGTGGCCCGGCGGATCGCCATCGACGAGCACCGCAGTGAGCAGGCCCGCCCGGCGGAGACGTACGACCGGGACCTGACGGCCTTCGCCGAGTCGGACAGCACCGACCGGGTGCTGCGCACCATGACGGTGGCCGACGCGCTGCGTACGCTGAGTCAGTCGCACCGGGAGATCCTGGTGGCGACGTACTTCCGGGGCCGGACGGTGCCGGAGGCGGCGGAGGAGCTGGGCCTGCCGCTCGGCACCGCCAAGTCGCGGGTCTACTACGCCCTGCGCGCGCTGCGCACGGCCCTGCAGGAGAGGGGGGTGACGGAATGAGCCGGGCAGATCACATGGACGTCGCCGCGTACGCGCTGGGCGTGCTGGACGAGCACGACACCGAGCGGTTCGAGGAGCACCTCGCCACATGCTGGGCGTGCGCCGCGGAGCTGGAGACGATGGTTCCCGTGGTGGGGCTGCTCTCCGACATCGACGGCGAGACGATGACGGCCCTGGAGCAGACCGCCACCGACCCGGCCCTGCTGGACCGGACGCTTGTCGCGGTGCGGGCGCACCGGCGGCGGACCCGGTTGCGGCAGGTGCTGGCCAGCGCCGCGGCCGTGGTGGTGTTCGGCGGGCTCACCGGCGTCGGCATCGCCAGCGTCGCCGGCGGCGACGCCCCGCCGCGGATCGGCGCGCAGCCGACGGTGTCCGCGCCGGTCGAGGGCACGCCGAGCCCGGGCAGGAGCACCGACCCGAACGACCCGGGCACCGGCGGCAACGAGCAGGAGGGCGAGCCGTTCACGGCCGTCGACGCGTCCACCGGCGTGCAGCTCAACATGTGGCTGATCTCGAAGGACTTCGGCACCCGGATCGACTTCCAGCTCAAGCGGCTGCCGGGGCCGCGCACCTGCCGGCTGATGGTGGTGCGCAAGAACGGCACGACCGAGGTCCTGTCGACCTGGTCGGTGCCCGGGGGCGGCTACGGCACCACCACCAATCCGCTGCCGCTGGAGCTGAGCGGGGCCACCTCCGTGCCGAAGGACGACATCGCCAAGCTGATGGTGCAGTCGGTGGACGCCAGCGGGGTGGCCAGCCCGCTCGTGCAGGTGCCGATGTAGCACGCGTACCCGAATCGGCGTCGGTCGCTGTCGCGGCCGGCGCCGATTCGGCGTGCCCGCAGTTCGCCGGAGGGGTTGTCCGGCGGTACGCGCGGCGGCCGAAAATGGTTCAACCGAGATAAGTGAAATTGACCACTGTTATTCCTTCAACCTTGACAGCCGGCCGGCCCGTACCAATCGGCGAACTGCAAAGAATGAGGAGGGCACGTGGCACAGCTGAAGCGCACCGTCATCGTCGCAAGCGCCATGGTCGCACTTACGGCCTGCGCTCCCGCAGGCTACAACGGAGCGAACTCGAGCGCGGCCGAGCCGGTCGCCGTGGCCGCGGCCGAGCCCACCGCGGCAGTGGAACCGGAGGCTTCGGCCTCCCCCGACGCGGCGGCCACCACCGCGGCCCCGGACGCCGCGCCGCCGGCCGACGTCGAGCTGACCGACCAGCTCGTCGGCAAGAAGGTGGCCCGGATGGGCAAGGTGGTCACCGACGAGGAGGGCTGGGTCCTCTACCGGTTCGACAAGGACTCCGACGACCCGCCCGCGTCCAACTGCGTGGACAAGTGCGCCGAGGTGTGGCCGCCCGCGCTGACCGACGGCAGCCCGCAGCTCAGCGGCGTCTCCGACGACAAGGTCGGCACCATCACCCGGCAGGACGGCACCCGGCAGATCACCCTGGGCGGCTGGCCGCTGTACCGCTACATCGGCGACAAGAAGCCGGGCCAGTGGAAGGGCCAGGGCGTCGGCGGCACCTGGTTCGTCGCCCAGCCCGACGGCAAGAAGAACCTCGAATGCCTGCCGACCGGCACCCCGAAGGCGGTCGCCCCGCCGTCGTCCAGCGACGCGGGCGCGGCGGACTCCGGCTACTCGTACTGACCGACCCGGTGGTCGGTCGCGGCCGGGGAGGGCACGACCGACCACCGCCGTGAACCGGACCGGCGTACCGGCAACGCCGCGTCCCGGCCGCGGCGCCGGCCCCCGAAGAGGATGGGCCGGCGCCGCGATCCGCCGGACCTTTCGGAGCGGAGGAGGGCGGCGGGCGCGCTGACGCCAGCAACCGCGCCCGCCGAGGTCCCCCCACCCCGCGCCCCACGGCCGGTTCCGGCCGCTCCGCTCCGGCAAGGAGGCACCGCCGACGTTCCCCACGTCGGCGGTGCCGCTCCTTGCGGCCGTGCGCTCCCCCGCAGCTCGCCCGGCGGGGACCGCCGCGGCTCGCCCGGCGGGGACCGTGGCAGAGTGACGGCGTGAGCGAACCCTCCGCCCGCCGGGCGCTGCGCCCGCCCGCCGGCTACCGGCTGGCCGCGTCGGTGCGGGCGCTCACCTTCAGCACCTACGACCCGTGCGCCCGGATCGCCGCCGGCACGTTCTGGTGGGCGGCCCGCACCCCCGCCGGCCCCGCCACCCTCGCGCTGCGCCCGGCCGGCGCCGGAGAACTGCTCGCCGAGGGGTACGGCCCGGGGGCCGACTGGGTCGTCGAGCGCGCCGACGCCGTCGCCGGGCTCCGCGACGACCTCACCGGGTTCGCCGAGCGGGCCGCCGCGCACCCGGTGGTGGCCCGGCTCGCCGCGCGGCACTCCGGGCTGCGGATGCCGGCCACCGGCCAGGTCTTCGCCCGGGCGCTGCGGGCGATCCTGGAGCAGAAGGTCACCGGCACGGAGGCATACCGGGCGTACGCGGCGATCGTGCGCCACTTCGGCGAGCCCGCGCCGGGGCCGATGCAGCCGCTGCTGCTGCCGCCCGACCCGGCGGCGGTGGCCGCCGCGCCGTACTGGGCGTTCCACCCGTTCGGAGTGGAGCAGAAGCGCGCCGACACGCTGCGCCGGGCCGCCGCCGAGGCCGGGCGGCTGGAACGCTGCGCCGACGCCGCCGAGGCGACCCGCCGGCTGACCGCCATCGGCGGCATCGGCGCGTGGACGGCCGCCGAGGTGGTGCGGATCGCGTACGGCGACCCGGACGCGGTAAGCGTCGGCGACTACCACGTGCCCCACACGGTGGCCTGGGCCCTGGCCGGCGAGCCGCGCGGCGACGACGCCCGGATGCTGGCGCTGCTGGAGCCGTTCCGGGGGCACCGGGGGCGGGTCTGCCTGCTGCTCGCCGCCGAGGGCGTGCAGGCCCCGAGGTACGGCCCGAGGATGCCGATCCGCTCCTTCGCCCGGTACTGACCGCCGGACCGGGCCGCGCCGTCAGGCGGCGGGGCGGGCGCACAGGCGGCGCAGGGTGCGGCCCAGCCACCAGGCGTACCCCCGCTGGAAGGCCCGGCCGGCGGGCCCGGCCGCGCGCATGAACCAGCGGTCCGGCCGGCTGAACGCGCGCACCTCGAAAAAGACGGCCCCGGCGTCGTCGCGCTCCACCACGAACGCCTCCTCGCCCCGCGCCGGGTGGCCGGGCAGCGTGCCGTACCCGAAGCCGGCCCGGCGGTCGTCGTCGGCCGCCCAGACCACCGCGCACGGCGCGGCCAGCCGCAGCGGGCCGACGCCCAGCCGGGAGACGACGATGACCCCGGGGGCGGCGTGGGGCGCGGTCGCGTCGATCCGGACGCCGGCGGCCCGGTGCAGCCGCCAGCCCAGCACCGCCGCGCCGGCCGCGTCGAAGGACCCGGCGGGCAGCGGCACCCGGTGCCGGACGTGCCGCCACCCGGCCGGCAGCTCGCCGCCGCGGGTCGCGCCGGCGTGCGGGTAGGTCAGCTCGGGCACGGCGGCGGCCTCCTCGCGTGGGACACCCGCCAGGGTACGGCCGTGGGGCGCGCCGGCGCTCAGGCGGCCTCGTGGAGGTCGGCCAGGGTGAGCGGGGTGCGGCGGCGCAGCAGCTCCTCCAGCTCGGCGACCGTGCCCACCTCGCCGAGGACGTCCTTGCCGCCGCCGAACCGGGCCGGGTAACGGCGCACCAGGCGGTACCGGTACCGCCCGTGGATCAGCTCGACGCTGACCCGCCAGCGCCCGCAGCACCCGCAGACCCACTCCCGCACCCGGCGAAGGTAGCCCCGAGCTGGCCGAACGCCATCCGGTCGCGCGGGCGGGGACGGGACGTGCGGGGACACGCCGCCCCACCACCGCCGGTGATCCGCCTCACGACTGTCGGTGGTGTCTGGTTGACTGTCGCCGTGGACCTGCCGATCAACCCGCCGGTCGAACCGATGCTGGCCAAGGCCGTCTCCCGGCTGCCCACCGACCCCGGCACGACGTACGAGCCGAAGTGGGACGGCTTCCGCTGCATCGTGTTCCGCGACGGCGACGAGGTGGAGCTGGCCAGCCGGGGCGGCAAGACGATGACGCGCTACTTCCCCGAGGTGGTCGAGCAGGCCCTGCGGCAGCTCCCCGAGCGCTGCGCCGTCGACGGCGAGCTGATCGTGATCCGCCGGGACGGCCCGGGCGGGCAGCCCCGGCTCGACTTCGAGCTGCTCGCCCAGCGCATCCACCCCGCCGCGTCCCGGGTGAAGCTGCTGGCCGAGACGACCCCCGCCGACTTCGTCGCCTTCGACCTGCTGGCCGTCGACGACGAGCTGCTGACCGACCAGCCCTACCCGCAGCGCCGGGCCCGGCTGGAGCGGGCCCTGGCCGGGGTGCGCCCGCCGGTGCACGTCACCCAGGTCACCACCGACCCGGCCACGGCCCGCCGCTGGTTCGACGTGTTCGAGGGCGCCGGGCTCGACGGGCTGATCGCCAAGCCGGCCGACCTGCCCTACGAGCCGGGCAAGCGGCTGATGGCCAAGGTCAAGCACAACCGCACCGCCGACGTGGTGGTGGCCGGGTTCCGCTGGCACAAGACCGGCCCGGTGGTCGGCTCGCTGCTGCTCGGCCTCTACGACGACGACGGCGTGCTGCACCACATCGGGGTCAGCTCGTCGTTCACCGCCGCCCGCCGCAGGGAGCTGCTGGACGAGCTGGCCCCCTACCGGGAGGTCGGCCCCGACCACCCGTGGGTGCACGGCGACCACGAGCGCGGCCAGCGCATCCCGGGCGGGGTGAGCCGGTGGACGGGCACGAAGAACCTGGAGTGGGAGCCGCTGCGCCCGGAGCTGGTGGCCGAGGTGGGCTACGACGCGATGGAGGGCGACCGGCTGCGGCACACCGCCCGGTTCGTCCGCTGGCGGCCCGACCGCGACCCCCGGTCCTGCGGCTACGACCAGCTCGACCGCCCGATCCGCTACGACGTCGACCAGGTCCTGCGCGGCGATCCGGCGGCGACGGCCGAGCCCACGCCGGGCCGGGCGTAGCCTGGGGCGTCGACAGGATCAGTCGACACGAGCACGAGAGGCGCGCCGGTGACCCGCATTCCCGACCGGATCCGCCGGGCCCGGCTGACCCTCGCCGGGCTCGTCGCCGCGGCCGTGGTCGTCGCCGGCTGCACGCTGCCCGCGTTCGCCCCGCGCACCGAGAGCGCGGGCGAGGCCGCCCCGCCGGGCACCGCCCCGACCTGGCGGGCCTGCCCCGAGGTCGCCGACGACCTGGTGGGCCGGCGCGCGCCCGACATGCGCTACGAGTGCGCCCGCATCGCCGTGCCGCGCAACTGGGGCTCCGGCGGCGGCGCGACGGCCGGGCCGGGCACCGGGCAGACCTTCGAGATCGCCCTGCTGCGGGCCCGCTCGACGAAGCAGCGCGGCCGGATCGGCTCCCTGGTGATCAACCCGGGCGGCCCGGGCGGCTCCGGCGTGGACACCGCCGTCTACCTCTCCTTCGGCCCGGCGTTCGGCGGCCTGCCCCCGTCGGTCACCGAACGCTTCGACATCGTCGGCTTCGACCCGCGCGGGGTGGCCCGGTCCAGCCCCGTGAAGTGCATCTCCGACGCCGACCTCGACGCCAGCTTCGGCTACGACCCCGACCCGGAGTCCGTGGCGTCCTTCGACGGGTTCGTGGCGCTCAACGAGCGGATCGGGCGCGGCTGCGGCGACAAGTACGGCGACCAGCTCCCGCTCTACGGCACCGAGCAGGCCGCCCGCGACATGGACGCGGTGCGCGCGGCGGTCGGCGACGAGAAGCTGACCTACCTCGGCTACTCCTACGGCACCCTCCTCGGCGCGACGTACGCGCAACTCTACCCGCAGCGGGTGCGGGCCCTGGTGCTCGACGGCGCGGTCGACCCGACGCAGGACCTGGTGGCCGGCTCGGAGGGCCAGGCGAAGGGCTTCGAGCGGGCGTTCGCCAACTTCACCCGGTGGTGCGCGGCCAACGCCGGGCGCTGCCCGCTCGCCCCGGACGCCCGGGCGGCGGTCACCTCGGCGATCGACAAGGCGAAGGTCTCCCCGGTCAGGGCGGCCGACGGCCGGGAGGCCACCGCCGGCTGGGTCTTCTACGCGGTCATCTCCTCGCTCTACACGGAGTCGGGCTGGCAGGAGCTGGCCCACGCCATCGAGCGGCTGGACGGCGGCGACCCGGGCGAGGTGTTCCGGCTGGCCGACGCGTACGCCGGCCGCGACGCCGACGGGAAATACTCGAACCTCTTCGACGCCAACCTCGCGGTCAACTGCACCGACGAGACCGCGAAGCCCAGCGTGCAGCGCATCCGCGAGCTCCAGTCGCAGTGGCGGCAGACCTACCCGCTGTTCGGGCCGGCGCTCGCCGTCGGCATGCTCGGCTGCGCCGAGTGGCCCGGCGCGCGGGACCCGTACCCGACGGGGAAGGCGGTCGGCGCGCCGCCGATCGTGGTGGTGGGCACCACCGGCGACCCGGCGACGCCCTACGAGCAGACGGCGACGCTGGCCTCGATGCTGGGCGTGGGCCGGGTGCTGACCTGGGAGGGCGAGGGGCACACGGCGTACCCGCAGACGCGCTGCGTGACCGAGGCGGTGGACGCGTACCTGATCTCGCTGACGGTGCCCCGGGAGGGGCTGCGCTGCCCGGCCCGGTGACGGCAGCGTGCCCGGCCTACGACCGGGGCATCGGCCGCTGCCGCTGTGCCAGGCTGACGGCATGCGCACAGTGATCTTCCGGGAGGCGGTCCGGGCCGACCTGCCCGCCGTCCTCGCCCTGCTCGCCGACGACGTGCTCGGGCGGGCCCGCGACGTCGGCGAGGTGGACGACGCGTACGAGCGGGCCTTCGCGGACATCTCCGCCGACCCGCGCAACCATCTCGTGGTGGCCGACGACGGCGGGGCGGTCGTGGGCTGCCTCCAGATCACCTACATTCCCGGCCTCGGCCGGCACGGCGCCCAGCGGTCCCTCATCGAGGCGGTGCGGGTGCGCTCCGACCGCCGAGGGCAGGGGCTGGGCGGGGAGATGATCCGCTGGGCGATCGACCAGGCGAGGCAGCGCGGCTGCGCCCTGGTGCAGCTCACCACGGACAAGTCCCGCACCGACGCCCACCGCTTCTACCTCAACCTGGGCTTCGTGGCCTCCCACGAGGGCATGAAACTCTCCCTCTGACCCGACCCCGCCCCCACCGCGGCGATCTTGCACTTTGGGCCCCGACGAATGGCGCAAATGCCCCACGGAAGGGGCCGCAAGTGCAAGATCGCGGGTGGGGGCGGGGGCGAGGCGGGGGCGGGTCAGGGGGTGGGGGTCAGGTGGCCGTCGCGGAGGGTGAGGGTGCGGTCGGCCAGGTCGATGAGGGCCGGGTCGTGGGTGGCGACCAGGGCGGTCATGCCGCGCGCGTGCACCACGGCGCGGAGCAGGTCCATGATGGACCGGCCCGTCTCCGAGTCGAGCTGGCCGGTGGGCTCGTCGGCGATCAGCAGGTCCGGCTCGTTGGCCAGGGCCCGGGCCAGCGCCACCCGCTGCTGCTGGCCGCCGGAGAGTTCGTACGGCCGCTGCGCGGCGTGCCCGCCCAGCCCCACCAGCTCCAGCAGCACCGCCACCCGTTCCTCCCGCTCGGCGGCGGGCACCTTCGCCAGCCGCAGCGGCACCCCGACGTTCTCGGCGGCGGAGAGGATCGGGATCAGCCCGAAGGTCTGGAAGACGAACCCGACGGTCCCCCGGCGCAGCCGCAGCAGCTCCCGCTCGCCGGCCGCCCCGAGGTCGTGCCCGGCCACCCGCACCCGGCCGGAGTCGGGCCGGTCCAGGCCGCCGACCAGGTTCAGCAGGGTGGTCTTGCCGGCGCCCGACCGGCCCCGGACGGCGACCAGTTCCCCCCGCCCGGCGACGAACGAGACGTCCCGCACGGCGTGCACCGCGCGTTCACCCCGGCCGAAGGTGCGACTCACCCGGTCGACCCGCACCACCTCGTCCACGGTCGCGGCGAATCCGGGGGCGGTCCCGGGGGCCACGGCCGACCCGGCGACGGGGGGACCGGGCTGCTGCTGCTCGCTCATGCGTCACTCCGTTCGGCGTCGGCCCGGCCGCCCGGCCGCACCTCGACGTGGTCGGGTTCGAGGGTCAGCCGCACCCGGTCGCGCAGGGCCAGGGCGTCGACGAAGGACTCCGGCAGTTGCATCCGGCCGGCGCGGTCCAGCACGGCGTACTCCTCGCTGACCAGCTCGGTGCTGCCGTCCGCGCCGATGCGCGCGGTCCGGCGTACCTCGGAGGCGGTCCGGCCGTCGCGGATGGCGACGGTCCGGCGGACCTGGGTGGCCACGGCGTGGTCGTGGGTGACCACCACGACCGTCACCCCCAGCTCCGCGTTGATCTGCCGCAGCGCGGCGAAGACCTCCGCGCCGGTGGCCTCGTCCAGCTCGCCGGTCGGCTCGTCGGCGAAGAGCACCTCCGGGTCGTTGGCCACGGCCACCGCGATCGCGCAGCGCTGCTGCTCCCCGCCGCTGAGCTGACCCGGCCGCCGGTCGGCGCAGTGGCCCACGCCGACCAGGTCGAGCAGCTCGCGGGCCCGCTCCCGGCGGGTCCGCCGGGGACGCCGCCCGGCCAGCCGCATCGGCAGCTCGACGTTCTCCAGCGCGGTCAGGTACGGCAGCAGGTTGCGGCCGGTCTGCTGCCAGACGAACCCGGCCATCCGGCGGCGGTAGCTCAGCCGGCGGCGGGCGGACATCGCGAGCAGGTCGTACTCGGCGACCCGGGCGATGCCGGCGGTCGGGGTGTCCAGCCCGGAGAGGATGTTCAGCAGGGTGGACTTGCCCGAGCCGGACGCGCCCACGATCGCGACCAGCTCCCCCCGGTCGATGATTAGGTCGAGCCCCTGCAACGCGACCACCTCGACCCCGTCGGTCTTGAAGATCCGCACCAGGCCGTCGCAGACGATGTGCCCGCGCAGCCGGTCGTGCCCGCCGGCCCGCTCGGCCGCCCGCTGCGCGGCCCGTCGTTGCAGGGTGGCCAGGTCCGGCGCGGCGGACGCCGTCACGGTGGCTGTCATCTCAGCATCCCTCTCCACGCATCGTCAGCATTCCCCGCCGCGTGTCCACACACGGTCAGCTCCCCTCTCCGAGCCGGAGCACCTCGCCGAGGCGCATGCGGCGGTTGTTCACCGTCTCCACGGTCACCGCGAGGGCCAGCGCCACCGCGCCGGCCGCCAGCACCGCCCCGACCAGCCCGGGCGAGAACGCGACCCGGACCGGCTCGCCGCCGGTGAACGCGGCCAGGCCGAGCGCCGGGGTCAGCAGCACGGGCAGCAGCGCCCCCGTGAGCGCGCCGGTGAGCAGCGCGGCGGCGACCAGGGGCGTCAGCTCCACCAGCAGCAGCCCCCGCCACTGCCGGCGGGACAGGCCGAGGGTGCGCAGCCGGGACAGCACCTGCCCCCGCGTCCGCGCACCGGCGAGCACCGCGAAGGCGATCGCCAGCAGGCCGAACGCGGCGCCCCCGGCCGCGCCGGCGGCGAAGCCGAAGACGAGCAGGCCGTTCGCGCCGCCGCCGCCGAGCTGCTGGCGGGCGCCCTGCCAGGTGGTCACCTCGGCCCCGCGCGGGCGCTCCCCCGCAGCGAAGCTGCCGCCGGTCTGGTAGCGGCGCTGGCCCTCGTCGCCCGCCCGCCGCAGCGTCTCCACGTCGAGCCCGTCGCCGGAGACCAGGAACGCCGTCGGCACCGGGCCGGACGCGCCCGGACCGGCCGTCCCCGGACCGGGTGCGCTCGGACTGGGAGACGCCGGACCGGGTGCGCTCGGGCCGGATGCGGCCAGGCCGGACGACAGCGGCTCGGGCAGCGCCTGCCAGGGCAGCACCACGAACCGGTCGACGTCGGGCGGGACCAGCGGGAAGCGGTCGGCCGTGTCGGCCACCCGGAACGGTTGGGCGTACCCCTGCACGGCCACCCGCGCCGTCCCGTCGAGGCCCGCGTGGGCCAGCTCGGCGGCGAGCCCCGGGGAGACGAGCGCGGGCGCCGGCCCGGGCGACCGGCCCGCCCGCAGCACCGGCGGCACCGACACGGCCACCCCGGCGTCGCGCGCCGTGTCGGCCAGGCCCGGCCCGTCGACCAGCAGCACGGTGACGGCCGCGAGGCCCGCGTCGACGCCCCGGGCGTCGGCGACCCGCAGCGCGCTCTCCCGCAGCACCGGGGTGCTGCGCCGCACGCCGGGCAGCCGGCGCAGGGCCGCGCCGGTGTCCGGGGCCAGCCGCTCCCCGTCGACCAGCGCGGACGCCGGCACGGCGATGGTGGCCGTCCGGTCCCGGCCGGCCTCGATCCCGCCCGCCACGATCCCGCAGAAGGCCGCCGTGGCGACCGCGACCACGACGACGACCACCGGCCCGGTGGCCGCCGACCGGCTCGCCCCGGCCACCCCGAGGAACGTCACGCTGCCGCGCGTGCGGGCCGCGACGCGGCCGAGCAGCCGCAGCGGCCACGGGTAGAGCCGCAGCGCCAGCACCGCGGCGGCGACGGCCAGCAGCACCGGCACCGAGACCAGCAGCGGATCGACCGAGCCGGGGCTCAGGCCGCGGCGGCGGATCAGGAACGCGGCCAGCACGGCGAGGGCGACGACGAGGAGTTCGAGGGTCAGCCGACGGCCACCGGCGCGGCGGCCGGACAGGTCGCGTCGGCCGCCCGGCAGGGCCGAGCGGCCCAGCGTCGCCAGGGGCAGGGCCAGGGTGGCCAGCGCCGCCGCGACGAGGACCAGCCAGTCGGTTCCCGCCGCCGCCGAGCCGGGCAGCAACCGGCCGAGCAGCCAGCCGAGCGCCGCGGCCGGCGGCACCACCAGCGCCGACTCGGCGAGGCTGCGCCACGCGCCGCTCGTCGGTGCGCCGCCCCGGGCCACCAGCAGGGCGAACTCGGCCTCCCGGCGGCGGGCCGCCAGGCGGGCCGCGAGCACGATCAGCCCCGCCACGGTGGCGAACATCCCGGCGGCGATCACCGCGAGCAGCGTCCGGGCGGCGGAGACCGCGTCGAGGAACTGCCGCAGCGGGACGTCCACGGCCTGCGTGACGCTCAGCCCGGCCGGGGGCGTGCGCTCCAGCCGCCGTACGCCGTCGATGACGGCGCCCAGGCCGGCCACGTCCAGGCCGCCGAGGCGGTAGCGCCAGGAGAACCGGACGGGCACGCCGGTCGCGATCGCCGCGTCCAGGCCCGCGTCGCTGGTCAGCGCCACCATCTCGTACGGCTCCGCGTCGCCGGCCGGCTCGGTCACCCGCAGCGCCGACGGCAGGGTGTTCCAGACGCCGTCCCCGGTGCGCACGGGCTCGAAGACGCCCGCCACGAGCAGCGGCAGCGACTCCCCGTCGGCGCCGCTGAACCGCAGCCGGCTGCCCGCACGGAGGTTCAGCTTGCGGGCCGTGTCGGCGGCCAGCGCGACCTCGACGGGCTGCGCCGCGCCCACCGCCTCCGCCGGCCAGCGTCCCTCGGTCAGGGTGGCCGCCCCGGTGACGCCCGACGCCGCGCGGAGCCGGGCGACGACGAGGTAGTTCTTCGCCGCGAGGTCGGGCCCGGTCAGCCGGCTCAAGGCGGTCTCCGCGAGGAACCACCGGCTCTGCACCGCCTCCCGGACGGCCTCGGGCAGGCCCGCCTGGAGCCTGTCGAGTTCCTGGCCCCGGTCCGCGGTGACCGGCGTGACGACCCCGCCGCCCCCGGCCGGCAGCTCGGGGGCGGTGAGGGTGAGGTCCCGCTCGGCGGCCGGCCGGCCGGCGACGTGTTCCCGCAGCCCCTGCTCGGCGAGCCGGTCGGCCGTACGCGGAACCGCGGTCACCAGCAGCGCGGCCACCAGCGCCAGCAGCCCCAGCAGGAGGAACTGCCCCGCGAACGCCCGCACCCGGCGGACGGCCCCGGCCAGCGCGGTCCCGCCGCCGCCGAACACCGCTGCCCGAGGTCCCTTGGTGTCGCCCCTAGTCATCGCTCTCCGCCGATCCGTAGTTGGGCCGCCGCGACGCGCTGGCGGACGCCGGAGGCGATCACCGTGCTGAACGCGAGCGCCGCCAGCAGCAGGCCGAGGGCGGTGCCGGCGACGGGCAGCCAGGGCAGCGCGAAGGCCGCCTCCGGCACCGGCCGGTCCGCCGACCGGGTGAGCACCACCAGCGGTGCCATGGTGGCGCCCACCCCGGCACCGACCAGCAGCCCGACCCCGACGCCGATGCCGGCCAGGAAGGTCTGCTCGGTGAGCAGGGCGCGGGCGAGCAGCCGCGCCGGTGCGCCCAGGGTGTGCAGGACCGCGAGCTCGCCGATCCGTCGGCGCGCGGTGGCCCAGACGTCCACGCCCAGCCCGACCAGGGCGAGCAGGACGGAACCCGCCGCCGCCGCGAGCAGCCCCGTGCGGGTGCCGAGCCAGTACGGGTCGCGGCCGGCCTCCGCCGCCGTCACCCGCCGGTCCAGCACGGTCACCCCCGGCAGGTCCGCCGCCGCCCGCGCCGCCTCGGCGGATTCGCCGGTCCCGGTGCGGATCCACCACTCCGAGACCGGGCGGACGGTGCCCGTGGCCCGCAGCAGCCAGTCCGTGGCCGCCGGCAGGTCCAGCAGCATGCCGCCGGCCGCCCCGCCGCTGGCCGGGACCGCGTCGATCTCCCCGACCACCTCGACGGTGAGCGTCACCCCGGAGAGGCCGACGTCCAGCGTGTCGCCCCGCCCGACGCTCAGCGCGCGGGCCACCTGCGGCGTGATCAGCGCCGGGACCGGTGGGCCCGTGCCGGCCGGCACCACGGCGAAGCGGCTGGTCGGCTGCGTCGCGAACCGGCCGCCCGCGACGCGCTCCATCTTCCGGCCGGCGCGCAGCACGCCGTCAGCGAACCAGGCCGGCTCCGCGCTTCCCGGGTCGTCCAGCCGGGGCACCCAGTCGCCGGCCAGCGGCACCGGGCTGGCCGCGCCGGCCGCGTCCAGCGTGCGCAGCCCGGTCACCTCCAGCCGGTAGCCGGAGCCGAGCGCCGGCCCGCCGTCGACGTCGAACCCGGCCAGCCGGTAGGCCCGGCCGCCGTTGTCCGGCAGGTCCACGGCCACCGGCACGGGCCGGCCGTCGCTGCCCGCGCTGGCCAGCGGCAGCTTCCACGCGCCCCCGTCGGCGGTCGTGAGCAGGACGGACACCCGGACCGGGTGCGGCCTGACGGCATTGGCCACGGGGGTGGCGACCGTGCCGGCGAGCCGGCGGGCGGCGGCGGGCAGCTCGACGCCGAGGGGCGCGGCCCGGCCGCGTACCTGCCGGTCGAAGAGTGCCCGGGGCGGCTCGCCGGCGAGCCGCTCGTCGAACCGGACCACGTCGGACGCCGCCGCCGCGTCCAGGCTCAGCACGCTGACCGGCAGGTCCTCGCGGCCCACCCGGATGTCGTCGCGCCAGGCCGGCACCGCCCGGTCCACGCCGGGCGCGGCGGCGAGGCGGCCGGCCCGCTCGGCAGGAGCGGCCCCGGACCGCTCGACCAGCCGCAGGTCGGCCCCGACGGTGAAGTCCGCCTGGTCGACGTGCGACCGCTCCCCCGTGGTCACCAGCGACCAGGCCAGGGTGCTCCCGCCCACGGCGAGCGCGAGCAGCAGCACCGGACCGGCGTGCGGCCGGCGGCCCGCCTGCCACATGCCCAGCGTCGCGGCCAGCCACGGCCGCCGGTCGACGAACCGTTCGGCGAGCCGGGCCGCCGGTGGCAGCAGGCGCAGCGCGACGACGGCACCGGCGAGCACGCCGAGCGTGGGCGCCGCCACCAGCAACGGGTCGACGCCGAGCCGGCCGTCGGCGCCGGCCAGCGGGGACGAGTACCGCCGCAGCTGCGTCCAGGCCAGCACCGCCAGGCCGACCAGGGCCAGGTCGACGCCGATCCGCTGGGCCGCCGCGCCCCGGCCCGGCCGCGACCGGGCCGCCATGTCGGCGACGTACGTGCCGGCACGGCGCAGCGCCGGCAGCGCCATGGCCACCAGGCAGCCGGCCGCCGCGGCGGAGGCGACCGCCCAGGTGAGGGTCGTGCCGCCGGGGGCGGTCAGCTCGGACCAGCCCTGTTCGTGGCCGATCCGGCGCAGGGCCTCGGCGGCGATCGGCGGCCCGAGCAGCGCGGCCGGCAGGACCACCAGGGCGGCCTCCCGCACCGCCAGCCCGGCGATCTGTGCCCGGGCCGCGCCCCGGGCGCGCAGCAGCGCCGTCTGCCCCCGGCGGTCCTCGTTGAGCAGGGCTGCCACCAGGACCAGCGCGTACCCGCCGAGGACGAGGACGAGCAGCAGCGGGGTGAGCAGCGACGACCGGCCCACCAGGTCGGCGCGGGTCAGCCGGTCGATCAGCCGGTCCATGGTGGTGACGGTCTGCGCGGAGGCGCCGAGGCCCGTCGCCCCGGGCAGGTCGGCGACCTCCGTGGCGACGGCGCGCCGCACGGCGTCCAGCCGGCCCGGCCCGACCGCCGCCAGGTCGGGCTCGACCAGCCAGGCCGCCGAGGTGGTGCCGGGGAACGTCCGGTCGAAGTCGGCCGGATCGAGCAGGAACGGCCCGTACGACGTCTCGGAGCCTGCGGCGACGGCGCCCGGCGCGAGCCGCCAGTACGACCCGGCGGGGTCCCTCGGCCGGAAGAGGCCGACCAGCTCCACCTCGCCGGTGCGCTCGGTGGCCCGGTCGCGCAGCGGCACCCGCTCGCCGACGGTCAGGCCGAGCACCCCGGCGACCCGCTCCGGCAGGAGCACCTGCGTCGGCACGGCCCCGCCCTGGGGCTGCCGCCCCGCCACCAGCTCGGCGTGCCCGGCCAGGTCCTCCAGGGTGGTCAGCTCGGCGAAGACCGGGTCGTCGCCGACCCGGGCGGCGCCGAGGTCGCCGGTCAGCTCCCGCCCCGTCCCGTAGCGGGCCCCGCGCACCGTCGCCGCCGCCCCGCCGAGCCCGGCGGCGAAGCGGTCGCGGACCGCCCGGTCCCGGGCGGCGAAGGCGGCCCGGTCGGGGCCGCCCGAGCCGCTGACCAGCAGGCTGCGCTCCTGGGCGGGCGACGCGGCAAGCACGGCCCGCTGCCCCGCGTCGACGGCCCGCCGGCTGTAGTCGGCCAGCCCGGTGACGAGGGCCACCGCCACCAGGGCCGCCACCAACGCGGCGGACAACAGCCCCCGGGCGGCCCACGCCCGCCTCCACACCAGCACCATCGCGCTGCCTCCCCGGGCCCCCCGCGGAGCCGACGGACACAGAGACCCACTGCGGGTACGGAAAGGTTCGCGCCCGTTATCCGACCGTTATGGCACAGCGCCCGCCGAGCGTGCCGGGGCCGGGCGGCGCGACGGCTGGGCCGGGCGGCGCGACGGCTGGGGCTGGCGTCGGCCTGGTTGGATGGCGGGCATGGAAATCGCCCTCATCGTGCTGACGATCGGCGTCGTGCTGCTGCTGGCCGGCCAGCTCGCCGGCCCCCGGCGGGACCGGGTCACGGAGGCCCGGCTGGCCGAGATCGATCGCCGCCTCCAGCTCGTCATGGACCACCTCGGGGTGGTCGACCGACGGCCGGAGCCGCCCGGGGTCCGCGAGTATCTGGCCCGGGGCCAGAAGATCCAGGCGATCAAGGCGTACCGGGAGGCGACGGGCGCGGACCTGCGCACGGCGAAGGAAGCCGTGGAGGCGATGATGGGCCCGATCAGCTGAGCGACGCGCATGTCAGCTCTGCCCGTGGTCAGCGGGGCCGGTCGCGGTCCTTCGACGGCTGGACCCGCTTCGGTTCGCCGGGCATCTTCGGGTGGTCCGGCGGGTACGGCAGGTCGCCCTGCCCCGCAGCGTCGTCCCGGTCGGCCCACTCCAGCAGCGGGGTGATGTCCCACGCCGCGTCGTCGATGCCGGCGTGCGGGTCGCCCCGCTGCGCCAGCCGGGCCGGGACGCTGCCCAGGTGCAGGTCGTCGGGGTCGACGTCGGGCAGCTCGTCCCAGGTGACCGGGGTGGACACGGTGGCCCGGGCGTTGGCCCGCAGCGAGTAGGCGCAGGCGATCGTGCGGTCCCGGGCCATCTGGTTGTAGTCGACGAAGACCCGCTCGCCCCGCTCCTCCTTCCACCAGGCGGTGGTGACCAGGTCGGGGCGGCGGCGCTCCAGCTCCCGGGCCAGCGCGATGGTGGCCCGGCGCACCTGCGTGAACGTCCACCGGGGCGCGATGCGCAGGTAGACGTGCACGCCCCGGCCGCCGGACGTCTTCGGCCAGCCGGTCGCGCCCAGCTCGGCGAGCAGGGCCCGCAGCTCGGCGGCGGCGGCGACCGCGTCGGCGAAGTCGGTGCCGGGCTGCGGGTCGAGGTCGACGCGCAGCTCGTCGGGGTGGTCGACGTGACCGGCGCGCACCGGCCAGGGGTGGAACACGACGGTGCCCATCTGGGCCGCCCACGCCACGTGGGCCAGGTCGACCGGGCACAGCTCGTCGGCCGTCCGGCCGCTGGGGAAGGTGATCCGGGCGGTGGCCAGCCACGGCGGCACGCCCCGGGCCGGCACCCGCTTCTGGAAGAACGCCTCACCGCCGATGCCGTCGGGGAAGCGTTGCAGCGTGGTCGGGCGGTCCCGCAGGGCGCGCATGATGCCGTCGCCGACCGCCAGGTAGTAGCCGAAGACGTCCGCCTTGGTGAAGCCCCGCTCAGGGAAGATCACCCGGTCCGGGCTGCTCAGCCGTACGGTGTGCCCGGCCACCTCGACCTCGGCGGCCGGTGCCTTCGCGGTGCCTGCCATTCGGCGACCATATGCCACGGCACCGACAGCCGACGTACCGTTGCGGGGTGAGTCTTGACGAGAACGAACTGCCCCGCACCGAGGACGAGTGGCGGGTCCGGCTCAGCCCGGAGGAGTTCCGGGTGCTGCGCGAGGCGGGCACCGAGCGGCCCTGGACCGGCGAGTACGTGGACACGAAGACCCCCGGGGTCTACCGCTGCCGCGCCTGCGGGGCGCAGCTCTATCCCAGCGACACCAAGTTTGACTCGCACTGCGGCTGGCCGAGCTTCGACGACGCGATCCCGGGCGCGGTGAAGGAGATCGAGGACAACAGCCACGGCATGCGGCGCACGGAGATCCGCTGCGCCCGCTGCGACAGCCACCTCGGGCACGTCTTCCGGGGCGAGGGCTTCACCCCGAAGGACACCCGGCACTGCGTCAACTCGATCTCGATCCGGCTGGAGCCGGCCCAGGGCTGACCGGCGACGGCCCCGGTGCCACGCCCGCCGGGGCGCGGGCCCGCCGTCAGACGATCAGCACGCTGCCCTGCTCGTCGACCCGGTCGGCGGACTCGTCGTCGAGCCAGACCCCGCCCGTGGCGAGGTAGCGGAACCGGTACGCCCCGGGCCGGAGCCGCACGGTCACCGTACGGGTGCCGTCGCGCCGGGCGACCAGCTCGTGGCGGCCCGGCTCCCAGTCGTTGAAGGAGCCGACCACGCTCACCGGGCCGGCCGGCGTCTCGCGGGGAAGGCAGAAGGTGACCCGGGTCTGGTTGCCGAACAGCCTGCTGCGCTTGATCACGTCGTCCTCCCGGGGTCGGGGCTTTCACCAGGCACAACGTCCGACACGCCGGTCCCGACACGCCGCCCGTTAAGCCCGTTTTCTGGCGTTTTGATCGCTTGGCCTGGGGGATTGTCGCACGCTGGGGGGCATCTGTCCTTACGGCTACGGGGGTTCGGCGATGGCGACGTGCGAGGTCTGCGGAAACGACTACTGGCTGGCGTTCGAGGTGCGCACGGTCAGCGGCGACGTGCACACCTTCGACTGCTTCGAGTGCGCGGCGCACCGGCTGGCCCCGATCTGCGAACACTGCCAGGTCAAGATCGTCGGCCACGGGGTGGAGGTGTCGGGGCGCTTCTTCTGCTGCGCACACTGCGCCCGCCAGGAGGAGGGCGACCGGGGCGCGGAGATCCGCGACACCGTCGGCTCCCACCCCCGCTGAGACGAAGGAAGGGCCCCTTCTTATCACGGGTGCTAAGAAGGGGCCCTTGCTCTACAGAATGCGTTAACAGGGGGCCCTTCCTTGCGCCAGGGGCGGGCGGCCTAGCATCGGCGGGTGTCGCCGCAGACGGTCGAGGCCCGGATCGCCTCCTTCGCCGAGTTGGACGCCCGCACCCTCCACGACCTGCTACGACTGCGCGTCGACGTGTTCGTGGTGGAGCAGCGGTGCCCGTACCCGGAACTCGACGGCCGGGACGTCGAGCCGGGCACCCGGCACGTGTGGCTGGCCCGCACCGATGACGGCGGCCGGCGGGCCGGGGGCGACGCCGGTGACGGGGGCGACGGAAGCCAGGGCGAGGCCGGGACCTACGGCGGCGTCGTGGCGTACCTGCGGATCCTGGCCGACCCCGGCGGCCTGGCGCGGATCGGCCGGGTCGTGGTCGCGCCGGGGGCCCGGGGCGGCGGCCACGCCGGGCGGCTGATGGCCGAGGCGCTGGCCGCGGTGGGCGACCGGCCGTGCGTGCTGGAGGCGCAGTCCCACCTGGTCGGCTTCTACGCCCGGCACGGCTTCGCCGTGAGCGGGCCGGAGTACGTCGAGGACGGCATCCCGCACACGCCGATGCGCCGACACCCCGGCCGCCCCGACGCCCCGGGGGCCGCCCCAAATTGACACACCCCGATGGGTGTGGGAATCTCGCAGCGGAGCCGCCACGGGAGCAACTCGAACCGGCACGGGAGGGGCAACTCCCGCGATCCGGGCGTCGTCACAGTCGACCCCTCATCCCGGAGGCTCCATTGTCCACCCTCGCGCGTCGGCGTTCCACGCCGCGCCTGGCAGCCTGGCTGCTCGCCGTCGGCGCTGCCGCCGCCATGCTGCTCACCACCGCCCTGGCGAACCCCGCGTCCGCCCACGGTTCCGTCGTCGACCCGGCGTCCCGCAACTACGGCTGCTGGCAGCGCTGGGGCGCCGACCACATGAACCCCGCCATGGCCACCCAGGACCCGATGTGCTGGCAGGCGTTCCAGGCCGACCCGCAGGCCATGTGGAACTGGATGGGCCTGTTCCGGGAGGGCGTCGCCGGCAACCACCAGGCCGCCATCCCCGACGGCCAACTGTGCAGCGCCGGCCACACCCAGAGCGGCCAGTACAATTCGCTGGACACGATCGGCGCGTGGAAGACCACCTCGATCTCCAACAGCTTCCGCATCCAGCTCAACGACCAGGCCAGTCACGGCGCGGACTACATCCGGGTGTACGTGACCAAGCAGGGCTTCGACGCGCTGACCAAGCCGCTGGGCTGGAGCGACCTGGAACTGGCCGGCCAGATCGGCAACACGCCGGCGTCCCAGTGGAAGAAGGAGGCGTCGGGCGTGTCGATCCAGGTGCCGGCCAACGCGCCGGGACGCACCGGGCGGCACATCGTCTACACGATCTGGCAGGCCAGCCACCTCGACCAGTCGTACTACCTGTGCAGCGACGTGGACTTCGGCGGTGGCGGCCCGACCACGCCGCCCACCACCACCCCGCCCACCACGACCCCGCCGACCACCACTCCCCCCACGACCACCCCGCCGACGACCCCGCCGGCGACCGGGGGCTGCACGGCGACCTACCGGCCCGTCTCCTCCTGGAACGGCGGGTTCCAGGGCGAGATCGAGGTGACCGCCGGCTCGTCGGCGATCAAGGGCTGGACGGTGACCTGGACCTGGGCCAACGGCCAGCAGGTCAGCTCCTACTGGAGCTCGACGGTGACCACCAGCGGGTCCACGGTGACCGCCCGCAACGTCGCGTACAACGGTTCGCTGGCCGCTGGGGGGAAGACCTCGTTCGGGTT
This sequence comes from Micromonospora sp. NPDC002575, assembly GCF_042889525.1. Taxonomy (NCBI): domain Bacteria; kingdom Bacillati; phylum Actinomycetota; class Actinomycetes; order Micromonosporales; family Micromonosporaceae; genus Micromonospora; species Micromonospora sp. NPDC002575. The sequence continues at coordinate 213,009 of NZ_JBIARA010000003.1, read as the reverse complement.
CGTCGCCTCGTCGTCCGGCACCAACACCGCGCCGACCCCCACCTGCACGGCCACCGTCTGACGGCTGCCGTCTGACGGCTGCCACCTGACGCCCGGCGGCCCGACGCCCGCCCGGCAGGGCCGGCGGCACGACGCCCGCCCGACGCGGCGGCGCGCGTTAAGAAGGGCCCCCTGTACAACGTTTTGCGTTAACAGGGGGCCCTTCCTTGCACCTAGCCCCTCACGGGAGGCAGGTGACGATGTCGGCGATCGCGCGGCGGCGGCCCGTGTAGAACGGGACCTCCTCCCGGACGTGCCGGCGCGCCCCCGACGCCCGCAGGTCGCGCATCAGGTCCACGATGCGGTGCAGCTCGTCGGCCTCGAAGGCGAGCATCCACTCGTAGTCGCCGAGGGCGAACGAGGCGACCGTGTTGGCCCGCACGTCCGGGTATCCCCGGGCCATCTTCCCGTGCTCGGCCAGCAGCTCGCGCCGCTCCGCGTCGGGCAGCAGGTACCACTCGTACGAGCGGACGAACGGATACACGCACAGGTACGCCCGCGCCTGTTCGCCGGCCAGGAACGCCGGGATGTGGCTCTTGTTGAACTCCGCCGGCCGGTGCAGCGCGAGCTGCGACCACACCGGGGTCAGCGCCCGGCCCAGGGTGGTGCGACGGAACCGCAGGTACGCGTCCTGAAGCGCGTCGCTGGTCGGGGCGTGCCACCAGATCATCAGGTCGGCGTCGGCGCGCAGCCCGGCGACGTCGTACGTGCCGCGCACCGTCACGTCCTTGCCGGCCAGCTCGGCGAAGAGCGCCTCGACCTCGCCGGTGACGTTCTCCCGCAGCGACGGCAGCGGGCTGGCCGCCCGGTACACCGACCACATCGTGTAGCGGATGCTCTCGTTGAGCTCCCGCAGCCGCGCCGCGTTGGTCTGCTCGGTCATGCCGATCCTCCCAGTGCCGTGATGATCTCCTCGGCCGCCGTCTCGCCGGAGCGGACGCAGACCGGGATGCCGACGCCGTCGTAGCCGGCGCCGGCCAGGGCCAGCGTGGGGTGCGCGCCGCGCAGCGCCGCCCGCACGGCGGCCACCCGGTCGAGGTGCCCCGGGGTGTACTGCGGCAGCGCCCCGCCCCACCGCTGCACGTGGCTGGCCACCGGCGCGGGCAGCGGCGTGCCGAGCACCTTCGACAGCTCCCGGTGCACCGCCTCCACCAGGTCGTCGTCGGTGACCTGGAGGGACGCCTCCTCGCCGTAGCGGCCCACGGAGGCCCGCACCAGGGCCAGCCCGTCCGGCCGGGCCAGGTGCCCCCACTTGGTGGTGAAGAACGTCGACGCCTTGATCAGCAGCCCCTCGGTGGCCGGCACCAGGAACCCGGACAGCGCCGGCAGCTCAGGGCGGGGCAGCGCGAGGGTGACCAGCGCGACGCTGGCGTAGTCCAGCGCCCCGACGGTCGCCGCGACCCCGGCGCCGAGGCCGGCGGGGCCGTCGAGGCCGGCCAGCAGGCGGGCCGCCGGGCGGGCCGGGACGGCGAGGAGCACCGCGTCCGCGTCGACCCGCTCCGGGTCGCGGGTCGGGCCGACGGTCAGCCGCCAACCGGTCGCCGTCGGGGTCAGCTCCCGCACGGCCGCGGTGCGGCGGATCGTCGCCCCGCCGGCCGTGGCGGCGGCCTCGACCAGCCGGCTCAGCCCGCCGGCCAGGGTGCCGAAGACCGGCTCGCCGGGGGCGCGGGGCGCGGCGGCCTGCGCCGCCCGGACCGCGCCGAGCAGCGTGTGCTCCACCCGGGCCGCGCGGGCCAGCGCCGGCATCGTGGTCGCCAGGGACAGGTCGTCGGCCCGGCCGGCGTAGACGCCGCCGAGCATCGGGTCCACCAGCCGGTCGACCACCGCGTCGCCGAACCGGGCGCGCACCAGCGCCCCGACGGAGACGTCCGCGCCGGGGGCCAGCAGCGGCCGGCCGGCGTCGCGGTCGGCGTCCGCGGCGGGCTCGGCCACCGCCGCCGCCTTTGCCAGATCCCCGGGTACGCCCACCAGCGTCCCGCCGGGGACGGGGCGCAGCTCCCCGTCGACGGCCAGGGCGGCCTGCCCGACGCTCGGGTGCACGATGTCGCCGGCCAGGCCGAGCCGGCGGGCCAGGGTCACGACGGCCGACTCGCCGCCGGCCGGGTCCCGCATCAGGAACGACTCCGCGCCGAACTCCACCGGCCCGCCGGCCAGCTCGCCGGTGCGCAGCTTCCCGCCGAGCACGCCGGACTGCTCGTAGACGGTGACCTCGGTGCCGGCCGGGGCCCGGTCGGCCAGCCGGACGGCGGCGGCCAGCCCGGTGATCCCGCCCCCGACGATCGCCACCCGCCACGGCTGCCGCACGGTCACCCCCGCTACTCGCCCGGGCGCGCGGACACCTCGTGCACCAGCGCGACCACCCGGGTCAGCACGTCCGGATCGGTCTCCGGCAGGACGCCGTGCCCGAGGTTGAACACGTGGCCGGGGGCCGCCCGCCCCTCGGCGAGGATCCGCCGCACCTCCGCCTCGACCACCGGCCACGGGGCGAACAGCACGCACGGGTCGAGGTTGCCCTGCACGGCCCTGTCCGCGCCGATCCGGCGGGACGCGACGTCCAGCGGCGTACGCCAGTCGACGCCGACCACGTCCGCGCCGGCCTCGCCCATGGCGGGCAGCAGCTCGGCCGTGCCCACCCCGAAGTGGATCCGGGGCACCCCCGCGTCGGCCAGCCCGGCCAGCACCTTCGTCGAGTGGGGCAGCACGTAGCGCCGGTAGTCGGCCTCGGACAGCGCCCCGGCCCACGAGTCGAACAGCTGCACCGCCGACACGCCGGCCTCGACCTGCACCCGCAGGAACGCCAGCGTCACCTCGGCCAGCCGGGCGCACAGGGCGTGCCACAGCTCCGGCTCGCCGTACATCAGGGCCTTGGTCTTCGCGTGGGTCCGCGACGGCCCGCCCTCGACCAGGTAGCTGGCCAGCGTGAAGGGAGCCCCGGCGAAGCCGATCAGCGGGGTGTCGCCCAGCTCGGCGACGAGCAGCCGCACCGCCTCGTCGACGTAGGAGACGTCGTCGCGGCCGATCGGCCGGATCCGCTCGACGTCGTCGGCGGTGCGCACCGGCTCGGCGACCACCGGCCCGGTGCCCGCGACGATGTCCAGCTCCACCCCGGCGGCGGCCACCGGCACCACGATGTCGCTGAACAGGATCGCCGCGTCGACCCCGTGCCGGCGTACCGGCTGGAGGGTGATCTCGGCGACCAGCTCGGGGCGGCGGCAGGACTCCAGCATCCCGACGTTCCTGCGGATCTCGCGGTATTCCGGCAGGGAGCGGCCGGCCTGGCGCATGAACCAGACCGGGGTGTGCGGGCCGGGCTCGCGCCGGCAGGCCCGGACGAACGGCGACCCGCCCGTCCCGCTGCGGGGTTCTCCGTCTCGGGCGGCGGTGCCCGTCGTCTCGGTGCTCATCGCGGCTATCGTGCCACGCCCCCCGACCCCCTCCCCCACCCCGGCCGCCTTTTGTGACGTGTAAGGAAGGGCCCCCTGTTAACGCATCCGGTAGAGAAGGGTCCCCCTCTCACCGCCTTCCGTTCGCGGCGCCCGCGAGGGCCGCCGCCGCAGGCCGTCGGCGTGCCGTTCCGTCGGCCGGGCGGCGGGCGGCATAGGCTGCCGGCATGGCCCCCCCGATCGCGCTCCCGGAGACCTTTGCCCGCGCGGTCGCCGGGCTGCGGTCGGCCGCGCCACGAGCGGAGATCGTGCTGGAGGAGGTCGGCGCGCCGCAGCGCCTCGCGCCGTACGCCTTCGCGCTCTCCGCGACGGTGCTGCGCGACGGCGACGAGGTCGCCACGGGGCGGCTGATCCTGCTGCACGACCCCGCCGGGCACGAGGCGTGGCAGGGCACCCTGCGGCTGGTCACCTACGTCACGGCGGAGCTGGAGGTCGACCTGGCTGCCGACCCGCTGCTGCCCGGGGTGGGCTGGACCTGGCTGACCGACGCGCTGGACGCGCAGGGCGCCCCGCACCGCGCCATCGGCGGCACGGTCACCCAGACCATGTCGACCCGGTTCGGCGACCTCGCCGGGCCGCCGGCCGCCGCCGACGTCGAGATCCGGGCCTCCTGGACCCCGCTCGGCGAGGACCTGACCCCGCACCTGATGGCCTGGTGCACCCTGCTCGCCTCGACGGCGGGCCTGCCCCCGCCCGGGGTGACCGCCCTGCCGGAACGCCGCCCGGCCGACGCCGCCTGACCCATCGCCGACGCCCACCGGCCCGACGCCCGCCACGGATCTTGGAAGATTTCGGCCCCCGGAGGGGCCGTTCCGCTCCAAGATCCACGGGCGCCGGGCGTCGGGCGTCGGGCGTCGGGCGTCGGCGATGGGTGCCGGGCCCTGCGCCGTCCCGTCCCGCCCGTCGTGGCGCGGGACGGGCGGGACGGGGCGGGACGGGGCGGGACGGGCGGGTGGTGCCTACCTGCGCACTGTCAGAGGTAGTTCTCGGCCTCGTCGCAGACCTTGTTCATGCCCTCGGTGGCCTTGTCGTACGCGGCCTTGTTGTTCGCCGCCGCAGCCGTCAACGCGCTGGTGAGCTTGTCCAGGCAGGTGGCGATGACCTTCTTCTGCCGGGCCTGCTCGTCCCGGTCGTTGCGGGTGCCGGTGAGGTCCTGCTCGGTGTTGGAGAGCTTGTCCCGCACGGCCTGCAGATCCGTCTTGAGCTTCTCGATCTCAATCTTATTCGCCGCGATCGTGCCGTCCCGCTCGCTGACCTGGCCGGTCAGCCGCTTCTCGGTGCGGTCCAGCTCGCTGCTCTTGGTCACGTAGAGGCCGGTCATCACGCCGCCGAGGACGAAGAGCAGCCCGGCCACCACGGCCAGGACCAGCACCTTGCGCCCGCCCGGACGGGCGGCCGGCGCCGGGGAGCCGTAGGGCGGCGTCGTGCCGGGCTGACCGTAGGACGGCGTCGCGCCCGGCGGGCCGTAGGCCGGCACGGCACCGGGCGGGCCGGACATCGGCTGGCCGAAGGCCGGGCCGGAGACAGGCGGCACCGACATCGGCTGGCCGGAGGCGGGCGCCACCGACATCGGCTGGCCGAACGCCGGCGGCGTCGGTGCCGGCCCGGGTTGCCCGGGACCGGACACCGGCGGGGTGGAAACGGGCTGGCCCGCCTGCGGCGTGCCGTACTGGCCCGGTGCGAACTGCTGCGTCGGTGCCGGCGACGGCGGCGGCGTCCCGTACTGGACGGGGTTGAACTGCTGCGTCGGCTCCGCCGCCGGCTGCGGCGTCCCGTACTGGCCCGGGGTGAACGGCTGCGTCGGCGGGGTCGGCTGCGGCGGCTGCGGCGGCTGCGGCGGCTGCGGCGCACTCTGCTGGACCGGGGCGAACTGCTGGGTCGGCTCCGCCGCCGGCTGCGGCGCGCCGTACTGGACCGGGGTGAACTGCCGGGTGGGCTCCGCCGGCTGGCCCGTCGGGTCGTGCTGCGGGGGCACGGGCTGGCCGGGGTTGCCCGGCGGCGGGTACGGCGGCTGGCTCCCCGGCCCGGTCGGTGGCTGCGACATTCTTCTCTTCCTCCAGGTGGGGCGGCCCGTGGCCGGGGCCGCGACGAACCGGCTGGTACGGGACGGACGGCGCGGAACGGCCGAGGTCAGCAGATCCGGAAGCCGTCGCAGGCGACCTTGATGGGTACGGCGAGGCCGATGCCCTCGGCGTCGCGGGCCTTGGCGGTGGCGATGCCGACCACCTGCTTCTGGCCGTTGACGACCGGGCCACCGGAGTTGCCGGGGTTGATCGGCGCGTCGAACTGGATGACCGGGCCGGAGCCCTGCCCCGCCTCGCGGAAGGCGCTCACCACGCCGGTGGTGACGCTGTCCTGCAGGCCGAGCGGGGCGCCGACGACGACGATCTGCTGGCCGGGCTTGACCGCGGCGGACGCCGTCACCAGCCCGGTGAACTTGCTCGTGGTGCGCAGCTGGGCGATGTCGTTGGCCTCGTCGACCTTGACGATGGTGGCCGGGTAGCGCTGGTCGGTGCGTTCCAGGAAGACCTCCCGGCCGCCGCCGACCCAGACCGACTCGACCACGTGGAAGTTGGTGAACAGGTTGGTGCCGCCGCCGGTGTCGGGCTTGCCGACCGCGAAGGCGGTGCCGGTGAACTGCCCGGCCCGGACCCGGAAGACGCTGGGCAGCACGGCGCTGGCCACCGCCTCCGGGTTGAACTGCGCCCCGGCCTGCTTCTCCAGGGCCTGCGTCCGCTGCTCCAGGTCGTCGAGCCGGGCGCCGTCGTCGGTCTGCGCGGTGGCCAGCCGCCGGTCGGTGTCGGCCAGCCGGTCGGAGAGCCGACTGATCTGGTACGCCTGCACGCCGCTGACCACGGCCAGGACCAGGGCGAGCCCGAACGCGACGAACGTCAGGGCGCGGCCCCGGGCCCGGGGCGCCGGGGTGGCCCCGCCGGTCGGGGCGGGCGCGGGCCACCCGGGCGGCTGCGGACCGCCGACGGGCGGCTGCGGGGCGGCGACGGACGGCTGGGGGCCGGCGACGGGCGGCTGCTGCGGGGCGGGCCAGCCGGCGGGCGCGGGACCGGGCCACTGGCCGGGCACGGCGGACTGGGCCGGCGGGGGCGACGAGCCGGGCCAGTGACCGGACGGGGCGGCCTGACCGGCGGGCGGGTTGCTGCCGCCCGGCGGCGGGTGGGAGCCTGCGGCCTGCGGGTAGACGGCGGCGGTGCCCCGGTGCGGGTCGATCCGGGGCGGGTCCATGCGGGGCGGCAGCGGGCCGGGGCGGGCGTCGCCGGCCGGGGTCGCGGCGGCGGGAGGCTCGCCCACCGGCGGCTCGGCAGGTCGCGCCGGGGCGGCCCAGCCACCGCCCGAGCCGTCGCCGGGCCCCTGCCCCGGGCCCGTCGCACCGTACCCAGCCGTCGTCATTGCCACGTCCTCCCCGTCGCCGCCCCGGTGTCCGCCGACGCCGGTTCCGTCCCGGGCGGCGGCCCGAAGGAACGTACCCGCGCCGCCGCGCTTTGTCTTCCCCGATGTCCGACCCTGGCATGCCGGGTCAAGAAGCCGACGCCGACACACACCGCACCCGGCTGCGCGCGCCGGATCGCCGCGCGCACTAGGGTTGTCAGGTGACCGACGAACCACCCCTGCGCCGTCGGGCCGCCGAAAGCCGAACGGGAAACGAGCCGCACCAACCGCCGTCGGCCGCGCCGGAGCCGGTGGACGCGGGGCCCGAACCGACCGTCGACGGGCCCGTGCCCCTGACCGCCCCCCGCGAGGGAACACCCGAGCCGGTGACGACAGAGGCCGGGCTGGCCGAGGTCGTGGCCCGCTTCGCCGCCGGCACCGGCCCGGTCGCGCTGGATGCCGAGCGCGCCTCGGGTTATCGCTACAGCCAGCGGGCCTACCTGGTGCAGTTACGCCGGGCGGGGGCCGGCACGGCGCTGATCGACCCGCTGCCGCTGCCCGACCTGAGCAGCCTGGACGCGGCCATCGCCGACGCCGAGTGGGTGCTGCACGCCGCCAGCCAGGATCTGGCCTGCCTGGCCGAGGTGGGGCTGCGCCCGCGCCGGCTGTTCGACACGGAACTGGCCGCTCGGCTGGCGGGATTCGAGCGGGTCGGGCTGGCCGCGCTGACCGAGCAGCTACTCGGCTTCAGCCTGGAGAAGCACCACTCGGCGGCGGACTGGTCGAGCCGGCCGCTGCCGGAGTCGTGGCTGACGTACGCCGCGTTGGACGTGGAGATGCTGACCGACCTGCGTGACGTGCTCGACGCGGAGCTGGCCCGCCAGGGCAAGTCGGCGTGGGCGGCGGAGGAGTTCGCCGCGCTGGTGCGCAGCGTCGACCGCCCGCCCCGGGTCCGGGCGGAGCCGTGGCGGCGCACCTCCGGCATCCACCGGGTGCGCGGGGCGCGGGCCCAGGCACGGATCCGTGCCCTCTGGTATGCCCGGGACCAGATCGCCTCCCGCCGGGACGCCGCGCCGGGCCGGGTGCTGCCGGACTCGGCGATCGTGGCCGCCGCCGAGCTGGACCCGAAGGACGAGAAGGCGCTGCTGACCCTGCCGGGCTTCGGCGGCCGGTCGGTGCGCCGGTTGGCCCGCACCTGGCTGGCGGCGCTGGACGACGCCCGGCAGTTGCCCGACGACGCGCTGCCGGTGACCCCGGTGGTGGAGGGGCCGCCCCCGCCGCACCGCTGGGCGGAGCGGGACCCGGTGGCGGCGGGCCGGCTGGCCCGGTGCCGGGAGGTGGTGGTCCGGATCGCGGGCGAGCACGCCCTGCCGCCGGAGAACCTGATCGCCCCGGACTCGATCCGCCGGCTCGCCTGGACCCCGCCGGAGGAGGTGACCGAGGCGACGGTCGCCGAGACGCTGCGCGGCCTCGGGGCGCGCGAGTGGCAGCTCTCGCTGCTGGTGCCCGACCTGACCGCCGCGCTGGCGGGCCCGGCTGCGGCGACCTGACCCCGGCGGTCGCGGGTCGGCGGCGGTCGCGGGGTCGGCGGTGCCGCCGCCCCGCGCCGGACACCGGGGGGTGTGGGGTGGGCCACACGGGGCGTGGTGTCGAGGATGGTTACTGGCGAGTAGCATCCGAGGGACCACGCCCGTGCCGCGATCCTCGTTCGGTCCGTGGTGCCGCTGGTCGGCGACGAGGCCGAGTCAGGGTCGAAAAGGAGGCTCAAGTGCCCCGTGAAGTCCGCGATGTCGTCTTCGTCGACGGCGTCCGCACCCCGTTCGGCAAGGCGGGTGGCATGTACGCCAACACCCGCGCCGACGACCTGGTGATCCGCTGCATCCGCGAGCTGCTGCGCCGCAACCCGCAGTTGCCGCCGGAGCGGGTCGAGGAGGTCGCCATCGCCGCCACCACCCAGATCGGCGACCAGGGCCTCACCATCGGCCGCACCGCCGCCCTGCTGGCCGGCCTGCCGAAGACCGTCCCCGGCTTCGCCATCGACCGGATGTGCGCCGGTGCGATGACCGCCGTCACCACCGTGGCCGGCGGCATCGCCATGGGCGCGTACGACGTGGCGATCGCCGGCGGCGTCGAGCACATGGGCCGGCACCCGATAGGCGAGGGCGTCGACCCCAACCCGCGGATCGTCGCGGAGCGGCTGGTCGACCCGTCCGCCCTGGTCATGGGCGCCACGGCGGAGAACCTGCACGACCGGGTGCCGCACGTCACCAAGGAGCGCACGGACGCGTTCGCGCTCGCCTCCCAGCAGAAGACCGCGAAGGCGTACGCCAACGGCAAGCTCCAGGGCGACCTGGTGCCGATGGCGATCCGCGACGACGAGGGCGGCTGGGGCCTGGCGACGGTCGACGAGGCGCCCCGCGACACCTCGCTGGAGAAGCTCGCCACCCTCAAGACCCCGTTCCGCCCGCACGGCAGGGTCACCGCGGGCAACGCGGCCGGCCTGAACGACGGCGCCACCGCCAGCCTGATCGCCGCCGAGAGCACCGCCCGCGAGCTGGGCCTGCCGGTGGCCATGCGGCTGGTGTCGTACGGCTTCGTCGGCGTCGAGCCGGAGGTGATGGGCGTCGGGCCGATCCCGTCGACGGAGAAGGCGCTGCGCATCGCCGGCCTGGGCATCGGCGACATCGGCCTGTTCGAGCTGAACGAGGCGTTCGCCGTGCAGGTGCTCGCCTTCCTCGACCACTTCGGCATCGCCGACGACGACCCCCGGGTCAACCCGTGGGGCGGCGCGATCGCCATCGGTCACCCGCTCGCGTCCTCCGGGGTGCGGCTGATGACGCAGCTCGCCCGGCAGTTCGCCGAGCACCCCGAGGTCCGCTACGGCCTCACCGCCATGTGCATCGGCATCGGCATGGGCGGCACGGTCATCTGGGAGAACCCGCACTGGACCGGTTCCGCCGTTCCGGCCGGACAGGAGGGTGGAGACAAGTGAGCGCGCTCGCCGCACCGAACGAGGTGGTCACCCGGGCGCTGCTGCGCCAGGTGCACGTGCCAGGGCTGGCCCGCCCGGCCGCCCTGATCACCCTCGACAACGGCTTCGACCACACCAAGCCGAACACCTTCGGCCCGGGCGGCCTGACCAGCCTCGACGAGGCGATCACCGCCGCCCTCGCGGCGGACCCGGCGTTCGTCGCGGTCACCGGCAAGCCGTACGTCTTCTGCGTCGGCGCCGACATCACCAGCCTGCCGCAGCTCGCCGACCGGGAGCAGGCCCTGGAGATCGGGCGGCTCGGCCACCGGGTCTTCGCCCGGCTGAAGGACAGCGCGGTCCCGACGTTCGCGTTCGTCAACGGCGCGGCGATGGGCGGCGGCCTGGAGCTGGCGCTGCACTGCCACTACCGGACCCTGTCCGGCGGGGCGTCGGCCCTGGCGCTGCCGGAGGTCTCCCTCGGCCTGATCCCCGGCTGGGGCGGCACGCAGCTCCTGCCGAACCTGATCGGCATCCCGGCCGCCACCCAGGTGATCCTGCAGAACCCGCTGACGCAGAACAAGATGCTCAAGCCGAAGCAGGCCGCCGAGATGGGCATCGCCGACGTGCTGCTGGAGCCGGCCGACTTCCTGGAGCGGTCCCTGCAGTGGGCGGCCGGCGTCGTGCGCGGCGAGGTCACCGTGACCCGGCCCGAGGTCGACCGGGACATGTGGGCGGGCGTGCTCTACTTCGCCCGGCAGACCCTCGATGCGCGGCTGCACGGCGCGGTCCCCGCCGCGTACCGGGCGCTGGACCTGCTGGAGACGGCGAAGGACGCCGACTTCGCGGCCGGCACCGCCGCCGAGGACGAGGCCCTCGCCGACCTGATCTTCTCCGAGGAGCTGCGCAGCGGGCTCTACGCGTTCGACCTGGTGCAGCGGCGCGCCAAGCGGCCGGCCGGCGCGCCCGACAAGGGCCTGGCCCGGCCGGTGAACAAGGTCGGCATCGTCGGCGCCGGCCTGATGGCCAGCCAGCTCGCGCTGCTGTTCGCCCGCCGCCTCCAGGTGCCGGTCGTCCTGACCGACCTGGACCAGGGCCGCGTCGACAAGGGCGTGGGCTACGTGCACACCCAGATCGAGAAGGCCGTCAGCAAGGGCCGGATGGACAAGGGCACGGCCGCCAAGCTGTACGGGCTGGTCAGCGGCTCGGTCGACAAGTCCGTGTTCGCCGACGCCGACTTCGTCATCGAGGCCGTGTTCGAGGACCTGGACGTCAAGAAGCAGGTCTGGGCCGAGCTGGAGAAGATCGTCTCCCCGGAGGCGGTGCTCGCCACCAACACCTCCAGCCTGTCGGTCACCGCGATGGCCGCCGAGCTGGAGCACCCGGAGCGGGTGGTGGGCTTCCACTTCTTCAACCCGGTCGCGGTGCTGCCGCTGCTGGAGATCGTCCGGGGCGAGCGCACCGACGACGCCACCCTGGCCACCGCGTTCGCGGTCGGCAAGCAGCTCAAGAAGTCGAGCGTGCTGGTGGCCGACGCCCCGGCGTTCGTGGTGAACCGGCTGCTCACCCGCTTCCTCGGCGCCGTCTTCGCCGCCGTCGACGCCGGCACCCCGCTGGACGTGGCGAACGCCGCGCTGGACCCGCTGGGCCTGCCGATGCGCCCGCTCGCCCTGCTCCAGCTCGTCGGCCCGGCCGTGGCGTACCACGTGGGCGGCACCCTGCACGGCGCGTTCCCGGACCGGTTCGCCGTCAGCGAGAACCTGCGCCGGATCGCCGAGTCGGGCCAGCCGATCGTGGTCGACGACGAGATCAACGCCGACGTCGCCAAGCTGCTGGTCGTCGGCGACGAGCCACTGACCGCCGAGCAGGTGCGGCGCGACGCGCTCGACGCGCTGGCGCAGGAGGTGCGGCTGATGCTCGACGAGGGCGTCGTCGCCGAGGCGCAGGACATCGACCTGTGCCTGATCCTCGGCGCGGGTTGGCCGTTCCACCTGGGCGGCGTCACGCCGTACCTGGACCGGACGGGCACCAGCGAGCGGGTGACCGGCCGGCGGTTCCTGCCGCCCGGCGTGGCCAGCCTGCCCGCCTGATCCTCCCCGCTCCCCCGCGATCGCGGCGGCCGGGCCTCCCTTTCGTGGGCGTCCCGGCCGCCGCGATCGTCGTTCACCTCACCTTCGCCCCGGCGGGGTCGGTGGCTGTCGGTGGGGCTGGCTACGATCACCGCTCCTGATCAACTAACTGGAGCTGAATCGACATGTCCCAGCCGTCGGGCAACCCCTATCCCCACCAGCCGTACGGGGAGCAGCCCGCCCCGCAGCAGCCGGGTGGCTTTCCGCCGCCGGCCGGCCAGCCGTACGGCGAGCCGGCCGCCGCGCCGCTGCCGCCGAAGAAGTCCAAGGCCGGCAAGATCGTGCTCATCGTCCTGGCCGTGGTGCTGGTGCTCTGCCTCGGCGGCGCGGCGATCACCTGGTTCGCCGTGAAGGACGAGGTCGGCGACGTCGTCGACGCCGCCAACACCCGGGTCACCGCCCCGGCCACCCTCGCCGGCCGCAAGCAGGTTACCGACCCGGAGCTGACGAAGCTGTCGGACGAGCTGGTCGCCGACATGAAGTCGACCGTGCAGAACGAGACCAGCACCGCCGGGGCGTTCTACGGCGACGCCGCCAAGCAGGACCTCGTGATGATCGCCGCGGCGTCGGGCGTGCTGGTCGACCCGAAGAAGGAGCTGGACGACGCGATCGCCGGCCTCAAGACCGAGCTGACCGTCCAGGAGATGACCGCCACCGAGCCGGGCCCGCTCGGCGGCGAGGCGCGCTGCGGCGACGGCAAGACCGCGGGCATGCCGCTGGGCGTCTGCGTCTGGGCCGACCGCGGCAGCCTCGGCATGATCGTGGTGTTCTTCAAGTCCGCCAAGGAGGCGGAGGCCGAGTTCGTCACCATGCGCGGCCAGATCGAGCAGCGCTCCTGACCTGCCGGTGACCGGGCCCCGCGAGGCGGCCCGGGAGTGAACCGGGCCCCCGCGCGCCGCGCGGGGGCCCGGCCCGTCTCCGGCGCTACGCCGACGCCTCCCGCTCGGCGGCGCTGCGCAGCACGCAGAACTCGTTGCCCTCCGGGTCGGCGAGCACCACCCAGCCGGTGCCGTCCGGCCGCCGCCGGTCGTCGACCTGGGTCGCGCCGATGGCGAGCAGCCGCTCGACCTCGGCGTCGCGGGGCCGGTCGGCCGGCTCCAGGCACAGGTGGACCCGGTTCTTCACCGTCTTGCCCTCCGGCACCTGGAGGAACAGCACGGTCTCCCCGTCGGCGGTGCGGACCATCGCCTCCGGGTCGCCGGGGTGGTCGTCGGGCTGCCGCCCGGTGCCGAACACCTGCGCCCAGAAGCCGGCCAGGGCGTAGGTGTCGTGGCAGTCGATGCTGATGTTCCTGATCCGTGCGCTCACGGTCGCCTCCGTGGTGGAGTGGAGCGCCCCGCGGGATCGGCAGAGGTCAGCGGCGGGTGGAGCGGGGCGCGGGACTGGTCGTCGTGGACATCAACCGCACCTCCCTCCGGCCGTCGGGCTGACGGGGACGATCATGGCACGCCACCGGCCGCCCCGCAACGCCGTTTCCGCGGGACGCGCGGCGGGGCCCGGTCGCGCGTACCCCGGAAAGGGCACCGGCCCGGCACCGCGCGGACGCGGAGCCGGGCCGGGGTGCCCCCGTGGTGCGACGGGGGTCTACGGGCCGACGAAGACGGCCTTGGCGCGCCAGTCCACCCCGTCGACGGCGGGGCCGCTGACGGTGGTGAACGCGCCGGTGGGCACGCCGCCGGCCCACGCGGTGGAGGCCAGCGCGCCGGTCGAGCGGCTGACCCGGTAGAGGGTGCCGCCGGCGAGGAGGATCGACCCGGTGTCGGCGAACCCGGTCACCCCCGCGACGGTGAACTTCTCGGCGCCGACCGCCCCGCTGTCCGGGGTGAACCAGCGCCAGAACAGCCCGTTCTGGCCGGAGAGGGTGTAGTAGAGCCGGCCGTTGGTGTAGAGCATGCCGGTGACGTTGGCGATCTCCGCGTAGAAGTTGGTGGTGACGCCGGCGTACGTCTGCCCGGCCGGGCCGGAGTCGGTCTCCACGGTGTCCCAGTAGGCGTCGTGGTACGGGTCGACGAGGCTCGGCGTGCCGAAGGTGGTCCCGTCGAAGGTGCGCCGCTGGAGCGCGCCGTTCATCCCGTAGAACAGGGTGCCGCCGACCCAGAACGCGCCCTTCGCCGACGACCAGTCCGTGTCGTCGGGGTTGGCCACCGGGGTGGCCGCGCCGACCGTGGTCGCCCCGTCGTAGGAGCGGGCCTGGACCTCGTCGCCGGTGCCGGCGGGCGGCGGGCCGGTCTTGACGATCTCGATGGCGTTGACGAGCGGGTTCTCCACCACGTGCCCGAAGTCGATGTCGACGTTGCCGTCGCTGACGATCGTGAACGCCCGCATGGTGCCGGTGTCGTGCCCCGGGGTGACCGCGAGGTCGAGGTCGTTCAGGACGAGCGTGCCGTCCAGGGTCACGTCGAAGACCCGCGTGCCGGGGGTGCTGGTGCCGGCGTACCGGTTGGCCAGGTAGAGCCGGACGGTGACCTCGGTGCCGGCCGGCACCGGGAAGTCCCACTGCATCTCCGGCGCGCCCCCGTCGTCCCACCGCTCGGTGCTGAACAGCGCGGCCGGGGTGCCGGCCGGGACGGTCCCGTCGAGGTTGGGCACGACGCCGTAGCTCGCGGCGCTGCTGCCGGTGTTGTGGTACGGGCTGGGCGCCTCGGCGGTGTCGGCGCTCCAGTCCGGCCCGTCGTCGGTGGACGCGACGGCGGGGCCGGCGGCGTTGACCCGGTGGAGCACGTTCGTCGGCACCGGCACCCCGGCCTGGTACACGGTGCCGGGCAGGCCGGCGGTGGTGGTCGGGTGCGGGGCGTTGCCGCCGGTCAGCGGGAAGAACGCGATCCGCTCCCGCCGGTACCGGAAGTTGCCGATCCAGGACTGGTCGGAGCCCAGCCAGATGCCCTGCGGGGTGACCAGCATCTCGGCCACGCCGTAGCCGCGCGGGTGCCGGCCCGGGTTCCACGACAGCGGCAGGCCGTTGCGCGGGTCGAGGGCGGCGATGCTGGCCCGGCCGATGGCCCCGGCCTGCGCGTTGTCGCCGCCGTAGGTGTTGTTGAGCCAGCGCAGGTGCCCGCCGACGTAGACGGCCTGCTCGCTGATGCCGACCGAGAGGAAGGTGTCGCCGCCGGAGTAGTCGACCCAGGTGGGCTGCTGGGCGTCGCCGGCCGCGGCGGCCTCCCAGCGGGCGGCGGTGTCGCAGAGCGACCCGCTGTGCTGGCCGCCGGTGGTGACCACCACGAAGTAGCTGCCGTCCGGGGCGAAGGCCACGTCCCGCATGTACGAGTCGAACGCATTCCACGAGCAGCGCGGGGTGTACCGGCTGGTGTTCCAGTCGGCGACGGTCGCGGCGGTCGCGCCGAGGTCCAGCCGCACGATCTGGTCGTGCAGCACCCCGTCGGCCTTCTTGAAGTTGCCGATGACGACGAGCTGGGTGCCGTCCGGGGAGAGCGCGAGCTTCTCCGCGCCGACGCCGGCCTTGGCCCCGCTCACCCCGTCGTAGTTGTGGTTCTCGGTGAGCGTGGTGGTCAGGTAGCTGTCCAGCGCGCCGGTGGTGGCGTTGAGCGAGGCGAGGCCGCCGCGCGGGTTGGCGTTGCCGGCGGTGGTGAAGATGCCGCCGACGAGCAGCCGGTTGCCGACCAGGGCGACGTCGTCGATGAGGCCGTTGAACGCCGGCCCGGCGAAGCTGGTGACGGTGGCCCCGGTGGCGACGTCGACCAGGGCCACCTTGCGCCGGGTCACCCCGTTGACCGTGTTGAACTTGCCGGCCAGGTAGACGGTGCCGGCGGTCGGGCCGGCCGCCACCGCGTTCACCTCGTTGTCGACGACCGGCACGAAGGCGGTGTCCACCGCGCCGGTGGCCTTGTCGAAGGCGAGCACGTAGTTGCGGGTGATGTCCACGTCCGAGTTGCGGTTCTGCACCGTGGTGAACGAACCCGCCGCGATGATCTTCGTGCCGGCGTCGTGGATGGCGAACACGGTGCCGTTCACGATGTCCGGCGACGCCGTGGACGGGACGGCGGAGACCACCTTGTCGTGGTCGGGCGCGGCGCTCGCCGGGCCGCCGGCGACGAGACCGGCGGCGGTCAGGGCGACCGCGACGAGGACCGCCGGGGCGCGGCGGGTCAGGGACGAGGAACGAATCACGGGCAGCTCCCGGAGCACGTGCGGACGGAGGTGCGGCTCACAGCCGGGCCACCGGGGACGGCCGGCTCGGCGGCGCGCACCACGTGAGGCATGACGCCATGACACCTTCACGCACCGGAGCCACCGAGTCCAGCGGCGGGGTCCGATTCTGCCCCAACCGCGCGCCGGCTCCACCCGAGCACCCGACGCCGGGTTGCCCGCCGGAGGCGGGGCCCGCCGGGTCAGCCGGGCGGAGCACACGAAAAGCCGATCACGACCGGCCCCGGGGCCAGGCCAGGGCCGCCCGGAGGGCCGCCGGCCAGGCCGACCGTCAGGGCCGCCCGGCGTGGGAGGGGGCGCCGACGGCGGGCCCGGCGTCGGCGGCGGGCAGCGTCACCGTCACCTCCAGGCCGCCGCCGGGCTGCGCGAACACCCGCACCGTGCCGCCGTGCGCGTCGCAGACCGCCCGGACGATGGACAGGCCCAACCCGGAGCCCCGCGCCCCGGTGCGTTCCTGCCCGCCCCGGCGGAACGGCTCGAACAGGCCCGGCACGTCGCCCGGGCTGACCTCGAAGCCGGTGTTGGCGACCACCAGCCAGGACGTGCAGCCGTCCGTGCCGGTGCGCACCGTGATCCGGCCGTGCAGGTGGTTGTAGCGCACCGCGTTCTCGATCAGGTTGCCGGCCAGCCGGTCCAGCAGCCCGGGATCGCCCACCACCGGCGCGGGCTCCAGCGACGTCTGCACCCGCAGCCCGATCCGCTCCACCTCCCGGCGGACGGCCGACAGCGCGTTGCCGGTGCCGGCGGCCAGGTCGCACTCGGTGCGCCGGCCCAGCCGCCGGCCCGCCTGGGCCTCGCTGCGGGCCAGCACCAGCAGGGCGTCGACCAGGCCGTTGGCCCGTTCCGAGGCGTCGCGGACCACGGTGGCCATCCGGCGGTACTCGGCGGCGTCGGCCTCGTCGTCGCTGAGCGTCACGTCGATCTCGGTCCGCATCACCGCGAGCGGGGTACGCAGCTCGTGCGAGGCGTTGGCGACGAACCGCTTCTGCGCCTCGAACGCGGCGGCGATCCGGTCAAGCATCGCGTCGAACGTCTTGGCCAGCTCGGCCACCTCGTCGTCCGCCCCGGACCAGCCGATTCGCTGGTCGAGGGTGGCCTCGCCGAGGCGCTGGGCGGTCGCGGTGACCTGGTGCAGCGGGCGCAGCGCCCGGCCCGCCACCGCGTACGCGCCGGCCACCCCGACCACGCTGATCGCCAGCAGCGCCAGCAGGCCCTTGACCAGCAGCTCCCGGGACGCGGCGGCGACGAGCTGCCGCTGCCACTCCCCCGCGTCCAGGGACCGGCCGTCGGCCAGCAGGACGGTGGTGCCGGGCAGCAGCTCGTCGGTGGGACGCAGCGCGTCGCGGACCAGCAGCCAGGCCAGCAGCACCAGGATCGCCCCGGCGCCCACCAGCAGCACCCCGTTGAGCAGCGTCAGCCGCAGCCGCAGGGTCGGCCGCAGCCGGACCCTCACGCCAGCCCCTCGGCGGTGCGGTAGCCGGCGCCGACCACCGTCTCGATCAGCGGCGGATCGCCGAGCTTGCGGCGCAGCGTCATCACGGTCACCCGGACGATGGTGGTGAACGGGTCGGTGTTGGCGTCCCAGACCCGCTCCAGCAGCTCCTCGCTGGAGACCACCGCGCCGCGCGCCTTGAGCAGCTCGGCCAGCACCCCGAACTCCTTGTTGGTCAGGTCGACCGGCGCACCGCCCCGCGTCACCACCCGGCGGGCCGGGTCGAGCACCAGGTCGGCGACGGCCAGCACGGGGGGCGCGGCCGGGGTGGCCCGGCGGCCCAGCGCCTGCACCCGGGCGACCAGCTCGTCGAACGCGAACGGCTTGGGCAGGTAGTCGTCCGCGCCGAGCTGCAACCCCTCGACCCGGTCGGCGACGGTGCCGCTGGCGGTGAGCATGAGCACCCGGGTCAGCGTGCCGGAGGCGGCCAGCTCGGCGCAGATCTGGTCGCCGTGCACGCCGGGCAGGTCCCGGTCCAGCACCACCACGTCGTACCGGGTGACGAAGGCCATCTCGTGGCCGCTGTCGCCGTCGTAGGCCACGTCGACGGCCATGCCGCGCTTGCGCAGCCCCCGCGCGATCGCGTCGGCGAGGTTGCGCTCGTCCTCGACCACCAACACCCGCATACCCGCCTCCTCGCCGGCCGACCTCCCGACAACCTAGTGCCGGCCACCAAACCAGCGTGGCACCCGGCCCGGCCGGGCGTACGGGCGGGCAGCCGCCGGACGGCGGACGAGCGTCAGGCGGGCAGCCGCCACCAGCCGTACGTGCCGGCCGGCCGGCGGCAGACGATGTCGCGGCCGTCGGCGGCGCAGTCCCCCGCCGCGCCGGGCAGCACGTCACGCAGCCGGGCCGTCGCCCCCGCCAGGTCCAGCTCCACGACGACCAGGCCGCCGCCGGCGCGGTCGGGCCGGGTGCCGTAGTGCGGCCCGCCCGGGCTCCGGCTGAACGCCAGGTCCCAGCGCCCCAGGTCGGCGACCTCCCGCCCGGTCGCGGCGTCCAGCACGCCGAGGTGGCTGGCCGTGCCGCCCGCCCGCTCGTCGGCGATCGCCAGGAGCCGGTCGCCGCGCACCGCGAAGACCGACTGCCAGCGGGGGTTCGTCCACCGGACCTCGCCGGTCGCCGGGTCCAGCCCGGACAGTTCGGAGCCCCGGTACGCGGAGGCGCAGAGCACCGCTCCGCACGCCCCCGCGTAGCCGAAGCTCGGCCGCTCCAGCGCCCAGCGTCGGTCCAGCGCGGCGAGCCCGTACGCGGTGACCCGCCGGACCTCGCCCTCGTCCTGCTCGGAGGCCAGCAGCAGGTCGCCGGCGACCTCGATCTGCAGGCCGCCCTGCCAGCCGCCCGGCGGCGGGGCGAGGCTCGCCCGCACCGCGCCGGAGGCCGCGTCGCGCACCTCGATGCCGCCGGCGGCGGTGACCAGCGCCACCTGCTCGGCCGCCCCGTCGGCGTCGCGGTCGGCGAAGGCCGCCCGACCCAGGCGACCCGGCGCCGACCACCGGACGCGGCCCGACGCCGGGTCCACCGACCGCAGCTCGCCCCGCTCGACGTCATCGCCGAGGAGCAGCAGCCCCCCGCCGGCCGCGGACGCCGGGTAGCCGGCCTGCTGCCAGCGCCGCTCGCCGGTCGCCACGTCCACGGCGATGGTCTGCACCCCGGCCGGCTGGTAGTCGACGAGCAGGGTGACGCCGCCCTGCTCCTGCACGCCGACCAGTCGGCCGGTGCTCGCGACGGCCGTGTGCCACAGCGGCCGGACCCCGTCCCCCGCCCGGGCGGGCGTCGCGTGGGCGGTCACCTCGCGGGACCCGTTGCTGCCCACTTCCGGCGCCAGCAGGTAGACCCGGCCGCCGAGGACGACGACCTCGGCGCCCAACTGGCCGCCCAGCACCGCCGACGCGGGTCGCGCCACGGGCGTCGACGAGGCCAGCAGGAGCAGCCCGAGCACGCCGGCCAGCGCCACCCGCAGGGGCCGGCCCACCGCCCGGGGCGGCCGGGGCGCGGGCTCCGGCTCCCGGTCGCCGCGCACCTCGCCGAGGTCGATCAGCGTCACCCTCGCTCCTTCCCGGGCCGTGGCCGGCGGCCCGGCGGGGCGTCCCACCGGCCGCCGTGGGGCGCACCGGCCGGCCGGGACCGCGCGCACGCGCCTGTACGATGGCGCGTCGTGGCCGTGCCGGTGGTAGACCCCTCGCTGAACTCCGACTCCGCACCCGTCGACTCCGCACCCGTCGAAACGGGGGCCGCGTCGACCGGGCCCGAGGCGGCGGGCACAGGCACACCCCGTCGGCCCCGCTGGCGGCCGGCCCGCGCCGACCTGCTGGCCATCGGAGCGTACGTGCTCCTCGGCGTCCTCGTGTGCCTCAACTACTGGGGCGACGTCGAGCACCGCGTGTCGTCGCACCTGCCGACCGACCACAGTTGGTTCGAGTGGCTGTTCGCCCACGGCGCGTACTCGGTGCAGCACCTGGAGAACCCGTTCTTCTCCACCCGCCAGAACGCCCCGGACGGGGTGAACATGATGGCGAACACGTCGCTGCTCGGCGCGACCCTGCCGCTGACGCCGGTGACGCTGCTGTTCGGCCCGCAGGTGACGTACGCCCTCTACCTGGGCGGGGCGCTCGCGGCGACGGCGGCCACCTCGTACTGGATGCTGTCTCGGCACCTGGTGCGCTCGCGCGCGGCGGCGTTCCTCGGCGGCGTGTTCCTCGGCTTCGCGCCCGGCATCGTGCACCACGCCAACGGGCAGCCCAACTTCGTCTCCAACTACCTGCTGCCGCTGATCGTGGCGCGGGTGCTGCTGCTGGGCGCGGCGGGGCGGAGCTGGCGGCGCGACGGGGTGGCGCTGGGGCTGCTGGTGGCGTACCAGATCTTCATCAACGAGGAGATGCTGCTGCTCACGGCGCTGGCCTGCCTGGTGGTCGTGCTCGCGTACGCGGCGCAGCGGCCCCGGGCGGCGTGGGCCCGGGCCCGCGGTTTCGGGTCCGCGCTCGGCCTCGGCGGCGCGCTGGCGCTGCTGCTCACCGCGTACCCGATCTGGTTCCAGTTCAACGGCCCGCAGTCCTACCGGGGGTTGCAGGGCGGGGTGTTCCACAACTGGGGCGAGGACCTGGTGGCGTTCGTCACGTTCGCCCGGGACACCGTGGCCGGCGACGAGGCGGTGGAGAAGACCATCGGCCTGACCGAGCAGAACACCTGGTTCGGCTGGCCGCTGGTGTTGGTGGCGCTGGTCGCGCTGGCGCTGCTGGTGCGCCGGTCGCTGGCCGCCCGGATCGTCGCCGTGCTGGTGGTCGTGTTCACCGTCGCCTCGATCGGCCCGGTGGTGCGCTTCGACGGGGCGGAGACCACAATCGACGGGCCGTGGGCGTACATCCCGGACGACCTGCCGCTGGTGGAGATGATGATGCCCACCCGGCTGGCCCTGGTGGTGGCCGCCGCCGTCGGCGTGCTGCTCGCCCTGGCCTGGGACGCGCTGGCCCGCACCGCGCCGGCCGGGACCGGGGCCGGGGCCGCCGCCCGGTCGCGCCGCTGGCTGCGCCCCGTCGGGTACGCGGCGCTCGCGCTCGCCGTGCTGCCGCTGGTCCCCCGCCCGCTGCCCGCCGAGCGGATCGACCCGCCGCCGCGCTTCATCACCTCCGGCGGCTGGCGGCCGTACGTCCCGGCGGGCCGGACCCTGGTGCCGGTGCCGATCCCCAGCAACGTGCACGGCCTGCCCACGCTGCGCTGGAGCGCCCTGACCGGGCACGAGTTCCCGATCCCCGGCGGCTACTTCATCGGGCCCAACCCCGACGGCGAGGGCGTCTTCGGGGCCCCGAACCGGCCGACCAGCACCCTCATCTACTCCACCATGGACGCGGGCGTCGTGCCGCCGCTGACCGAGGAGAACCGCCGGCAGGCCGCCGAGGACCTGCGCTACTGGAAGGCGTCCGTGGTCGTCCTCGGCGCGCATCCGCGCGAGGCGGTGCTGCGCGAGCTGATGACCGCCCTGCTGGGCCCGCCGCAGCGCGTCGACGACGTCTGGCTCTGGCGGGTGTAAGGAAGGGCCCCCTGTTAACGCATTCTGTTGTACAGGGGGCCCTTCCTAACACGCGCGCCACCGCAGCGGGCGGAGCGGCGGAGCGGGCGCAGCAGGCCGCGGTCAGCCCACCAGGGGGCGCACGTCCCACACCCACGCGCCGTCGACCTCGCGCCCCGGACCGACGAGCGCGTCGACGGTGCGGCGGACCGCGTCGCCCCGGTGCAGCCCGCCCTGCACCAGCACCGCCGCCCGCCAGTGGCGCAGGTCCGCCACCGCCTGCCGGCGGTCCGCGTCGGTCACCACCGGCGCCTCGCCGGTCTCGGCCGCCCGGCGCAGCAGCGCCGCCGTCGGGCGGTCGGGCGCGCCCCAGCGGGCGGTCGGGTCGTCGGCGGCGCTCGGGCCGATGAAGTAGCCGCCCGGCGCGGTGAAGGCCAGCCCGGTGCGGGCCGACCAGAACGTCGCCGGGCTCACCCCCGCGCCGGTCACCGGCGGCACCGGCACGAGGGTCCGCCCGGCCGGCACGTACGCCCGCCAGCCGCCGCCGGCCACGAACGCCGGCACCGGCCACGTCGGCACGGTGCGGATCGGCGTGGGGGCCAGCGGGAGCAGCGCGGCGGCCACGGCCCCGCCCCAGAGCAGCCGCACCGACGCCCCCGGCCGGTCGCCCGCCGCAGCCACGCCGACGCCCAGGGCGAGCGCCCGGTCGAGGGAGAGGGCGACCAGCACCCCCAGCACCGGCACGCAGATCAGGGCGAACCGGGCCGGCACCACGAGGTCGAGCAGCGGCACCCCGGCCAGCAGGCGGTACGGCCCGGGCAGCCCGGTCGACGCGCCGTCGACCCGGACGGTGTCGCCGAGGGAGAGCAGCGCGGCGAGCAGCCCGACGACGGCGAGGGCCCGCACCAGCGGCCGACGCCACAGCCAGGCCACGACCACCACGGCGAGCACCAGCAGGCCGGGCCCGAAGAAGGAGTTCTCCTCGGTCGGGTTCGGCGAGAGCAGCCCGGGCACGTACCCGTCGCCGAGGACCGTCTGCCGGGCCGACGCGGTGAACGAGGCCGCGTCGAGCTGGAAGCCCCGCGCGTCGAAGGGCATCCCCCGGTAGTGCCCCGGGCCGAGGAACTGGAACCACAGCGGGTACGCCAGCAGCGCCCCCGCCACCAGCGCGCCCACGCCGAGCCGGCCGAGGAGGGCGGGCGTCAGCCGGCGGGCCGCCGCCCGGTCGGCGAGGGCGTACGCCACGGCGAACACCCCGGCGGCGAGCGCCAGGAAGACGAGCAGCTCCTCGCCGACGAAGACCTGGTACGCCACGAGCAGCCCGAGCGCCACCCCGTGCCGGCGGACCCGGTCGGTGTGGGGCCGGAACACCAGCGCCAGGATCGGCGGCGCCAGGAACTGGGCGGCCATGTGCAGGTGCGCCCCGGCCTGGGCCACCATGCCGGGGGCGAAGCCGCAGACGAGGCCGCCGACGGCGGCGGCGACGCGGGAGTCGACCAGCCGGCGGGCCAGCAGGACGTACCAGGCGGTGGCGGTGCCGGCCAGGCTGGCGACGACGGCCACGAGGAAGGCCGTCTGCGTGCCGAACAGCAGCGTCACCGGGGTCAGCGGCACGCCCAGGCCGAGCACCGACGTGTTGGCCATCAGGTTCACCCCGTCGGGGGCGTTCAGGGCCGCGCTGTGCAGCGGATTCTCCCCGGCGGTGACCGCGCGGGCCGCCCGGGCGAGCATCCACTCGAACAGCATCTGGTCGTTGTCCTGGTGGAACAGCCGGTCGGGCCGGCCCCACTGCCGGCTGGTGAGCAGCACCGCCAGGCCGAGGTAGCCGGCGACGACGGCGACGTCGACGCTGCGTACCCGCCGGGGCCGGGCGGCGACCGGCGGCGCGCCCGGCTGCCGCCGCTTGCCCGGCGCGCCGACGGCGGCGGGCGCGGCCATCAGGCGGACGGGTCGGTAAGGGTCCGCACGTCCCAGACCCAGACGTCCAGCTCGCGGCGCGCCGGGCCGACCAGGTCCTCGACCGTACGCCGCAGCGGCTCGGCGTTGTGCTGGCCGACCGGAAGCACCAGGATGGCGGCCCGCCAGTGCCGCAGCTCGTCCAGGGAGCGGCGGCGCTGGCGGTCGTCGAGCTTCGGGGTGCGGCCGGTGCTGGCCACGTCCTCCAGCAGCTCGCCGACGCCGCTGGGCCGCCCGCCGAACCGGCCCGGGTCGCCGGTGTTGCCGTTGCGCGGGGCGAGGAAGTAGCCGCC
The DNA here is from genome assembly GCF_042889525.1 of Micromonospora sp. NPDC002575. NCBI lineage: Bacteria > Bacillati > Actinomycetota > Actinomycetes > Micromonosporales > Micromonosporaceae > Micromonospora > Micromonospora sp. NPDC002575. Next base: position 189,135 of record NZ_JBIARA010000003.1, on the reverse strand, counting down.
CGGGATCTTGAAGTCGAGGTTGGTGCTGGCCGCCCACCGCATCCCGTGCGTGTTGCCCATGCTCGGCACCGGGATCGGCACGAGGGTCTGGTCGGGGCCGACGTAGCCGCGCCACCGGTCGGCGGTGATGAACTTCGGCACCGGTGGGCGGGAGGTGACCTTCAGCGGCATCGGCGCGATCGGCAGCAGCGCCATGACCAGCCCGGCCACCCCGAGGGTACGCATGGTGCGGGCCTCGGCCGTGCGCAGCGCCCAGACCCGCTCGACGGCGATGGCGAGCAGCACCCCCACCACCACGCTGGTGATCATGCCGAACCGGGTGGGCACGACGGCGTCGAGCAGCGGCAGCCGCACCAGGAACTCCCAGGGGCCGGTGAACAGCTCCCGGTCCCACCAGGACACCCGCTCGCCGAGGGAGAGCACCGCGAAGAACGCGCCGGTCGCGGCGAGGGCGCGGACGATCGGCTCGCGGCGCAGCCAGAGCACGATGCCGACGGCGATGAGGGCGAGGCTCCAGCCGAGGAAGGCGTTCTCCTCGGAGTAGTTCGGGGCGAGGTTGACGTTGGCGCGCTCGTTGCCGCCGAGGGTGGGCGAGCCGGGGGCGAAGAACGCGGCGATGTCGTTGCCGTAGTCGCGGACGGCGTCGCTGAGCCCGTGGTACGCCATCGGCCCGGCGAACTGCACGTAGAGCGGGTACGCCAGCAGCGAGCCGGCCAGCACGGTGCACACCGCGACGGCGACGCCCAGGGGCCGCCACGCGGCCGACCACAGCCCCGGCCGCTGCGCCAGCACGGCGATCAGGAACACCCCGCAGGCCATCGCCGTGAAGAGCAGGATCTCCTCGTTGATGAACGCCTGCGCGGTGACCAGGAGGGCCAGCAGCGCCCCGTCGCGGACCGGCCGCTTCGAGCGGGTGATCACCAGCACCCGCCAGACGATGAACGGCAGCAGGAACTGGCTGATGATGTTCGGGTGCCAGTTGGCGTGCGAGAGCATCGCCGGGGAGAACCCGCAGAACCAGCCGCCCACGGCGGCGGCGAGCGGGTTGCGCACGACGTGCCGGGAGAGCACCCGGTACCAGGCGGCGGCGGTGCCCGCGAGGCCGCAGGTGACCAGCACCACGAAGGACACGGCGGGCCCGAACAGCAGGGTCACCGGCACCATCGGGATGCCGAGCGCGAGGACGGCCGTGTTGGCCATCAGGTTGACCCCGTCGGGGTAGTTGAACTGGTCGGTGTAGAACGGGAACTCGCCGTGCAGCACCACGCGCACGGAGTGGGCGAGGAAGAACTGCACCTGCGCGGGGTCGCTGCTGTAGAGCGAGGCGACCCGGCCGGCGGGGTCGATCCAGATCTGGCTGGTCACCCAGAGCGCGGCGAGCAGGAAGAGGCCGTAGACGGCGAGGTCCCGCCGCCGGGGCGTCCACCTCCAGCGCCGCCGGCTGCGGGCCTCGGCGGACCCGGCCGGCGATGCCACGGCGGCGGTCGACGACGGGGCTGCGGCGGCGGGCTGCGGGGCCCCGGCGGGCGGCGGGGCGGCTGCGGGCTCCGCGCCGGCCGGGGGCTCGACGGTCGGAGGCTCGACGGTCAGGGGCTCGGCAGGAGTCACAGTCGGCGGAGTCTACCGGAGGCGGGGCCGCGCCCGACAATCACCGTTGCGTCCCTTGTGGGCGGTCGGCGCGCAGCTCGCGGGCGGGGATCGAGGTGCCGGTTCGCGTCCGGCCGTCGTCTCGTACCATGTGGGGCGCAACACGACCGGCGACGCGATCGGGGGCGTACAGGTGGCTTCAGCGCGCCGGCGCGGCGGGACGGCCACCGCGCTGCTCGCCGTCCTGCTGACCGCAACGGCCTGCGGCCCGGTCGCCGACCGCAAGCCCGACGCCCTCCCGGTGGGCTACGACAGCCTGGACGGCACGCTGCGGGTGTGGCCGGCGCGGGGCAGCCTGGCCGGCGACGCGGCGGCGACGGCGGCGGTGACCGACGCGGTCCGGGCCTGGCGGACGCCTGTCGACGACCGGGCGCACCTGCCCTCCTCGGGGATCCTCTGGTCCGGCGAGGCCGACGGCGCGCCGCTGGCCCTGGTGGCCGCCGACGTCCCCGGCGAGAGCGCCTCCTGGCTGCTGCAACTGACCCGCGACGGCAACCGCTACGTGGTCGACCGGGCCAGCGAGTACACCGACCCCGGCTACCTGGTCTACTCGGACGTGCTGCCCGTGCAGACCAGCGCCGGGCGTCGCTACCTGCTCTCCGAGCGGGTGGAGCGGCTGCTCGGCCCGAAGGGCCGGGCCCTGGTCACCCGGGACGGCCTGACCGACCCGGTGGACGTGCCGGCCTGCCAGGCGGTGCCGCTGACCGCGACGCTGCGGGCCACCAGCTCGCTGCCGCGCGGCCGGGCCGCCGACCGCCTGCTCGACCTGGGTACGGCCACCACGGACCCCCGCTACCCGCTGGTACGGGACGAGACGGGCTCGGGCCGGCGGGCTCTGGACGACCTGGACACCTGCGAGCTGGCCGACGAGCGGGGCCCCTTCGGCAGCATCCCGCGGCGCATCGGCGACCGGGACGCGCCCCGCGCGGTGCCGGAGTCGTGGCCGCGGGGCAAGGTGAGCGTGCGCGCGCTCGGCGAGGTGGCCCTCGGCGGGGGCGACCCGGCCGACCTGGAGCAGCTGAGCTGGGAGACCGGCACGGGCACGATGACGGCGGTCGTCTACCGCCCGGCCGCCGGCGACCCGGTGTTCTCGCCGGCCGACCGCGCCAACACGTTGCAGGCGTACGTGCTGCCGGTGCCGGGGCAGCCGCTGGTGGTGCTGAGCTGGCGGGCCAACCGGTACACCTCGCTGTCGGTGCCCCCGGGCACCCCCCGGCTGGTCGACCGGCCGGGGCTGGTGGTGGTGCCGCAGCCGTCGAGCAAGGCGACGTTCAGCCTGGCCGGCGCGGAGAAGACCTACTACCGCTCGGTCGGCGGCAGATAGCCCGGCCCCGCCGGCACCCCCAGCGCCGCACCCCGCTGCCGCGCCCACCGCAACGCGCCGCCCCGCCGGAAGTGGTGAGAAGGGGCCCCTTCTCGACGCCAGGCGTTAAGAAGGGGCCCTTCCTTGCTTAGTTGGGCAGGCGGACCGGCTCGGTCTGCTGCTCGTCCAGGCGGGAGATCCAGCCGGTGACGTCGCGGGCCACGTCCTGGGCGGTGAGGCCCAGGTCGGCCAGGATCTGCGCGCGGGTGCCGTGCGGGTGCCAGTCGGCCGGGACCCCCAGGTCCCGCAGCGGCACCCGGACGTCGGCGTCCCGCATCGCCTGGGCGAGGGCGTCGCCGACGCCGCCGACGCGCACGCCGTCCTCGACGGTGACGACGAGCCGGTGGCCGGCGGCCAGCTCGACCAGCTCGGCGGGGACCGGGCGCACCCAGCGCGGGTCGACCACGGTCACCCCGTAGCCCTGCTCGGCGACCCGGGCGGCGACCTCCATGCCGAGGTGGCCGAACGCGCCGACCGCGACCAGCAGCACGTCGGCGCGGGCCGCCTCGGCCAGCACGTCGACCGGGCCGACCCGGCGCACGGCCGGCAGGTCGGCGGCGACGGCGCCGGTCGGGAACCGCACGACCGTCGGGCCGTCGTCCACGGCGATCGCCTCGCGCAGCTCCTCGCGCAGGGTCGCGGCGTCCCGGGGGGCGGCGATGCGCAGGCCCGGCACCACCCCGAAGACGGACATGTCCCAGATGCCGTAGTGGCTCGGCCCGTCCGGGCCGGTGATCCCGGCCCGGTCCAGCACGAACGTCACCGGCAGCTTGTGCATCGCCACGTCCAGCAGGACCTGGTCGAACGCCCGGTTGAGGAACGTCGCGTAGACCGCCACCACCGGGTGCAGCCCGCCGAGGGCCAGCCCGGCCGCCGAGGTGGCCGCGTGCTGCTCGGCGATGCCGACGTCGTAGACCCGGTCGGGGTGCTTGCGGGCCAGCTTGGCGATGCCGGTGGGCTCGGCCATCGCGGCGGTGATGCCCACCACGTCGGGCCGGGCGTCGGCGATCGCGACCAGCTCGTCGGCGAAGACGCCGGTCCACTTCACCGACGGGGCGGCGACCAGCTTGCCGGTCTCCACGTCGAACGCGCCGGGGCCGTGGAAGCAGTCGGCCTCGTCCTCCTCCGCCGGCCGGTAGCCGTAGCCCTTGCGGGTCACCGCGTGCACGATCACCGGGCCGCCGAAGTGCTTCGCCGCCCGCAGCGCCGACTCGACCGCCGCCACGTCGTGGCCGTCGACCGGGCCGACATACTTGATGCCCAGGTCCTCGAACATGGCCTGCGGGGCGACCGCGTCCTTGATGCCCTTCTTGACGGCGTGCAGCACCTCGTACATGGGCCGGCCGACCAGCGGCGTCGAGCCCAGGGCGTCCTTGACGGTGTCGAGGACCTTCTCGTAGCCGGGGTTGAGCCGCAGCGACGACAGGTGGTCGGCGAGGCCGCCGATCGTCGGCGCGTACGACCGGCCGTTGTCGTTGACGACGATCACGAGGGGGTTGCCGGAGGTGGCGATGTTGTTCAGCGCCTCCCAGCACATGCCGCCGGTCAGCGCGCCGTCGCCGACGACGGCCACCACGGAGCGCGCCTCGCCGCGCAGCGCGTACGCCTTGGCCAGCCCGTCGGCGTAGGACAGGGCGGTGGAGGCGTGCGAGTTCTCGATCAGGTCGTGCTCGCTCTCGGCCTGGCTCGGGTAGCCCGAGAGGCCGCCGCGCTGGCGCAGCCTGTCGAAGCCGTCCTGCCGGCCGGTGAGGATCTTGTGCACGTACGCCTGGTGGCCGGTGTCGAACAGGAGCCGGTCCCGGGGGGAGTCGAAGACCCGGTGCATCGCCAGTGTCAGCTCCACCACACCCAGGTTGGGGCCGACGTGCCCGCCGGTGCGGGAGACCTTGGCGATCAGGAAGTCACGGATCTCGGCGGCGAGGATGTCCAGCTGCTCGGCGGTCATCCGCTTCACGTCCTGCGGACCCCGCACCGTGGCCAGCAGCCGGCCGTGGTTGGCCGTGTCCTCTTCAGCACTCATGAGCGAAGAGTCTATCGGCCGCCCGGTAGTCCGCAGCCCGGCCGGCTGACCGGGCGGGCAGTCAGGAGACGACCACCAGGCGTCGGGGCGCGACGGCCGGCGGGGCGTGCCGGGCCGGCCCGGCCGGCGTCCAGGACCCCAGCACGGCCGCCTCCCGGGCCCCGGTCACCGACGGGACCGCCCCCGGCAGGCCGTGCCAGGACAGCCAGCCGAGCAGGGCGAACGCGTACGCCTCCTTGGCCTGGGCCGGCACCCCCAGCTCGTCGCTGACCCGCAGCCGCCACCGGCCCGCCCCGAGCGCGGCCAGCCGGCCCCACAGGGCGCGGTTGCGCACCCCGCCCCCGGCGGCGACCACCTCGGCCACCCCGTGCCGGTCGCAGGCGGCGGCCACCGTCCGGGCGGTCAGCTCCGTCAGCGTGGCCAGCACGTCGTCGGCGTCGACGGGCTCGCCGAGCGCGGCGAGCCGCTCGTCGAGGTAGCCGGCGTGGAACAGCTCCTTGCCGGTGGACTTGGGCGGCGGCGCGGCGTAGTACGGCTCGGCGAGCAGCAGCTCCAGCAGCCCCGGGTGCACCCGGCCGGCCGCCGCCCGGGCCCCGTCGAGGTCGCAGGGGCGGCCGAGGAACCGCCGGGCCGCCGCGTCGAGCAGCGCGTTGGCCGGGCCCACGTCGTACCCGAGGGTCGGCGCGCCCGGTGCGACCACGGTGAGGTTGGCGATGCCGCCCAGGTTGAGCGCCGCCCGGGGCGGGCCGGCCCGGCCGCCCAGCAGCAGCGCGTCGAACGCCGGCACCAGGGGCGCGCCCTGCCCGCCCGCGGCGACGTCGGCGGCGCGCAGGTCCGACAGCACCGGCACGCCCACCCGGGCGGCCACCCGGGCCGGCGCGCCGAGCTGGAGGGTGCCGCGCACGACGCCGCCGTCGACCCAGTGGAAGACGGTCTGCCCCGGCGAGACGACGGCGTCGATCCGCCCGCCGGCCAGCTCCACGCCGCGCGCCGCCGCGTCGGCGAACACCTCGCCGAGCCGGTTGTCCAGCTTGCAGACCGCCTCGATCGTGGTCGGGTGCGGCGGCAGCACGGCCTGGATCTGCGCCCGCAGCCCCTCGTCGTGGTCGAGGCCGAGATGCCCGAGCGGCCGTAGCCGCAGGTCGTCCCCGTCGACGGCGAACTCGGCGGCGACGACGTCCACCCCGTCGTACGACGTCCCCGACATCAACCCCACGATCCGCATGTAAGGAAGGGCCCCCTGTTAACGCATTCTGCATAGGAAGGGTCCCCTGCAATCACCCCGGCGGCAGTTACCGCGCCGGGCGCAGGAGGCCGACCAGCTCGACGTGCCGGGTCATCGGGAACAGGTCGAAGCCGCGCAGCGCCGCCAGCTCCCAGCCGGCGTCGGCGAAGGCGCGCACGTCCCGGGCGAAGGCGGCCGGGTCGCAGGCCACGTACGCCACGGCGCGCGGCCCGGCCGCGACCACGTCCCGCACCACCCGCGCTCCCGCCCCGCTGCGCGGCGGGTCCAGCACCACCAGGTCCACCGGGCCGGTGACCCGGCGGCGGGCCAGGGCGGTCTCCACCCGGGCCGCCACCACCTCGACGCCGGGCAGGTCCCGCAGGTTGTCCCTGGCGGCGGCGACGCCCTCGCCGGCGGACTCGACGACGGTGACCCGGGCGTCCGGGCCGACCCGGGCGGCCACGGCGGCGGCGAACAGCCCCGCCCCGCCGTAGAGGTCCCAGGCCGACTCGCCCGCCTGCGGGTCGAGCAGGTCGAGCACCGCGTCGACCAGGGTGTCGGCCGCCGCCGGGTGCACCTGCCAGAAGCCGGACGCCGGCAGCGTCCACTCCCGGCCGGCGGCCACCTCCCGGACGGTCTGCGGGCCGTCGAGGGACCGGGCGGTCGCCGGATCGTCGACCCGGGCGGCTGCCGACCCGTCGGACGGGACTGCCGCCGACCCGGCGACGCGGGTGGTCGGCCCGTCGGGCAGGGCGGTCACCGCGACGTCGCCGCCGGTCGAGGCGACCGCCTCCACCGCCTCGGCCGCCGGCCAGGACCGCCCGAGCACCGGCAGCGCCTGGATCGCCGGGTGGGCGATGAGGCAGCGGTCGACCGGCACGACCTCGTGCGAGCGGTGCTTGAGCAGCCCGGCGCGGCCGGCGGCGTCGACCGCGTACCGGACCCGGGAGCGCCAGCCGAGCGGTCCGCTGGGCAGCGCCTCGACCCGGACCCCGAGCCGGTCGATCTCCGCGTCGGCGAGGCCGGCGAGGCGGCGCAGCTGCTCGCGGACCACCGCGGCCTTCCAGTCGAGCTGGGCCTCGGGCGCGACGTGCTGGAGGTCGCACCCGCCGCAGAGACCCGGTTTCGCGTACGGGCAGGGCGGCGCGACCCGCTGCGGCGCGGCGTCGAGCACCGTCACCGCGTCGGCGCGGACGAACCCGCGGTGCACCTCGGTGACCTCGGCCACCACCCGCTCGCCGGGCAGCGCGTGCCGGACGAAGACCACCTGCCCGTCGACCCGGGCCACGCAGTGCCCGCCGGGGGCGACGGCGTCGACGGTCAGCTCGACCCGCTCGGCCTCCTCCAGCCCGCGCCGCTCGCCGTCGGCCGGTCCGGTGGTGCCCGCCGGCCGGCCCCGACCGTCGCCGCGGGCCGGTCCGGCGCCCGCGCGGGACACGTCCACGCCGGACCGGGACGCGTCCACGCCCGGCCGGGTCATCGCCGGTCCCCCTCGGCCGGGCCGCGCTCGCCGGGCGGGGCGGAGACCACCGGCGGCACCGGCGGGGGCAGGGTGCTGCGCGGGGCGACCCGGGGGCCGCGCGCCGGGCCCCGGGTCAGCGTCGCGTCGAGCCGGTCGAGGTTCTTGCCGGCGGTGGAGGCGAGCTGCCACGGGACGCTGGTGACCATGACGCCCGGCTCGAACAGCAGCCGCCCCTTGAGGCGCAGCGCGCTCTGGTTGTGCAACAGGTTCTCCCACCAGCGTCCGACGACGTACTCGGGAATGAAGACCGTGACCACGTCGCGCGGCGACTCCCGGCGGGTGTTGGCCACGAAGTCGAGGATCGGCCGGGTGATCTCCCGGTACGGCGAGTCGACCACGGTCAGCGGCACCGGCAGCTCGCGCCGCTCCCATTCGGCCTGGAGGTCCCGGGTGTCCTTCTCGTCGACGTTCACCGTCACCGCGGTCAGCGTGTCCGGGCGGGTGGCGCGGGCGTACGCGATGGCCCGCAGCGTGGGCTGGTGCAGCTTGCTGACCAGCACGATCGCGTGGTTGCGGGCGGGCAGCACGCCCCGGACCTCGGTCGGCTCCAACTCGGCGGCGACCCGGTCGTAGTGCCGCCGGATGGCCAGCATCAGCACGTAGAGCAGCGCCATCGCGGCGATGGCGATCCACGCGCCGAGCAGGAACTTGGTGATCAGCACGATGACCAGCACCGCGGCGGTCATCGCCATGCCGAAGGCGTTGATGGCCCGGGACCGGACCATCCGGCGGCGGGACTGCGGGTCCCGCTCGGTGCGCAGGTGCCGGTTCCAGTGCCGGATCATGCCGGCCTGGGAGAGGGTGAACGAGACGAAGACGCCGACGATGTAGAGCTGGATGAGCCGCGTCACCTCGGCCTGGAAGCCGACGATCAGCACGATCGCGGCGACGGCGAGGAAGACGATGCCGTTGGAGAACGCCAGCCGGTCGCCCCGGGTGTGCAGCTGCCGGGGCAGGTAGCGGTCCTGGGCGAGGATGGAGCCGAGCACCGGGAAGCCGTTGAACGCGGTGTTGGCGGCGAGGAAGAGGATCAGCGCGGTCATCCCGGCGACCACGAACAGCAGCACCGACCCGGAGCCGAAGACGGTCTCGCCGAGCTGGGCGGTGACGGTCTTCTGCACGTACCCGTCGGGGCCGGAGACGATCTGCCGCGCCGGGTCCTCGACGAACTGGAGGCCGGTGAGCCGGGCCAGCCAGACGATGCCGACGAGCATGCTCACCGCGATGGTGCCGAGCAGCAGCAGGGTGGTGGCGGCGTTGCGACTCTTCGGGGCCTTGAACGCCGGCACCCCGTTGGAGATCGCCTCCACGCCGGTGAGCGCGGCGCAGCCGGAGGAGAAGGTCCGCAGCAGCAGGAAGACCAGGGCGAACCCGGTGACGCTGTGCTCGGCCTGGATCTCCAGGCCGGCGCTGGGCGCACGCAGGTCGTGGCCGAGGACGAAGTACCGGACCAGGCCGGTGACGATCATGCCGCCGATGACGATCACGAAGCCGTACGTCGGGATGGCGAACGCGGTGCCGGACTCGCGCAGGCCGCGCAGGTTCATCGCGGTGAGCAGCACCACCGCGCTGACGGCGATGAGCACCTTGTGGGTGGCCACGAACGGCACCACCGACCCCAGGTTGGCCACGCCGGAGGAAACCGACACGGCCACGGTGAGCACGTAGTCGACCAGCAGCGCGCTGGCCACCGCGAGGCCGGCCCGGGGGCCGAGGTTGACGGTGGCCACCTCGTAGTCGCCGCCGCCCGAGGGGTAGGCGTGCACGTTCTGCCGGTAGCTGGCCACCACCGTGAGCATCACCACCACCACGGCGAAGGCGATCCACGGGGAGAAGAGAAACGCCGAGGCGCCCGCGATGGAGAGCGTCAGCAGGATCTCGTCGGGGGCGTACGCGACGCTGGAGAGGGCGTCCGAGGCGAAGACCGGCAGCGCGATGCGCTTCGGCAAGAGGGTGTGCTGGAGCCGGTCGGACCGGAACGGTCGACCGACGAGCAGCCGCTTCAGCAGCGAGGTGGGACTGGCCACAAGCGCTAAGGGTACGACCACGGTTCCGTGGTCGCCCGGGGGTGGCGCGGGGGCGGGTTCGGCCGGGCGGGGTAGCGTCGTGCCCGCCGGCAACCTGGACGTGGCAGGCTCGCAGTCGAGGGCCGACGGCGGGCGGATGCGCGCACCTTGGGAGGGACACGTGCATGTCGTGATCATGGGCTGTGGCCGGGTCGGGTCGACCCTGGCCCAGAGCCTGGAGTCCCGGGGGCACTCGGTGGCGGTGATCGACCAGGACGCCGACGCGTTCCGCCGGCTCAGCCCGGACTTCGCGGGCATCACGGTGACCGGCGCGGGCTTCGACGGCGAGGTGCTCCGGCAGGCCGGCATCGAGCGGGCGGACGCCTTCGCGGCGGTCTCCAGCGGCGACAACTCCAACATCATCTCGGCCCGGCTGGCCCGCGAGACGTTCGGCGTCTCCCGGGTCGCCGCGCGCATCTACGACCAGCGCCGGGCCCAGGTCTACGAGCGGCTGGGCATCCCGACCGTGGCCACCGTGCGGTGGACGGCCGACCGGATGCTGCGCCACCTGGTGCCCGAGGGCAACGTGGAGATCTTCCGGGATCCGACCAGCACCGTCTCGATCGTCGAGGTGCCGGTGCACAAGGACTGGATCGGCCGGCCGCTGCGGGGCCTGGAGGAGGCGGCCGGGGCGCGGGTGGCGTACCTGATCCGCTTCGGCATCGGCACGCTGCCCACCGGCTCCACCGCCGTGCAGGAGGGCGACCAGGTCTTCATGCTGGTCACCGACGACATCGTGGCGTCGGCGACCTCGGTGGCGGGCAGCCCGCCGGAAGGAGCGCACTGAGCATGCGGATCGCCATCGCCGGCGCCGGCAACGTGGGCCGCTCGATCGCGCAGGAGCTGATCGACAACGGCCACCAGGTGATGCTGATCGAGCGGCAGCCGCGGATGCTGCGGCCCGACCGGGTGCCGGCGGCCGACTGGGTGCTCGCCGACGCCTGCGAGCTGGCCAGCCTGGAGGAGGCCAACGTCGCCGGCTGCGACGTGGTGGTCGCGGCGACCGGGGACGACAAGGTCAACCTGGTGGTGTCGCTGCTGGCCAAGACCGAGTTCGCGGTGCCCCGGGTGGTGGCCCGGGTCAACCGGGCCGAGAACGAGTGGCTGTTCACCGAGCAGTGGGGCGTCGACGTCGCGGTGAGCAAGCCGCGGGTGATGGCGGCCCTGGTCGAGGAGGCGGTGACCGTCGGCGACCTGGTGCGGCTGATGACGTTCCGGCAGGGCGAGGCGAACCTGGTGGAGATCACCCTGCCGCCGACCGCGCCGTACGTGGGGCAGCCGATCCACGCCGTGCCGATCCCCCGCGACGCCGCCCTGGTGGCCATCCTGCGCGGCAAGCGGGTGCTGGTGCCCAGCCCGGACGATCCGATCGAGGCCGGCGACGAGCTGATCTTCGTGTGCACGGCGGAGGTGGAGGACGACGTCCGCGCGGTGATCCTCGGCACGGACAGCATCGAGCGGACCCGCGGCGCGAGCTGAGCCCCCGGCGGGGCGAGTTGAGCCTTCGGCGGGGCGACGCCGCCGCAGAGGGCGGGTTCAGCCGCCGGGCAGGGGCTCCGGGGCCGCCGTGGGATCCTGCTCCGCCGCCCGCTCGCGCGTCACCCGCCGCACCGTCCAGACCGTGATCAGCAGCAGCAGCGCGTACGGCGGGTAGCCCAGCGCCAGCCGGGCCACGCCGAGCGCGGTGTCCTGGTGGGCGAGGTAGAGGCCGGCCTGGACGCCGACCTTGGCCAGCCACACCACGCCCCACAGGACGGTGAGCTGGGTGAAGGTCCGCACGAGGCGCGCGTCGTCGCGCCACTCGGAGCGCCCCTTGGCCACCAGCACCGACCAGATCCAGCCCACGAGGGGCTGCTTGACCGCCGCCGAGACCAGCAGGGCCAACCCGTAGCCGATGCCGTAGAGGATGCCGGGGAGGTAGAAGTCGCGCTCGTCGCCGGTGCGCCAGGCGATGGCCGCGCCGATGCCGACGCCGACGAGGCCGTTGACCGCGTGTCGCACCGGCCGGCGCTGGACCAGCCGCAGGGCGGCGATGAGCAGCGCCACGGCCACCGAGGCGATGACGGCGGGCCGCAGCTCGCCGACGATGTTGGCGACGACGAAGACGACCACCGGGATGCTCGACTCGACCAACCCGCGCCAGCCGCCGAGCTGGTCGGCCATCTGCTCGGCGAGGGTCGGCAGCGGCGCCTCGTCCTCCGGACCGGTGCCGGGCTCGGCCGCCCGCTGGGCTCCGGCGGTCATCGCGGCCCTCCCGTCGGGGGCGTGCGGGTCGTCACTTCGGCGGCTCCAACTCGTAGTACGGGTTGTAGATGACCTTGCGGTCGTCGCGCACCGCCACCCGGCCCCTGGCCGTCAGGTGCCGGCCCGGCTCGATGCCGGCGATGTGCCGCCGACCGAGCCAGACCAGGGTCACCACGTCGCTGCCATCATATAGATCGGCTTCGAGGGTGGGGAGGTTCGTCCGGGGGGTGTAGACGACCGTGCGCAGCCGGCCGTTGACGCAGACGACCTGGCCCCGCGCGCACTGCCGGGCCGGCACGCCGCCGGACTCGGCGCTCTCCCGGCGCAGCTCCTGCGCCTCGATCTCGGCCTCGCTCGCGGTGAGCCGGTGCAGCAGCCGCCGGAGCGAGACCCGGCGGCCCTCGTCGGTCGTCATGACCGCGTCAACCTCTCCTCCGCCGGCAGGCCGCGCCGGCACCGGTGCGGCCTGCGTGGGCGAGGCCGTCCTGCCAGCGTACGCCGGCCGGCACGCGGCCGGGACCGGCGGCCCGCCCCGGACCGGCGACGACACGCCGACGGCGGACCCGGGCGGGGCCGCCGGTTGGCCGCTCAGGCTTCGACGGGCGGGCCGGCCTGCTCGGCGACCTCGCGCGGCAGGCGCAGCGGCAGCGGCTCGCGCACCGGCTTGGCCTCCTGGCCGCGGTCGACGACCAGCCCGTCCAGGCACTCGCGCAGCGGGCCGGCGGCGGACGGGTCGGTCGCGGCGGCGCCCTGGTAGACGCCGCGCACCATCCAGCGGGGCCCGTCGATCCCGACGAACCGCAGGTCGGTCAGGCCGTCCGGGGTGCGCACCCGGGCGTGCAGCTCCGGGCCGTACTCGCCCTGCGCCTCCTGGGCCGCCGCGCCGTCGTTGAACAGCGACTGCCGGATCTCCTCGCGCACCTCGTCCCAGATGCCCTCGGAGCGGGGCGCGGCGAAGACGCCGAGCTGGAGCGCGCTCTGCCCGTGCACCAGCACGACCTGCTGGATCACGCCCTCCGGGTCGGCCTGCACCCGCACCTCCACGTCGGCCACCGCCGGGATGTGGAGGCTGCCCAGGTCGAGCCGCTGCACCCCGTCGGGGGCCTCGGAGACGTCGTACGGGCCGCGCGCCGGGGCCTGGGCCTCGGCGTCACGGCCGTCGACGACCTCGGCGGGCCGCTCGTCACGGGCCTGCCGACCGTCACCGGCCCGCTTTCGGGAGAAGATCACTGCACCCACCCTCCGCTGTTCGCACTCACCCTGCCACCTCTTCCGGCTGCCCGCCGGCCCGGTCCGCCGGCGGCGGCGGGACGAGCCCGGCGTGCCCGCCGGTCGAGCCGTGCCCGCCGACGCCCCGCCGGGACGGCGGCAACTCGGCCACCGGCCGGAAATCGGCCCGCGCCACCCGCTGGACAACGAGTTGCGCGATCCGATCGCCACGGGCGATCTTCGCCGGTGTCTCCCGATCATGATTGATCAGGTTGACGAGGATCTCACCCCGGTAGCCGGCGTCGACCGTACCGGGCGCGTTGAGCACCGTCACGCCGAGCCTGGCCGCCAGGCCCGACCGGGGGTGCACCAGGCCCACGTACCCCTCCGGGAGGGCGATCGCCAGGCCGGTCGGGACCAGGGCCCGGCCGCCGGGGGGCAGCTCCACGTCCGCGGCGGCCACCAGGTCCGCCCCGGCGTCGCCGGGATGGGAGTACGCCGGCAGCGGCAACTGCGGGTCGAGCCGCCGCACGGGCACGGGTACGTCGTCGGTCACGGTCTGCCTCTTCCGTCCGGTTCGCGGGGTGCCCTGTCATCCTGCCGGGTCGACCGGCCGTCGCGCGCCGTACCCTGGCAGGAGTGAGCCGATCGCCCGCCCCGACGCCCGCCACCACCGCCACCACGTACGCGGAGCGGCTCAGCCTGCCCTGGTGGCTCTGGCTGGCCGGGCCGGCCCTCGGCGGCTTCCTCGCGCTGGAGCTGTGGCTGGGCGCGGGCGGCCTGCGCGCCTGGCTGCCGTTCGCGGTGCTGCTGCCGGCGACCGTGGCCGCCCTGTGGTGGCTGGGCCGGGTCCGGGTCGCCGTGGCCGACGGCGAGCTGCGGGTGGACGACGCCCGCCTGCCCGTGCGGTTCGTGGCCGACGCCGTCCCGCTGGACGCCGCCGGCCGCCGCGAGGTGCTCGGCGTCGGGGCGGACCCGCTCGCCTTCGTGGTGCAGCGCCCCTGGATCGCCGGGGCGGTGCAGGTGGTGCTGGACGACCCGGCCGACCCCACCCCGTTCTGGGTGGTCAGCACCCGCGACCCGGTACGCCTGGCCGCCGCGCTGCTCGCCGCCCGCGACGCCGGCTGAGGCGGGCGTCAGGGCGCGACAGCCGTCAGACAGGACGGGCGTCACGGGGCAGGACGGGCGTCAGGGCAGGGCGGGCGGCGGGCCGGGCAGCTCGCGCCGCTGCCGGCCGAGGTCCTTGCGGAGCTGCTCGCCGAGGGCCCGGGTGGCCCGCCGGTTGAGATAGCTGGCGACCGCCGCCCCGGTGAGGAACGGGCCGAGCGTGGTCAGGTTGCGCCCGAAGCGCTTGAGCAGGGTGTCCCGCAGCTCCTTGCGGGCCGCCGTGCCGAGCACCGCGCTGACGCCCACCCCGGGCAGCATCGGGTTGACCCCCCGCTGGCTGGCCCAGGACTGCACCACGGCCACCGTCCGCTGGGTGCCGCCGGTGGGCAGCGGGGCGCCGTACACCTCGTGCAGCTCGCCGATCAGCTTCAGCTCGACGGCCACCACGGCGACCGTCTCGGCGGCCAGCAGCACCGGCGCGGAGAGCAGGGTCGGCGTGACCGCCCACTCGACGGCCGCGACTCCCCCGCCGGCGGCGCCGATCGCGGCGGTCGTCCGGGCGGCGTTGCGGACCAGCCGGTCGGCGAGGGCCTCGTCGTCCAGGCCGGGGAAGTGCCGGCGCAGGGTGGCCAGGTCCCGGATCGGCACGTGCGGGGCGACGTCGGCGACCGCGTCGGTCATCCAGCGGACGGCGGCGCGCGGCTTGAACAGGTCGGCGAGGCCCCGGCCGCGGACCTGGCCGACCAGCCGGGTCAGCAACTGCCGCCGGCGGGCCGGCTCGACGTCGTCGGCGGTCAGCGCGGCGACGGTCGCGCCCAACTCCTCCCCCGCGCCGACGCCGCCCGGCTGGGCGGCCTCCGAGCCGGTGCGACCGCCACCCGGCGGGGTGGGCCCGGACCCGGTGCGACCGCCGCCGGGCGGGGCGGGCTCCGGCCCGCCGGTGCCGTCGGTGGCGGGCCGTCCGCCGTCGTCGCTGCGCTCGACCATGCGTCGACCTCCCGGGTGCGTCGGCGGTGGGGAACCGTCCTGACGAGTCAAGCAGTTACCCGCCACCGGCGCACGACGGTGCCGTGGGCCGGTGGCGCACCGGCGGACGTGCCCGGTACAGGCAGCTCCCACAGCGGCGGCCCCATCCGATGAGGCCGCCGCCGGTGTCGCCGCCAAGAGGCGCTGGTGTCCCCCGTTGAGGCGCTGGTGTGCCCTGTCGCGGTCAGACGCACTCGCGGCAGATCAGCTCGCCGTTGCGCTCGACCGCCAGCTGGCTGCGGTGGTGGACCAGGAAGCAGCGGGCGCATCGGAACTCGTCCTGCTGCATCGGTAGCACCTTGACCGTGAGCTCCTCGTCGGCCAGGTCGGCACCGGGGAGCTCGAAGCTCTCGGCCACCTCGGCCTCGTCGACGTCCACGGCGCCCGACTGTGAGTCGACCCGCCGGGCCTTGAGCTCTTCCAGGCTGTCCTCGCCGAGGTCGACCTCGTCGCGACGCGGGGCGTCGTAGTCGGTGGCCATCGGTTTCACTCTCCCATATCGATATGGTCGCTCCCGGTTGTAACGCCGGAAGGCGCTGTTTCGGTTCCACTGCCGGCCACCAACTTTTGTCGGTCACCCGACCCGGCCACCGGCCGGACCGGGTCCGCCAGAGAAACTCCCCCAGCGAGCGCGGTACCTTACCCCCCTCGGGCGAGGCATGTATACCGCCCTCGCGGCTCAGATGTACGCCCCAGACCTCGAAGTTGTTCCCAATGTGACTCAGGCGACACGAAGATAGGGGTAGTAGTACCCGCTTCCCGGTTGGCGCGCCGGCATGTCGGACTGTTTCCACGCGACCGCCGGACAACCGTTAGCCTCAGCGGCGTACTCGACGGCCGGCGGGGCGGCCCACCCGCCCCCGGCCGCCGCCACCCAATCACCGTCCGGGGAGCGCCAGGATGAGCTTTGCGCGAGTGCGAGCACTCGTAGTCGTCGGTCTGCTGGCGGTCGTCGCCCTGGTCTTCGTGGTCGTGGCCGTGGTCCGCGACACCCAGGGCAAGGGCGGCGTGGCCGGCGGCTGCCCCGAGGGCGCGCCGCTGGCGGACGTGACCCTGCACGAGAACAAGGACGTGAAGATCAACGTCTACAACGCCACCGACGAGGTGGGCCTCGCCAAGAAGGTGGCGGACGACTTCCGCAACCGCAAGTTCCAGGTGAAGAAGGAGGGCAACGCCAAGCAGCAGCTCGACGGCGTCGCCGTCCTGCAGTACGGACCGAAGGGCGTCGGCTCGGCGCACCTGCTGCGCGCGTACTTCCTCAACAACGCCGAGCCGAAGTTCGACATCAAGCGCAAGGACGACACGGTCGACGTGGTGCTGGGCAACAGCTTCGCCCAGCTCGCCACCACCACGGAGGTCAACCAGTCCCTCGGCGACCTGGGCGCCCCCGTCGCCCCGGCCGGCACCTGCCCGATGCCCGTCGACAAGTGACCGGGCCGGCCGGCCTGGCCACCTCCCGGCGGTCAGGGGCCGCCCGAGGCGTCCAGGTCGGCCAGCCGGTCGTGCAGCGGCGCGAACAGCGCCGGCGGGGCCGCGATCAGCAGGTCCGGGCCCGCCGGCCGCCCGCCGAGCCCGCCGACCAGCAGCCCGGCCTCGACGCCGACCAGCGCGCCGGCCGCGTGGTCCCAGAGGTTCAGGCCCTTCTCGTAGTACGCCTCCAGCCGCCCCTCGGCGGCCAGGCAGAGGTCCACCGAGGCGGCGCCCTGCCGGCGCACGTCCCGCACGTGGCCGATCAGCCCGGCGAGCACCCGGGCCTGGTGGGCCCGGCGGGCCGGGTCGTAGCCGAAGCCGGTGGCGACCAGCGCCTGCCCGAGGTCGGTCTCGGCCGAGCAGCGCAGCCGCTCCCCGGCCCGGTACGCGCCGCCCCCGGCGGTCGCCGTCCACTCGTCGCCGGTGAACACGTTGCGCACCACGCCCGCGACCACCTCGCCGTCGACCTCGGCGGCCAGCGACACCGCGCAGTACGGCAGCCCGTAGAGGTAGTTGACCGTCCCGTCGATCGGGTCGACGATCCAGCGCACCCGGGCGGCCGGGGCGGCGTCGCCCGCGCCGTACTCCTCGCCGAGGACCGCGTCGTGCGGCCGGAGCCGGCGCAGCGCGTCGAGCACCTGCCGCTCGACGGCCCGGTCGGCGGCGGTGACCACGTCGGTGACGGTGGACTTGGTGGCGGCCACCGACACCCCCTCGGCCCACATCCGGTGCGCGGTGGTCGCCGCGGCCCGGGCGACATCGACGGCGATCTCCAGCAGTTCCCCGGATGGCGGCCCTGCGTGGTCCATAGGTTCGTCCCCTTCCCGCACGACCGGACCCGTCCGGTTCGCGCGCGAGTATCATCCTTACAAAGTCCAGATCTGCGCCGATTCGGCGGTCCCGCCAGTCGGTCCGCCGTGCGGCGCAGGATGATCGCGGCAGACGGCGTTACAATTCACCCTGCCCACGCGCCACGGACCGCCAGCCACCGGCCGGCCCGGGACACGGGGGTCCCTCAACGACATCGCCCGGCACCGTGTTCCGCGCTGCGTCGGGCAACCCGGCCGTGCTCGCTCTTCGCCTCCGGAAGGTCTTCGTGACAGAACCCCGCCAGACCGGCGCCGACGTTCGCTCGCTCACCGACACCCTGATCGCCCACGCGCAGAGCGCCGGCGGCCAGCTCACGTCGGCCCAGCTCGCGCGCACCGTCGAGTCCGCCGAGGTGACTCCGGCCCAGGCCAAGAAGATCCTGCGTGCGCTCGCGGAAGCGGGGGTGACCGTGGTCGTCGACGGCTCGGCCAGCCCGCGCCGCCGGGTCGCCGCCGCCCGGTCCGCCACCCCGGCGTCCCGGGCCACCACCGCCAAGACCACGAAGAAGGTGGCCGCGCCCGCCCCGAAGCAGGCGCCCGCCGCCGACGACGCCCCCGCGCCGGCGCCCCGGAAGGTCGCCGCGCGCAAGGCCACGACCGAGGCGGTCGCGAAGGCCGCCGTCCCGGCGAAGGTCGCGCGGCCCACGCGGGCCACCAAGGCGACGGTGGCCGCCGCCGCGGGCAAGCCGGCCAAGGCCGCCGCCAAGCCGAAGGGCGAGGCCGCCGAGGGCGACATCGACCCGGAGGAGCTCGCCGCCGAGATCGAGGACGTGGTGGTCGAGGAGCCGGCCGAGCTGGCCCAGGCCGCCGCGGCCGACGCCGCCAGCTCCGCCACCGACAACGACTTCGAGTGGGACGACGAGGAGTCCGAGGCGCTCAAGCAGGCGCGTCGCGACGCCGAGCTGACCGCCTCCGCCGACTCCGTGCGGGCCTACCTCAAGCAGATCGGCAAGGTGCCCCTGCTCAACGCCGAGCAGGAGGTCGAGCTCGCCAAGCGGATCGAGGCGGGCCTCTACGCCGCCGAGCGGCTGCGCGCCGCCGAGGAGGGCGAGGAGAAGCTGGTCCGGGAGATGGTCCGCGACCTCGGCTGGATCTCGCGCGACGGCGAGCGGGCCAAGAACCACCTGCTGGAGGCCAACCTGCGGCTGGTGGTGTCGCTGGCCAAGCGCTACACCGGCCGGGGCATGGCGTTCCTCGACCTCATCCAGGAGGGCAACCTCGGCCTGATCCGGGCCGTCGAGAAGTTCGACTACACCAAGGGCTACAAGTTCTCCACGTACGCGACCTGGTGGATCCGGCAGGCGATCACCCGGGCGATGGCCGACCAGGCCCGCACCATCCGCATCCCGGTGCACATGGTCGAGGTGATCAACAAGCTCGGCCGGATCCAGCGCGAGCTGCTCCAGGACCTGGGCCGCGAGCCCACCCCGGAGGAGCTGGCCAAGGAGATGGACATCACACCCGAGAAGGTGCTGGAGATTCAGCAGTACGCTCGGGAGCCCATCTCGCTCGACCAGACCATCGGCGACGAGGGCGACAGTCAGCTCGGCGACTTCATCGAGGACTCGGAGGCCGTCGTCGCGGTCGACGCCGTCTCCTTCTCCCTGCTCCAGGACCAGCTCCAGCAGGTGCTCCAGACGCTGTCCGAGCGCGAGGCGGGCGTGGTCCGGCTCCGCTTCGGCCTGACCGACGGCCAGCCGCGCACGCTGGACGAGATCGGCCAGGTCTACGGTGTGACCCGGGAGCGGATCCGGCAGATCGAGTCGAAGACGATGTCGAAACTGCGCCACCCGTCGCGGTCACAGGTTCTCCGTGACTACCTGGACTGACCCGCGTTCGTCAACTGCCCGTGTCGCTTTGATCACCAGGCGTACAACACCCGATGGTGATCGGCCGGTTGCACGATTGTGATCGTTGACGTGGCACCCTTGGTGCACGGCACACTGTTGCCGCCAGGTGTGACCTCGGTCCCCCGCGGGCACACAGGGAAGGCAAGACCCTCGCCGGGTGTTGCACGATAGGTGAGCAACGACCGACGAGATTGTTCATCGGTGACGACCAGAGGAGGAAGGCGATGACCCCGACCCTCACGCCGCCGCCCGAGACGGTGGCTCCCCCAGCCGCCGATGAACGGTGCGACCGCTGCAACGCTGCCGGCAAGCTCCGTATCACTCTGGCGGGCGGGAGCGAGCTGGTGTTCTGTGGGCACCACGCGAACAAGTACGCGGAGGATCTCGTGAAGATCACCGTGCGGTACGCGACGGACCCCGAGTTCAGCTGGCGTGGCGCCGATCTGATGGCGAACTGACCGCAGAAGACCGCATACCGACATAAGCCGGCCGGAGGCGCCCAATGGGCCCCTCCGGCCGGCTTACCCGTTTCGGCCCCCGGTCACAGGGTCTGGACGGTGGCTATCCGCTCCTCCAGCTGCTCGATCGTGGCCTGCGCGCTGGGCGGGCCGCCGCACAGGCGGCGCAGCTCGGCGTGGATCTTGCCGTGTGGCAGGCCGGTCCGGTGGTGCCGCGCGGCCACGAGGGCGTTCAGTTGCCGCCTTAGCGCCACCCGGCGCTGGGCGGCGCTCATGGGCTGGGGCGGGGCCGCCGCGGCGGCAGGGGCCGGCTCAGCGGCCCGCTCGGCGGCCCGGCGGCGCTGGGCGGCGAGTTGCTCGGCCTGCCGCTTGGTGAGCAGCAGGGAGACCTGGTCGGCGGTGAGCAGCCCGGGCAGGCCCAGGTATTCCTCCTCCTCGGGGGTGCCGGCCTGGGCGGCGGTGCCGAAGGACGCGCCGTCGAAGATCACCTGGTCCAGCTCGGCCGTGGCGGACAGGGCGGCGAACCGCTTCTCCAGCTCCCCGCTGGCCTGGTCGTCGCGCTGGGCGCGCTCCAGCAGGTCGTCGTCGAAGCCCTCGCGGTCCTTCGGCTTGCCGAGCACGTGGTCCCGCTCGACCTCCATCTCGCTGGCCAGCCCCAGCAGGTGCGGGACGCTGGGCAGGAACACCGACGCGGTCTCCCCCGGGCGGCGGGCCCGGACGAACCGGCCGATGGCCTGGGCGAAGTAGAGCGGGGTGCTGGCGCTGGTCGCGTAGACGCCGACCGCCAGCCGGGGGATGTCGACGCCCTCGGAGACCATCCGGACCGCCACCAGCCAGCGCTGCTCGGACGCCGCGAACGTCGCGATCCGGGCGGACGCGCCCTGGTCGTCGGAGAGGACCACCGCGGCCTTCTCGCCCGTCAACCGCTCGATCAGCTTCGCGTACGAGCGGGCGGCCTGCTGGTCGCTGGCGATGATCAGCCCGCCGGCGTCGGGCATCCCCGCGTTGCGCAGCACGGTCAGCCGGGCGTCGGCCGCCCGCAGCACCTGCGGCATCCAGTCGCCGGCCGGGTCCAGGGCGGTGCGCCACGCCTGGGCGACGAGGTCCTGCGTCATCGGCTCGCCCAGCCGGGCGGCCAGCTCGTCCCCGGCGTTCGTCCGCCACCGGGTCTCCCCCGAGTACGCCAGGAACAGCACCGGCCGGACCACGTTGTCACGCAGCGCGTCGGCGTAGCCGTAGACGGCGTCGGCACGGGAGCGCAGCAGGCCGTCGCCGCCCCGCTCGTAGGTGACGAACGGGATCGGGTTGTCGTCGGAGCGGAAGGGGGTGCCGGTGAGCATCAGCCGGCGCACCGCGGGCTCGAACGCCGCCTTCACCCCGTCGCCCCAGGTGCGGGAGTCGCCCGCGTGGTGGATCTCGTCGAGGATGACCAGGGTGCGCCGGGTCATGGTGCGCCGCCGGTGCACCTGGGGCGCCATCCCCACCTGGGCGTAGGTGACGACGGCGCCGTGGAAGTCGGCGGAGGAGTGCAGGTCGGCGTTGCGGAACGCCGCGTCGAGCTGGATGCCGACCCGGGCCGCCGCCTGCGCCCACTGGGTCTTCAGGTGCTCGGTGGGTGCGACCACGGTGACCGCCTCGACGGTGCCGTCGGCGAGCAGCTCGGCGGCGATCCGCAGGGCGAAGGTGGTCTTGCCGGCCCCCGGGGTGGCGACCGCCGTGAAGTCCTCGGTGCGTCGCCGCAGGTACTCCACCAGCGCCTTGCGCTGCCAGGCACGCAGGGGCGGGAACGTCTCGAGCGCCGGCGTCCGGGCTGCCACGCGTCAGGCTCCTCTCCGACCGCGCGACGGCGGGCCCCGGTCGAGGGCCACGGGTGCCGCCGCCCATGAAAAGGCCCTCGCGCATCGGGGTGCCGCGAAGGCCGGATCAGCATAACCAGCGCGGGCCGGTGGGCCCAGGCGACGCCACGCTGGTCACATCGACACCGCCGACCACAGCCACCACCCGCGACCCGACGGCCACCCTCGGTCAGCCCCGCAGGGCCGTCACGAGGCGGGTCCCCGCGCGCCGGTGCGGGGCGGGCGCAGCGTGGCCACCGGGGCGGACCAGCGCCGCCGCAACGACACCAGGCGCAGCGCGAAGACGAACACCGCCGCGGCGGTCAGCCCGGCGGCGTCGGCCCGCCCGAACGCGTCGAGCAGCGCCACGGCGACCGCCCCGGCGAGGGCCGCCACCGCGTAGATCTCCCGGCGCAGCACCACCGGGATCTCGCCGGTGAGCAGGTCCCGGCCGAGCCCGCCGCCGATGGCGGTGAGCATGCCGAGCAGGCACGCGCCGACCGCCGGCACGCCGGCGTCGAGCGCCTTGAGGGTGCCGGTGACGGTGAACAGCCCGAGGCCGGCGGCGTCGAGCACCAGCACGGTGGTGCGCAGCCGGGCGAGCCTGGGGTGCAGCCAGAAGGTGGCGGCGGCGGTGAGCGCGGCCGTGGCCGCGTACCGCCAGTCGGCGAAGGCCAGCGGTGGCGTCTCGTCGATCACCAGGTCGCGGAGGATCCCACCGCCGAGCGCGGCGACGAAGCCGACGAAGACGACGCCGAACAGGTCGAGGCGTTTGGCCACCGCCGCGGAGGCCCCGGAGGCGGCGAAGACGGCCACCCCGGTCAGGTCGGCGAGGAGCAGGGCGGTGGAGGTGGTCACCGCCGAAGGTTACGTGGGCGGCCGGAGGGGCCGCCCGTGGTCACTCGCCCCAGGAGTCGTAGATCTCCTTGCACTTCGGGCAGACCGGCGAGCCCGGCTTGGCGGCCTTGGTCACCGGGAACTTCTCCCCGCACAGCGCGACGACGAAGGTGCCCATGACGGCACTCTCGGCGATCTTGTCCTTGCGGACGTAGTGGAACATCTCGGGACCGGTGTCGGCATCCTTCAGGTCCGGACGTTCGAGAACCTGTGTGTTCACTTCTGCACCTCCAACTTTCCAGTCTGGCAGGTCGACCCGGCCGGGTCCACCGCAGGCCACCCCTTCCCGGCCCGTACCGTAACGGACGTGAACAGCTTCCACATCCGCCTCGGTGTCGAGGTGGCCGCCGCCCTGCGCGACCGGCGTCCGGTCGTCGCCCTGGAGAGCACCATCGTCTCGCACGGCCTCCCCCGGCCCGACAACCTGCGGGTGGCCCGCGAGATCGAGCAGGCCGTCCGCGCCGCCGGGGCGATCCCGGCGACCATCGGCATGGTCGGCGGGCAGCTCGTGGTGGGCCTCGACGACGCGGAGCTGACCCGGCTCGCCACCGCCGACGGGGTGAGCAAGCTCTCGGTGCGCGACCTCGCGATCGCCGCCGCGAGCGGCGCGGACGGGGCCACCACGGTCGCCGCCACCAGCGCGGTGGCCGCCGCCGCCGGGATCGGGGTCTTCGCCACCGGAGGGCTGGGCGGGGTGCACCGGGAGGCCGCGACGACCTTCGACGAGTCGGCGGACCTGGGCACCCTGGCCCGCACGCCGATCGCCGTCGTCTGCGCCGGGGTCAAGTCGATCCTCGACGTCGGGGCCACCCTGGAGCGGCTGGAGACCCTCGGCGTCGCCGTGGTCGGCTACCGCACCCGCCGGTTCCCCGGCTTCTATCTCACCGACGCCGGCTTCGACCTGGACTGGTCGGTCGACTCGCCCGAGCAGGTCGCCGACGTGCTGGCCGCGCGGGACGCCCACGGGGTGCACGGCGGCGGGTTGATCGTGGCCAACCCCCTGCCGGCCGACGAGCAGCTCGACCCGGCCCTGCACGACCGGACGCTCGCCGAGGGCCTGGCCCTGCTGGAGCGCGACGGGGTGACCGGCAAGGCCGTGACGCCGTACCTGCTCGCGCACTTCCACTCCGCCACCGAAGGCGCGAGCCTCGCCGTGAACGTGCGGATCATCCTGCGCAACGCCGACCTCGCCGCCCGGATCGCGGTCGCCGCCGCCGACCGCGCCGCCGCATGACCGCTGGGCCGGGCCGGATCGTCGTCGTCGGCGACCTGATCACCGACGTCGTCGCGGTGCTCGCCGGGCCGCTGGCCACCGGCTCCGACACCCCGGCCACGATCCGGGTCACCGGCGGCGGGCAGGCCGCCAACACCGCCGCCTGGCTCGCCGCCCAGGGCGTGCCGGTGACCATGGTCGGCGCCGTCGGCGACGACGACGCGGGCCGCGACCGGGTCGCCGAGCTGGAGCGGGCCGGCGTCGACTGCGCCGTCGAGCGGCACGCGGGCCGCACCACGGGCACGGTGATCGTGCTCACCGGCGACGGCGAGCGCACGATGGTCACCGAGCGGGGGGCGAACCTGCGGCTGGGCGCCGGGCACGTCGACGCCGCCCTCGCCGGTGCGCCCGACGCGCGGCACCTGCACCTGTCCGCGTATCCCCTGTTGGACGCCGGGTCGCGCGGCGCCGGGCTGCGCGCGTTGGCCGCGGCGCGCGAGCGCGGGCTCACCACCAGCGTCGACGCGGCGTCCGCGGCGCCGCTGCGGCGGGTCGGCGCGACGGCCTTCCTGACCTGGGTACGCGACGTCGACCTGCTCCTGGTCAACGCCGACGAGGCGGCCGTGCTGGCCGGGGGGCTGGACCCGGCGGCGCAGGCGCGGGCGCTGACGGCGACGGCCCGGCGGGTGGTGGTGAAGCGGGGCGCGGCCGGGGCGGTGTGGGCGGACCGGACGGCGACGGTCAGCGTGGCGCCGACGCGGCGGGTGGCCGTGGCCGACGTCACCGGGGCCGGGGACGCCTTCGCGGCCGGGCTGCTGTCGGCCTGGCTGGCCGGCGCGGGGCCCCGGGCGGCGCTGGACCGGGCCGGCGACCTGGGCGCGCTGGCCGTGTCGAGCATCGGCGCGCGCCCGACGGGCTGACCGGTGGCCCGGCCGGCGCGCCGGCCGCCGAAAGGCCCGGCCGCGCCGGTCAGGGCTCGGCGTCGATGACCTTGTGCGGGCGTTCCTCGGCGGCCAGGCTCATCGGCGGGGCCGGGTCGGTGTGCCGGGGCTGGAACCGGTTGGCCAGCCGGTGCTTCTCCTTCGGCGGCCGGTCGTTGGCCAGCAGCACCGCCAGCCACGGGATGAGCACCATCCCGAGGCCGCACAGCGGCAGCCAGAGCCAGAGCATGGGCGCCTGCGCGCCGACCAGGATCGCGCCGACGATCACGCAGGCCACCCGGACGCCCATCATCACGACGTAGCGGCGCTGCCGGCTGGTGAGCTGGTCGTCCTGGCTGCGGGCCGCATCGGTGATCAGGATCGGCTGGTACGCCTGACGCTTCACCACGAACCTCCAAGAGGGATCGCCCCCATCCTGTCACCCCGCAGCGTTGATCGGTTCGTCGCGGGGCGTTGATCAGCGAAATCGCACCGTTCGAGCTCGTGTTACGCGCGTGGTACGCTCCGCTCGTGGGCAGCCGGTTCAGCTTCACCGACGAGGCGTTGGCCAACCTGCGGGTCTACGACGTCACGCCCGGGGAGGTCTGGGAGGCGCTGCACAGCCCGCGGCGGGTCATCCGGCACCTGGGCGACGACGTGATGGTCGTCTACGCCGCAGCCCGCCACGGCAGGCGACTGGCCGTGCTGCTCGCCGAGGCCGACGACGCCGACAACGACTGGGACGTGCTCTCCGCCCGGGAGCTGACCGACGCCGAGGCCAAGCGCTACGACGAGGCCGTCCGCCGGTTTCCCGACGGCGACGCCGGCCACAGATTCCGCCGATGAGGAGGCGTGGCGATGAACCGTAACGACGCGACCAAGCAGTTCCACGGCGGCGGCGACCCGCTCGCCGAGCTGATCGACGCCGGCGCGCCCGTGGAGCTGCCCACCCCCGACACCGACGTGCCGATGGTCAGCCGCTCGGTGCGGCTGCCGCTGGAGACGTACGAGCGGGTGCGGGCCGCCGCCGACGCCCGGGGCATCGGGGTGACGACGCTGATGCGGCAGTGGATCGAGGCCGGCCTGGCCGAGCTGGACGACTCGGCGACGGTGTCCCTCGCCGACGTCCGGCGCGCCCTCGCCGCCCTCTCCCGGCCCACCGCCGCCTGAGCCCCCGGCCCACCACCCGCCCGGCCCCTGGCGGCGGGCCGGGCCGTCACAGCGGAGATGCGGGCCGCTCGACCGGGCGGCCCCACGACCGCGCCATGTCGCGCACGGCGATCGCCGCCAGCACGGCGGCGGCCGACGCGAGCGCGACCATCGGCGACATGCGCAGCGCCAGCGGGGCCAGCGCGACCAGCGCCAGCACCCCGGCCAGGCGGGAGCGGGAGACCCGGCCGAAGATCTCGTACTCGAAGCGCGCCCGGGCGGCCAGGAACAACGCGGGGCCGCCCATGACGAAGACGGGCCACACCAACTCCATCCGGGCGTAGGGGTGGTCGATGACCAGCTCGTAGCCGATGCCCGTGAGCAGCACGCCGGCCACCATCACCAGGTGGGTCCAGCTCGCCGACTCACCCAGCAGGCCCGGCGACCGGGCCACCCGGATCGCCTCGGTCAGCAGGTGCCCGGCCCGGTGGAAGTAGATCCGCCAGAGCAACGCCGTGACCAGGAACGAGAGGGCGAACGCCGCGAACCCGGCCGCGGCGAACTCGCTGTTGCTGAACGTGAACCCGATGACGAGGATCGTCTCGCCCAGGGCGATCAGGAAGATCTGCTGGTACCGCTCGGCCAGGTGCTCGCCCATCACGGCCCAGCCGGAAACCCGCGTCGGCCCGAGACGCGGCACCGGCCAGCCGAGCGCCAACCCCGCGTAGTCCCAGGCCAGCGCGGCGGTCCAGAGCACCGCACGCACGGTCGGCTGCGGCGCCAGGGCACCGGCGAGCCAGGGCACCGCGCCGACGGTCATCCAGGCCACGATGCGCGTCGTCACCTTCCGGCGGGAGTGCCGGCGCAGCGCCACGGTGACCAGCAGCGGCCGGCCGATCTGCATCGCCAGGTACGCGCAGACGAAGGTCGTCGCCCGCTCGGCGAAGGCCCGGGGCAGGGCGACGGCCATCACCATGCTGCCGAACATCGAGGCCACCACGATGAACTGGATGGCCCCGCGCTCCGGCTCGTAGCGGCTGGTGACCCAGGCCGTCAGCGTCCAGACCAGCCAGAGCGCCAGGAACAGCAGCACGGTCTGCGCGACCTCGCTCCACACGTCCCGGCGGGCAGCCGCCACGTCGTCGATGATCCGCTGCGACACCCGGGTCAGCGCGAAGACGAAGACCAGGTCGAAGAAGAGCTCCAGGAAGGTGGCCCGCGGCGAGCTCACCGACCCCCGCAGCAACACCGCGCCCCGCTGGTCCTCCGCCATCGCCCACCCGTCGCCGACGCCCGAAGGGCTCAACGAGCCCGACAGGCCCGGGTTGTGTCAGCCCTTCGCGGCCTTCGCCTCCGCCTTCATCCGCTGCTTGTGCTCGCGCACCCGCCGCAGCGAGTCCGCGTCGGTCACGTCGGCCACCGACCGGTACGCGTCGGCATCGCCGTAGCCGCCGGCCGCCTCCCGCCAGCCGGCCGGGGTGACGCCGTGCCGCTTGCCGAGCAGCGCGACGAGGATCTGCGCCTTCTGCCGGCCGAACCCGGGCAGCTCGGTGATGCGGCGCAGCAGCTCCCGCCCGTCGGCGACGTCGGCCCAGAGCCGGGCGGCGTCGCCGTCGTACCGGTCGACCAGCACCCGGCACACCTCCTGCGTCCGGGCGGCCATCGCCTTCGGGAACCGGTGCAGGGCCGGCGGCTCGGCGAAGACCGCCACCAGCGCGTCCGGGTCGTACCCGGCCAGCTCGCGGGCGTCCGGCTCGTGCCCGAGGCGCTGGGTCAGCACGTACGGCGAGGAGAACGCCTTCTCCATCGGGATCTGCTGGTCGAGCGTCATCCCCAGCAGCAGGGCCAGCGGGCTGCGCTCCAGCAGCCGGTTGGCCTCGGGGTCGATGGGCAGCGAGAACGTCATGCCGTCATCTTGCCCGCCCGCCGCCCCGGGACGACGCCGGCTCCCCGGGCACGGGTCGCCCGACCGTCCCGCCGTCGGCCCCGCCCGACGGTCGGATTTCGGGGCGGCGGTGACGCCGGGCACCACGGCGGAGGGCAGGATGGCGACGTGGACGAACACGACATGCTGCTCTCCCCCGCCGGCGTCGAGGCGCTCCGGACGGCGCTCGCCCGCGCCGCGTACACCTCGAACGGCATCGCCGACCGGCTCGGACCGCAGGCCACCGGCGGGATCGCCCGCAACGACTTCCGGGCGGCCCTGCGCGCCACCGCCGACCGCGACCCGCTCGCCACCCTCATCCGGGTGTTCATCTGCGACCAGACCGAGCCGGAGGCAGCGGTGGCCGCCGCGCTCGACCCGCTGACCGTGGCCGAGGCGCTGGCCGCTGGCCTGGTCGAGCGGCACGGCGACGGGCTGCGCGCGGGCGTCGACCTGGAGCCGTACGCCGACGACTGGTGGGTGCTCGCCGACCTGCCGGTCAGCTCCCGGCCGGGCCGGCCGCTGCACTCCGAGCACGTGCTCGGCATCGGCGGGGCGACCCAGACGCTGATCGGGGCTGCCGTGCGCCGGCCGGTGGAGACCGCGCTCGACCTGGGCACCGGCTCCGGGGTGCAGGCCCTGCACCTGGCCACCCACGCCCGGCGGGTCACCGCCACCGACGTGTCGCAGCGGGCGCTGCGCTTCGCCGCCACCACGGCCGCGCTCAACGGGCAGGACTGGGAACTGCTCCGCGGGGACCTGGTCGCCCCGGTCGCCGGCCGCCGGTTCGACCTGGTGGTCAGCAACCCGCCGTTCGTGGTCGGCCCCGGCACCACCACCCACGTCTACCGGGACTCCGGCCGGGTCGGCGACGCGATCGGCGCCGAGCTGGCCGCCGCCGCGCCGGGGCTGCTCACCGAGGGCGGCACCATGCAGTACCTGGCGAACTGGGTGCACGTCACCGGGGAGGACTGGGGCGAGCGGGTGGCCGGCTGGTTCGCCGGCACCGGCCTGGACGCCTGGGTCATCCAGCGGGAGGTCGCCGACCCGATGGCGTACGTCAACCTGTGGCTGACCGACGTCGGCGAGGCGGCCGACCCGCAGCGGGCGGCGGCGTGGCTCGACTGGTTCGACGCGCACAAGGTGGAGGCGGTCGGCTTCGGCATCGTCTCGCTGCGCCGCGGCGGCCACGCCGACCCGGTGGTGCGGGTGGAGGACCTGCGGCAGCGGGTGGAGCCGCCGCTGGGCGAGCAGATCGACGCCTGGTTCGACCGCCAGGACTGGCTGCGGGCACACGACACCGAGGGCCTGCTCGCCGCGCGCTTCCGGGCCGCCGAAGGGCTCCAGCTGCGGCAGGAGGCCACGATGGGCGACGAGGGCTGGGCGGTGGACCGGCAGGTCCTGGCGATGCCGCGCGGGCTGCGCTGGACGGAGGAGATCGACCCGCTGGTGCTGGCCCTGGTCGGGGGCGCGGACGGCCGGCTGCCGCTGCGCGACCAGCTCGCCCTGCTCGCCGCCGCGCACGACGTGACGCCGCAGGAGCTGGCGGAGGCGGCCGGCCCGATCGTGGCGCACCTGGTGGAACGCGGCATCGTCGAGCCGGTGACCGACTGATGCGGGCGTCGAAGCCCTCGGGGATGCCGGCGCTGGCGTCGACGCGGGCAGCGCGCTGATGCGGGCGGTGGTGCAGACCGTCGGCCGGGCCAGCGTCACGGTCGACGGGGAGGTCGTCGGCGCGGTCACCGACGGGCTGCTGGTGCTGCTCGGGGTGACCCACACCGACACCGGGGAGACCGCGCGCACCATGGCCCGCAAGATCCACGAGCTGCGCATCCTGGACGACGAGCGCAGCGCGGCGGACACCGGCGCCGCGATACTGGTGGTCAGCCAGTTCACCCTCTATGGCGACGCCCGCCGGGGCCGGCGGCCGAGCTGGACCGCCGCCGCCCCCGCCGAGGTGGCCGAACCCCTGGTCGAGGCGGTCGTGGCGGCGCTACGCGACCGTGGCGCCCCGGTGCAGACGGGCCGCTTCCGCACCCACATGCTGGTGGAGAGCGTCAACGTGGGCCCCCGCACCCTCCTCCTGGACCTCTGACCCCCTGCGCCCGCCCCCCTGCGCCCGTCGATCAAGAGGTTTGCGTCAGCCGGCGGCCCGGAACCTGACGCAAACCTCTTGATCACCGAAGCGGCACCCGGGGGCGGGGGCGGGGGGGCGGGGGGGGCGGGCGGGCGGGCGGGTCAGAAGAACAGGCCGCGGCGTTGGATGGACTGGCGCAGCCAGCCGTCGAGCTGGGCGGCCCAGTCGGTGTTGTGCACCGTCGAGTGGTCGACGGTGAAGCGGCCGAAGGCATCCCGTCCCTCGGTGAACAGGCCGCCCCGCTTGTCGATCTCCAGCACCACCTGCACCTGCTGCGGGTCGGTGACGAAGGTGACCTCCAGCTGGTTGATCGCCTGGGCGTACTGGGGGGCCGGGTAGAACTCGATCTCCTGGTAGAACGGCAGGTGCTGGCGTACCCCGTAGATGTGGCCCCGCTCGACGTCGGCGCGGGCGAACCGGAAGCCCAGCCGCAGCAGCGCCTCCAGCAGCGCCTCCTGGGCCGGCAGCGGGTGCACCGCCACCGCGTCCAGGTCGCCCTTGTCGACCGCCCGCGCCACCTCCAGCTCCGTACGCAGCCCCATCGTCATGCCGTGCAGGTGCTGCCCGTACAGCTCGGTGAGCGGGGTCTCCCACGGCACGTCGAAGCGGAACGGGACGTCGTAGCGCTGCCCCGGCTCCAGCCGGAACGCCCCCGTCACCTGGCGGCGGTGGAACTCCTGGGTGGTCTCGTACTCGCTGTCGCCGCTCTCCACCTCGACCCGGGTGACCAGGCCCAGCGCGACGTAGTCGATGTCGACCGCGTGCTCGCCGCCCGCCACGTGCACGACGCCCTCCAACTGGCCGCCCGGACGGCAGTTCGGATTGCTCAGCACCGTCTCCACCGACGGACCGCCCACACCCATCGCCTGCATGAGCCGCTTGAAGACCACGACGCCCTCCACCCTCTCGAAGATCGGCCACCGGGGCGTCCGACCTGCTGATTCGGCCCGAACGGCCGACTGCCGGCACGGTAGCCGGGCCTGGCAAGGTCAGGGGTCCGCCACACCCCTATCCGCTGTCGGTTCCCCGATCGCCTCACTCCCGTTTCACGCCCCGCTTGCCAGAGTGTGTGTCACCGGCACCACTGGGCCGGCACGCGGCACCGACGTGGACACGGGGAGAGACAGAGATGGTCCTTCAGATGATCGAGAACCAGATCGGCCCGGCCGTCACCACCGACGCCGAGGCTGCCGCCGACACCCTGACCGACCTGGACGCCACCGACGAGCGCGGCGTCTCCACGGACCTGGTCCGGGCCTACCTCAACGGCATCGGGCGCACCAAGCTGCTCACCGCCGAGCAGGAGGTGGTGCTCGCCAAGCGGATCGAGGCCGGGCTGTTCGCCGAGGAGAAGCTGGCCACCTGCACGCCGGTCTCGACGGAGCTGCGCGCCGACCTGGAGATCGTCGTCGCCGAGGGGCGCACGGCCAAGGACCACCTGCTGGAGGCCAACCTGCGCCTCGTCGTCAGCATCGCCAAGCGCTACACGGGCCGGGGCATGGCGTTCCTCGACCTCATCCAGGAGGGCAACCTCGGCCTGATCCGGGCCGTCGAGAAGTTCGACTACACCAAGGGCTTCAAGTTCTCCACGTACGCGACCTGGTGGATCCGGCAGGCGATCACCCGGGCGATGGCCGACCAGGCCCGCACCATCCGCATCCCGGTGCACATGGTCGAGCAGGTCAACCGGATGGTCCGGGCCCGCCGGGAGCTGGCCGTCACGCTGGGCCGCGAGCCCACCGTCGCCGAGGTCGCCCGGGCCATGGACGTCCCCGAGTTCCAGGTCATCGAGCTGATCTCGTACGACCGGGAGCCGGTCAGCCTCGACCAGGCCGTCGGCGAGGACGGCGAGAGCGCCCTCGGCGACTTCGTCGCCGCCGTCGACCCGGCCGCCGAGCCCGGTGCCGCCGCCGACGGCGAGCTGCGCAACGAGGTGCAGATCGTGCTCGCCACCCTGTCCCAGCGGGAGCAGGCGGTGATCCGCCTCCGCTTCGGCCTGGACGACGGCCGCCAGCGCACCCTCGACGAGGTGGGCAAGGAGTTCGGCCTGTCCCGGGAGCGAATCCGGCAGATCGAGAAGGTCACGCTGCTCAAGCTGCGCGCCCCGGAGCGGGCGCAGCGGCTGGAGGCGTACGCCTGCTGAGCGGCGCGCACGCGAAGGGCCCCGGCGGTTCGCCGGGGCCCTTCGCGCGTGCGGAGCTGGCGCGTGCCCAGCGGTGTTAGCGCGTGCCCAGCGGTGTTAGGAGGGGGCCCTTCCTATACAGAAAGCGTTAACAAGGTGCCCTTCCTTACAGGCGGCGGGGGCCGGTGTCGGGGCGGGTGCCCGCCGCGCCGACGCCCACCGTCGCGTGCAGCACCGAGATGCCGTCCGGGCGGGCCAGCACCGGGTTGAGGGTGAGCGAGCGCAGCCGGGGCTGCTCGTCGGCGAGCCGCCCCACCCGCAGCAACAGCTCCGTTAGGGCGGCCCGGTCCACCGGCGCGGCCCCCCGGTGCCCACGCAGCAGCGGCGCGGCCCGGGGCGCGTCCACCAGCTCGGCGGCGTCGACGTCGGTCAGCGGCACCGCCCGCCACGCCCGGTCGCCGAGCAGCTCGGTGGCGACGCCGCCGAGGCCGAAGCCGACCACGGGCCCGAACGCCGGGTCCTCCACCAGCTCCACCACGCACGGCACGCCGGGCGGGACCATCGCCTGCACCAGGACGTCCGCGCCGAAGACCGCCGACATCTCCGCGTACGCCCGGCGCACCGCCGCCGCGTCGGCCAGGTCGAGCCGGACCGCGCCGAGGTCGAGGCGGTGCCGCAGCCCGGGGGCGGCGGCCTTCAACGCCACCGGGCAGCCGAGCGCCCCGGCGGCGGCGACCGCCTCGTCGGCCGATCCGGCGGGCGCCGACGGCACCACGTCGATCCCGTACGCGCCCAGCAGCCCGGCCGGGTCGGACCCGTCGGCGCGCAGCACGGCGGAGGCGGC
This sequence comes from Micromonospora sp. NPDC002575, assembly GCF_042889525.1. Lineage (NCBI taxonomy): Bacteria > Bacillati > Actinomycetota > Actinomycetes > Micromonosporales > Micromonosporaceae > Micromonospora > Micromonospora sp. NPDC002575. The sequence goes on along the minus strand of NZ_JBIARA010000003.1, from coordinate 156,018 downwards.
GGCGGGGTCGATCCGGGGCAGCTCGGGCAGCGCGCCGGCCGGCCGGCGCAGCCAGTCGGCGTACGCGGCGACCCGGGCCAGGGCCCGCACCGCCTCCTCCACGCTCGGGTACGCCGGCACCCCCGCCGGCGGGCGGCCGGCGAGGAAGGTCGCCACCGCCGGCTTGCCGGCGTCGAGGACGCCGGGCAGGGCGACGGCGAAGTCGGCCTCGGCGTCGGCGAGCTGGCCGGGCAGCGGTGGGGCGAAGACCACGACGAGGGCGTCCACGTGCTCGTCGGCGGCGGCTGCGCCGAGCGCGGCGGCGAACTCGGCCGCCCCGGCCTGGGGACCCACGTCGCGCGGGTAGCCGGTCGCCACGGTCAGCCCCTGCGCGGCGCAGGCGGTGGCGGCCAGCCCGGTCAGCGCCGAGGAGTTGCCGACCACGGCGACCCGCCGCCCGGCGGGCCGGGGCTGGTGGGCCAGCAGCACGCCGACGTCGAGCAGCTCGGCGACCGTGTCGACCCGGATCACCCCGGACTGGGCGAACAGGGCGCTGACCGCGACCGCGTCGGGGCCGGGCGCGTCGCCGCCCAGGCCGGGCGGGCGGGCGGGGGACGCCAGCGCCACCACCGGCTTGTCCCGGCCGATCCGCCGGGCCAGCCGGGCGAACTTGCGCGGGTTGCCGAACGTCTCCAGGTACAACATGATCACGTCGGTGCCGGGGTCGTCCTGCCAGTACTGCAGCAGGTCGTTGCCCGAGACGTCGGCCCGGTTGCCGGCCGAGACGAAGCTGGACAGGCCGAGGCCCCGCCGGGCCGCCTCGGCCAGCAGCGCCACCCCGAACGCGCCGGACTGGCTGAAGATGCCCACCCGGCCGGGGGCCGGCAGCGCGGGGGCGAGGGTCGCGTTGAGGCGTACCTGGTCGGCGGTGTTGGCCACGCCCAGGCAGTTCGGGCCGACGACCCGCATGCCGGCGGCGTGCGCGGCGCGGACCAGGGCCCGCTGGGCCGCCGCGCCGCCCGCGCCGGCCTCGGCGAAGCCGGCCGAGATCACCACCAGGCCGTGCGCGCCCGCCGCCGCCGCGTCGGCCACCACCGCGCCGACCGCCTCCGGGGCCACCGCGACGACCGCCAGGTCGATCGGGTGGCCGGCGTCGACCGCCGACGGGTACGCGGGCAGCCCCGCCACCGTCGCCGCGCTCGGGTGCACCGGCACGACCGGCCCCCGGTAACCGCCGTCGCGCAGGTGCCCGAGCAGGGCCGCGCCGACGCCCTGCCCGGTGGCGCTCGCCCCGTAGACGGCCACCCCCCGGGGGGCCAGCAGCCGGGCGATGGAACGGGCCTCGGTGCGGTGCTCCCGGCCCCGCTGCACGGCGAGCGTCGCCTCGGTGGGGGCGATCGGGAAGCTCAGGTGCACCACGCCGTCGGCGTACTGGCGTTGGACCTGGTAGCCGAAGTCGGCGAAGACCCGCAGCATCGCCCCGTTGGCCGGAAGCACCTCGGCGACGAAGCGCACGATCCCGGCCCGGCGGGCCGCGTCGGCCAGGTGCTCCAGCAGCACCGAGCCGATCCCCCGCCCCTGGTGGGCGTCCTCCACCACGAACGCCACCTCGGCCTCGGGGGCCTGCGGGCCGAGCCGCTCGTAGCGGCCCACCGCCACGATCCGCCCGGCGGCGAGCACCACGAACGCCTCCCGGTCGACGTGGTCGACGTGGACGAACCGGTTCAGGTCCCGTTCCGGGATGCGCGGGTACGGCGAGAAGTAGCGCAGGTAGCGGGTGCGCTCGGAGAAGCGGGCGTGCATCGCCACGATCCCCGGCGCGTCGTCCGGCCGGATCGGGCGCAGCCCGACGGTGCTGCCGTCACGCAGCAGCACGTCCACCGGCTGGTCGACTGTGGTCACCGGTTCCGGCCCCTCCCCGGGCGCACCCCGGTCAGTCCCGCGGGTCGTGCGGGTCGAGGCCGAGCAGGGGAAACACCGCCTTGCGGGTGGCCGCGACGGCCCGGTCCACCGGGCTGGGCTCGCCGGTCGGCTGCCACGGCGCGAACGCGGGGTCGGCGTCGTCGGTCATCCGCAGCGGCACCTCCCGGCCGGGGCGGCGGGCGGCGGCGAGAGCGCGCCAGCCGGGCGGGGTGAGCGTCGCCGGGTCGATCGGGTCGCCGGTCGCCACCGCGAGCAGGTGGGTCCAGGCCCGGGGCACCACCTCGACGAGGGCGTACCCGCCGCCGCCGGTGGCCACCCAGCGGCCCTCGCACAGCTCGTCGGCCAACGCCCGCAGCGCCAGGTAGGTGGCGCGCTGCCCGTCGACGCTCAGGTGCAGGTCGGCGAGGGGGTCGAGTCGGTGCCCGTCCGCCCCGCACTGGGTGACCAGAAGCTGCGGCCGGAACGCCCGCAGCACCGACGGCACGACCGCGTGGAACGCGCGCAGCCAGCCGGCGTCGTCAACCCCGGGCGGCAGCGGCACGTTCACGGCGGTGCCCTGCGCCCCCGGCCCGCCCGTCTCGTCGGGGAACCCGGTGCCGGGGAACAGGGCGAGCGGGGTCTCGTGCAGGCTGACGGTGAGCACCCAGGGGTCGTCCCAGAAGACGGCCTGCACGCCGTCGCCGTGGTGCACGTCCACGTCGACGTACGCGATCCGCTGCGCGCCGAGGTCGAGCAGGCGGGCGATGGCCACCGCCGGGTCGTTGTAGACGCAGAACCCGGCGGCGCGGGCCGGCATGGCGTGGTGCAGCCCGCCGGCCACGTTGACCGCCCGCCGGGCCTCGCCCCGCCACACCGCCTCGGCGGCGGCCACGGTCGCCCCGGCGACCAGCGCGCTGGACTCGTGCATCCCGTCGAAGACCGGATTGTCCGACGTGCCCAGCCCGAACCCGGCGAAGAGCGGGTCGCGGGGGGCGGCGCGGACCGCGTCGAGGTAGCGCGGGTCGTGCACCCGGGTCAGCAGGGCGTCGTCGGCCGGCTCGGGCCGGACCAGCCGCACCCCGGGCCGGCCCAGGACGCCCAGCTCCCCGGCGAGCGCGACGGTCAACTCGACGCGCACCGGGTCGAGCGGATGGTCACCCATGTCGTAGGCGAGCAGGGCCTCGTCCCACACCACCACCGTGTCCTCGGACATGGGGCCATCGTCGCACGGGCCACCGACGCCGCCCACCGCACGCGCTGCTCCGGCGGCCGGGTGTCTCCCTGGTCGGCGGGCCCGCCCGGCGGCCGGCTCTCCTGGTGGCCGGGGGTCGGCGCTCAGCCGCCGGTGGCGACGGGGCGGGCCGGGTCGGCCACCCAGTTGCTCCAGGACCCGACGTAGAGGGCGGCGTCCGGGCGGCCCGCCAGGTGCAGGGCGAGCACGGCCTGCGCGGCGGTCACCCCGGACCCGCAGTACGCCCCCACGGGCGCGGCGTCGGCGACCCCCGCGGCGGCGAACCGCTCCCGCAGCGCCCCGCCGGACGGGAAGCGGCCGTCCGGGCCGACGTATTCCCCGGCGGGCAGGTTCACCGCGCCCGGCACGTGCCCGGCCACCGGGTCGACCGGCTCCTGCTCGCCCCGGAAGCGGGCAGCGGCCCGCACGTCGAGCAGCGTCCCGTCGCCGGCGGCGGCGAGCGCGGCGGCCGAGTCGGCGTCGAGCACCGGCAGCCCGCCCGGGCGGACGGTCACGTCCCCGGGGGCCGGGGCGGGCACGTCGGTGGACACGGGCAGGCCGGCGGCCACCCAGGCCGGGAAGCCGCCGTGCAGCACCCGGACCGCCCGGTGCCCGGCCCAGCGCAGCGTCCACCAGGCCCGCGCCGCGCCGAGGCCGTCGCCGCCGTCGTACGCGACGACGGGGTGACCGGCGCGGACCCCGGCGGCCCGCAGCGCGGCCTGGAGGACGGCGGGGTCGGGCAGCGGATGCCGGCCGGCCGCGCCGGGCGGCCCGCACAGCGCGGCGTCCAGGTCGACGAAGACCGCGCCGGGCAGGTGGCCGGCGGCGTGGTCGAGCCGGCCGGGCGGGCCGGCGAGCCGCCACCGGACGTCGAGCAGGGTGGGCGGGTCGGCGGAGTCGAGCTCCGCCGCGAGCCGGTCGGCCTCGACCAGCAGCTCCTCGGTACCGGACATGGCGTCCAGTCAACACCATCCGGGCGGTCACCTCGCGATTCGCCGCCGGGGGATGTCCGGCGGCCGGGGTACCATCGACCTCCGGGAGGTCGCCGACGTGAAGCACCTGGTCGACACGAGTGGGCGCGGAACTGCCTCCGCCGAGAGGGGGAATCGATGCGCCACGATCTAGTGGACACGACCGAGATGTACCTGCGCACCATCCTCGAACTCGAGGAGGAGGGCGTCCCGCCGCTGCGCGCCCGGATCGCCGAGCGGCTGCGCCAGAGCGGCCCCACCGTCAGCCAGACCGTCGCCCGGATGGAACGCGACGGGCTGCTCACCGTCGAGGGCGATCGGCACCTCGCGCTGACCCCGCTGGGCCGCACCTCCGCCGTGTCCGTGATGCGCAAGCACCGGCTCGCCGAGCTGCTGCTGGTCAACGTCATCGGGATGCCCTACGAGGAGGCCCACGAGGAGGCCTGCCGGTGGGAGCACGTGATGAGCGACGCGGTGGAGAAGCGGGTGTACGACCTGCTCAACCGCCCCACCCGCTCCCCGTACGGCAACCCGATCCCGGGCCTGGAGGAGCTGGGCACCCCCGAACAGCCGACCGACCGCAGCGACGGCGAGCGCAACCTGGCGTTCCCGGGGCTCACCGGCACGGTGGTGGTGCGGCGGATCTGCGAGAGCGTCCAGACCGACGCCGACGTGCTGCGGCAGTTGCACGCCGCCGGGGTCGACCCGGGCGCGACGGTGACCGTGGCCCAGGAGCGCGACGGCGTCTCCATCGACCGCTCCGGCGACCGGGTCCGGCTGCCCCGCGAGGTCGCCTCCCGGGTCTTCGTCGCCGCACACTGACCCGACGCCCGCACCCGGGCCCGGCGACGGGTTCACAGGGCCCGGGTGTCGACCGTTCCCGCCAGCGCGACCAGCTTCCCGGCCACCTCTTCGGCGGCGGCGCGCTCGGCGCCCTTCGGCAGCGTCCAGCGCAGCACGGCCAGCCGATCCTCGGCGGCCAGCCAGCCCACCTCCGCGATCGGGCCCTGCCCCTTCGTCGCCGCCCCGGTCCGCCGGTAGGCGACCTGACCCAGCCGGCTGACCTTCCGGGCCCCGGCGGGCTGCACGTCGGCCGTGAAGTCGGCCGCGTCGATCGACGTGTCGGTGACGGTGAGGGCCAGCTCCGGCAGCAGCGCCCGCTTCGCGCGCAGCACGCAGGTGCGGGTGTCGTCGCGCGCGCTGGCCGCCGCCACGTCGAACCGCTCCCCGGTGTGCTCCTCGACCACGGCGAAGTCGAGCAGCCGGCAGGCGCCGCCGGAGGACGCCGCCGGGACGTCGACCGCGACCGGCGCGCCCCGGGGCACCGCCACCGGCTCCGCCGCCTCCGCCCCGCACCCCGCCACCAGCAGCACCGACACGCCCGCCAGGCAGATCCAACCGCGCACGCCAACCTCCGCGCCTCCCGGCGGTTCCCGCCGATGTCCGCCCGACACCGTACGGGTTGTCCGCCTCGGGCGAAAGCCCACGGTCGGCGGTGACCCGCGCGGGCGAGAGCCCGTCGACGGCGGTGGGCCGCACCGGGCCGGCGGGCTCAGTCGGCCACGTACGGGCAGTGCCGGCAGCCCCGCCCGCAGCAGGTGCCCCGGCGGGCCAGGAAGCCGGCGGTGAGCACGAACAGGCCGGTCTCCGGATCGGGATAGCCGGCCTGCCCCGCCGCGAGGGCAGCGGCGTGCGCGGCGAGGATCCGCTCCCGGTGCGGATGCTCCGGCGGCAGCCGCGACGGGTGCGGCTCGGTCAACGGCCGGGCCGCCAACGGCACCCGCTCTCCACTCACCGCCGCAGTGTAAGGAAGGGCACCTTGTTAACGCTTTCTGTATAGGAAGGGCCCCCTCCTAACCACCCACCGCCCGCGCGCGCCCGCCCCCGCGCCGCGCTTCCTGCGGCCCCTACGCCGGGGCAGCGTGGTGCGGCCGGCGGGCCAGCAGGTACGCCTGGGGGCCGCGCTCGTAGCCCTCCGGCTCCCGCACCAGCCGGGCGTGGACGGCGAACCCGGCGGCGGCGAGCTGCGCGGCGATCCGCTCCGGCGGCAGCCAGTGCACGTCGTAGGAGACCGTGTGGCCGTACGCCTGCTCCAGGCGGATCCGCTGGTCGCCGGCCTTGAACGCGAGCAGCAGCTCGCCGCCCGGGGCGAGCACCCGGTGGAACTCCGCGAAGACGGCCGGCAGCGCCTCCGGCGGCAGGTGGATGATCGAATACCAGGCGACGAGGCCGGCGAGGCCGGCGTCGGGCAGCGGCAGGTCGGTCATCGAGGCGACGGCGAAGCGTACCCCCGGCCAGGACTCGCGGGCCACGGCGACCATCCCCGGGGACAAGTCGAGCCCGGCGACGTCCAGCCCGAGGCCGCGCAGATGCGCGGTGATCCGGCCGGTGCCGCAGCCGACCTCCACGACCGGCCCGGCAGCGCGACCGACCTCCACCACCGGGCCCGCAGCGCAGCCGGGCCCCACGGCCGGACCCGCGCCGCACGCGGCCGACGGGGTGGCCCCGCCGCCGACCAGCTCGGCGAAGGCCGCCAGCAGGGCCCGCTCCAGCGGCTTGCCGTCCAACTCGCCGTGGATCAGCCGGGCGTAGTCGACGGCCACCGTGTCGTACGCGGCGCGGGTCTCCCGCAGCCAGTTCGGTTCCCCCATGACCGGCGACCCTAGCCGCCGCCGGACACGACGCGCCGCCCGAATGCGGCCCGCCGAGGCGGGCCGGGTCAGGAGGCGGGCGTCGACGGCCGGCGCCTCAGCGGGCAACGCCCTCCGTCTCCGCGCGTACCCGGGTCATCAGCTCGACGAACGGCCCGGGCCGCTGGAACAGCGACCGGTGCCCGGCGCCGGGAATGACGACGTGCTCCTTGCGGGGGGCCTGGAGCTGGGCGTACCACTGGTCGAGCAGGCGCAGCCGCCCCGGCACCTCGTGCTCACCGTCCACGAGGTACGTCGGGACGTCGAGCCGCCGGACGTCCGCACGGAAGTCCAGGCCCTGTAGGCGCGGGTAGAGCGTGTCCCAACCGTCGATGAAGCCGGGGAGCAGGTGCGCCTTCTCCAGCAGCGTGTATTCCGGCACGCCGAGGTTCTCCGCCACCCCGGCAGCCCCCTCGCTGTTGCCCGAGCGGTCGAAGTCGAAGGCCGCCGGCTCGTTGGTCAGCAGCGGCTCGTACGCCCAGATGTCCCCGTAGGGCGGCGGGCCCTGCGCGGCCATCCGGTCGGCGAGGTCGGCCCGGCCGGTGCGCCGGGCCCAGGCCACGGTGTCGGCGTGCTGGCTCGTGTCGGCCTCGCGCAGGCTGACCACCTGGCCGACGCCGACGTAGGAGGCGAACAGCTCCGGGCGACGCTGCACGGCGAGCAGCCCCGGTACGGTGCCGCCCGAGTGGGCGAGCAGGTGCACCCGGTCGCGGCCGAAGCGCCGCCGCAGGTGTTCGGTGACGGCGACGAGATCGGCCACCTCGCCGTCGAGGGTCGGCGCGGGCGGGAAGGCAGACCAGGACTTCGGCGCGCCGGCCCGGTCCCAGGTGGCGACCACGAAGTGCCGCTCCAGGTCGGCCAGGTGGCGGCGCACCGAGCCGATCTCCGACCCGCCGGGCGGGCCGGGCACCACGAGCAGCACCGGCGCGGCCGGCTCCACGCCCCGGATCAGCAGGCCGAGGTCGCGGCCGGCGGCGGTCACGGTGGTCAGCTCGGCGATCCCGCCGGGGATCCGGTCGGTGCGCGCCGGCACCGAAACGCCGACCGCCACCAGCGCGAGCACCGCGGCAAGCACCCCCACCGCGCCGCGACCGGCCCAGCGCAGCGCCGGCCCGCGGCCGTCCCCACCGACCGCCCGGCGGGCGATCCCGGCACCGTACGCGGCGCCGACGAGCAGCGGCAGCAGGGAGAGCGTGCCGTGCACCCCGCGCCCGGCGACGAGCACGACGACGCCGAAGCCGCTCAGGTGCGGCCGGTCGACGCTCGGCCCGCGCAGCCGGATCCGGACCAGCTCGACCGCCACCGCGTACGCCACGGGGGCGGCGACCATCGCCCACCGGGACCGGCCCAGCCAGCCGGCGGCCAGCCCGACGGCGAGGCTGACGCCGATCGAGGCCAGCGCCGGGCCGGCGGATCCGGGGCCGCGCGGGGTCCACCACCCCGCGACCAGCCCCCAGAGCACGGGAAGCGGCACCGCGAGGAGCACACGAACGGCAGGCCTCGTCACGACGACCTCCCCCGTCAGGTACGCCCGGAGGACCCAGCGTAGTGGGCGACACTGCTCGGCGTGACCCCGCGCGGGGCGTCACGCGAACCAGGTGACCGCCTGACCGTGCGGCCTCGTCCAGGCCAGCGGCGAGCCGTCCAGCGCGAGCACGTTGTGCAGTGTCCCGTCCGGTGGCTCCGGCAGCGCCTCGTGCCTCAGCACGTCCGGGGTCTCGTTCGCGAGCCAGTGGCCGGGCAGTGTGCGTACCAGATCGGCGAAGGCCGCCCGGCGCGGGCCTGGCACCTGGTAGAGCACGCTGGTGTGGAACACCACCAGGGTCGCGCCGGCGGGCGCCCGCGCCGCCAGCTCCGGCAGGTCGTCGACCAGATCACCGCGGACGAGCAGCGGCGGGTCGGCCGCCGCGACGGCCGACGCGGCCCGCAGCCGGGCGCGGCGGTGGGCGTGCTCGGGCCAGACGAGGGCGTCGAGCCAGGCGGCGTCGGCGGGATCGGCCACGTCGAGGGGGTTCAGGTCCAGCCCGGCCCGCCACGCCACCTCGGGCCGGCGGGCCGGCGGCGCGGCACCGGTGAGCGCGCAGTCGAGAACCGGCTCCCCGACGCCGATCCGGTGGTCGCCGTAGCGGTAGGCGTACCGGTCGGGATAGAGGCACAGCCCCGCCGACGCGCCGACCTCCAGCAGCGCGAGGGGCTGCGGCAGCGCGGCCAGCACCGGCAGGAGCGCCGCGCACCGGCCGGCCTCGTTGGTCTGGGTCGCGCGGGTACGCAGCTGCGCCGCGACCGCCGGCCAGTGGGCCGCCGTGAACTCGGCGAACGCGGCCGGGTCCTCGACCGGCCCGCCGAGCAGCCGGACGACGGCGAACAGCAGGTTGGGCTGCCGCTTGGCGGCCGGGACCGTGCCGAGCAGCGCGAGCAGGCGACCGTCGCGGGCGACGGCGTGGGCCAGCCGCTCGTACGCGGGCGACACCCCACGCGCCTGGCGGTCGGCGAACTCGACGTAACTGGCGGCGACCGCCGCATCCACACCCGTCGTCATCGCCGAAGGCTAACCGCTCTGCGGGGTGTGAGAGGGGCGCCCCTCTCTACCGTAGGCGTTAACAAGGGGCCCTTCCTTACCAACAGGTCGGGCCCCGGGCGCTGGCGCGCCCGGGGCCCGACCGCTGCCGCACTCAGCTACAGCCGCTGGTCGACCCGCAGCCCTCGCAGACGTAGCAGCTGCCCGCCGGCCGCATCTTCGTGCCGCAGGTGAAGCAGAGCGGCGCGTCGGCGGCCTTGCCGATCACGGCTTCCAGCAGCTCCGTGCTGGAGCCCACCGACGGGGCCGGCTTCGCGGCGGCGACGTCGGCCAGCTCCTGCGCCGGCTGGGCGACCGCGCCGGCCGTGGCCTGCTGGCCCGGCGCGGCCTTCGTCTCCGGCGACTCGACCGGCGCGGAGGCCGCCATCGCGGTGAGGTCCGCGCCGCTGACCGTGGCGCTCTCCGCCTCCGCCTCGGCCCGCAGCTGCGCGGCCCGCTCCTTGGCGGTGAAGATGCCCAGCTCGGCGCGGCGCTCGTACGGCAGGAAGTCCAGGGCCAGGCGACGGAAGATGTAGTCCATCACCGAGGCGGCCATCCGCACGTCCGGGTCGTCGGTCATGCCCGCCGGCTCGAAGCGCATGTTGGTGAACTTGCTGACGTACGTCTCCAGCGGGACGCCGTACTGCAGGCCGATGGAGATGGCCACCGAGAAGGCGTCCATCACGCCGGCCAGGGTCGAGCCCTGCTTCGACATCTTCAGGAAGACCTCGCCGAGGCCGTCGTCGGGGTACGACGAGGCGGTGAGGTAGCCCTCCGCGCCGCCGACGGAGAAGCTGACCGTCTCCGACGGGCGCTTCTTCGGCAGCCGCTTGCGCACCGGGCGGTACTCGACGACCTTCTCGACCACCTTCTCGACGGCCTTCTCCGCCTCGGCCGGGGCCTCGGCCGGCGTGGTCGCCTTGTTGGGCTTGGCCACCGACAGCGGCTGGCCGACCTTGCAGTTGTCCCGGTAGATCGCCAGCGCCTTCAGGCCGAGCTTCCAGCCCTCGAAGTAGATCTTCTCGACGTCCTCGACGGTCGCCTGCTCCGGCATGTTGACCGTCTTGGAGATGGCGCCCGAGATGAACGGCTGGACGGCCGCCATCATCCGCACGTGCCCCATCGGCGCGATGGACCGCTCGCCCATGGCGCAGTCGAAGACCGGGTAGTGCTCCGGCTTGAGGCCGGGGGCGTCCACCACGTGACCGTGGTCGGCGATGTGCTCGACGATCGCCTCGACCTGCTCCTCGGGGTAGCCGAGGCTGCGCAGGGCGCGCGGGACGGTCTGGTTGACGATCTGCATGGAGCCGCCGCCGACCAGCTTCTTGAACTTGACCAGCGCCAAATCGGGCTCAACGCCCGTAGTGTCGCAATCCATCATCAAGCCAATAGTTCCGGTCGGGGCGAGCACCGCGGCCTGGGAGTTGCGCCAGCCGTGCTTGTCGCCGATCTTGTTGCCCTGGGTCCACTGCTTCGTGGCCTCCCGGACGATCGCGGTGGCGACCGTGCCCGTGGGCTTGATCTCGTCGTTGGCAGCGGCGTGCTTGCGCATGACCCGCTTGTGCGGCTCGGCGTTGCGGGCATAGCCGTCGTACGCGCCGACGATGCCGGCCAGCTCGGCCGAGCGGCGGTACGCCGTGCCGGTCATCAGCGAGGTGATGGCGGCGGCGACGGAGCGGCCCTGCTCCGAGTCGTACGGCAGGCCCGAGGCCATCAGCAGCGCGCCGAGGTTGGCGTACCCGATGCCGAGCTGCCGGTAGGCGCGGGTGGTCTCGCCGATCCGCTCGGTCGGGAAGTCGGCGAAGCAGATCGAGATGTCCATCGCGGTGATGACGAACTCGACCGACCGGACGAACTTCTCCACCTCGAACCCGCCGTCGGCCCGCAGGAACTTCATCAGGTTCAGCGAGGCCAGGTTGCAGGACGAGTTGTCCAAATGAAGGTATTCGCTACATGGGTTAGATGCGGTGATTCGCCCGGTCTCCGGGCAGGTGTGCCAGTCGTTGATCGTGTCGTCGTACTGGAGGCCGGGGTCGGCGCACTCCCAGGCGGCCTGGGCGATGGTGCGGAACAGCTTCTTGGCGTCGATGGTCTCGATGGTCTGCCCGTCGAGCCGGCCACGCAGGTCGAAGCCGCCGCTGTTCTCCACGGCCGACATGAACTCGTCGGAGACGCGCACCGAGTTGTTGGCGTTCTGGTACTGCACGCTGACGATGTCGTTGCCGCCGAGGTCCATGTCGAAGCCGGCGTCCCGCAGCGCGCGGATCTTGTCCTCCTCGCGCGCCTTGGTGATCACGAACTCCTCGATGTCCGGGTGGTCGACGTCGAGGATGACCATCTTCGCCGCGCGCCGGGTCGCGCCGCCGGACTTGATCGTGCCGGCGGAGGCGTCCGCGCCGCGCATGAAGCTGACCGGGCCGGAGGCGGTGCCGCCGGAGGAGAGCAGCTCCCGGGAGGAGCGGATCCGGGAGAGGTTGACCCCGGAGCCGGAGCCGCCCTTGAAGATCAGCCCCTCCTCCTTGTACCAGTCGAGGATCGAATCCATCGAGTCGTCGACGGAGAGGATGAAGCAGTTGTGCACCCGGAGGTTGCCGGCGAGGAACTCGCCGCTCTCCGTCTGGATGTCGTAGACCTCCATCGCGCCGAGCGGCTCGATACGGTCGATCTCCAGCCGCTTGATGCCGCCGGCCGACCGGCCCGCCTTGGCGAAACTCTGCTCGAGCTTGGCCGTCTTCTCCGCGCCGACGAACCCGATGTGGGTGGCGAAGAGGTCTCGGTCGCCGTCGTTCTGGATCCGGACCGACCAGCAGCCCTTGCGGTTCGGCCGCGGGTCGGGCTTGTGCGCGACGCGGGAGAAGATCCCGAAGCGCAGCAGCAGGCTCTGCACGCCCCGGATCAGCTTCTCCGAGATCATGTCCACCGCGACGAGCGTCGAGTGCTCGCGCGCGGAGACGTAGCCCTCGGCCTGGAAGATGCTGCGCAGGTACGCCGCGACGACCGGCAGCGGCGCGGTGAAGAGCTGCTGCGGCACCTCCATGTCGACGCCGCGGGTGAGCAGGTCCCACTTCTGCACGAACGGGCGCAGGTGCTCGCCGTAGAGACGGGTGCGCCGGCAGTCCAGCTCGTCGCTCTGCGTCGTCACCGTGCGCTCGTGCCGGTGCGCGCCGCCGAAGACCTCGTCGAGGGTGCCGGTGACCCAGTCCAGCTCGTCGTCGTTGACGGTCATCGCCTCGATCGTCAACGACCGGTTCGTGCCCTCGTCGTACTGCCCCACGAAACCGTCGGACTGCAACCAGCCGGCGAGCGCGGCCTCGCGGATCTCCCGCAGGTCGATCTCGCTCTCGCCGTAGGCGTAGGTGCGGTGCCACTCCAGCTTGTCGCCGGGCGCGAGCGTGCCGGCCTCGACCCACCGGCCCGTGCCGTCGCCCGTGCTCTTCCACACCACGTGGTCCGGCGTGACGTCAAGTTGGTAACCCGCCTTGGTGTGCAGCCGGATGACCTCGCGCACCCCGTTGGCCTTGACGGCGACGATCCTGGTCAGGCCGCTGCCGTCGTACACCTTGGCCCCGACGGCCTGCTCCTCGACCAGCTTGCCGATCGGCACCAGGCCGCCGGGGGTGCTGACCAGCGAGTCGTAGGGCAGGCACGCGCTGACCTGCTGCGGTGAGGGCGTGCCGACGTTGAACCAGACCGGCGAGTTGAAGCTGAACACCTGGTGCAGCAGCATCCAGGTCAGCTCGTGGGCGAACACCTCGGCGTCGGCCGGGGTCGCGAAGTAGCCGTGCTCCTCGCCGGCGGCGCGGTAGGTGCTGACCACCCGGTCGATGAGCTGCCGCAGCGACCACTCCCGCTCCGGGGTGCCGACGGCGCCCCGGAAGTATTTGGTGGTGACGATGTTGGCCGCGTTGACGCTCCAGGACTCGGGGAACTCGACCCCGCGCTGCTCGAAGTTGATCGAGCCGTCCCGCCAGTTCGTCATCACGACGTCGCGGCGCTCCCACGCCACCTCGTCGTAGGGGTGGACCCCCTCGGTGGTCCACACCCGCTCGACCTTCAGGCCGGTGCTGGCCTTCGTCCGCGTCCGGCTGGCTGTCACGCCGTCCCCCGCCATCTCATCCGCCCCCTCGTCTGCGCGGTCACCCGCCGCGCGTCCAAACTGTCAGAAACCAGAAAGAATCAATTGGTACGGCCGGCGGCCCCCGCCGCGGCCGTACCGTCGCCGACCCCGGCGCCCTCCCGCGCGCGGGCGGCGGCCCGCAGGGTCTCGATCTCGCGCTCGAAGTCCGCGAGGGAGTCGAACGAGCGGTAGACGCTGGCGAAGCGCAGGTAGGCGACCTCGTCCAGGTCCCGCAGTGGGCCCAGGATCGCCAGGCCCACGTCGTGGCTGGGGATCTCGGCGGCCCCCTTGGCCCGGATGGTCTCCTCGACCTTCTGGGCGAGCAGGGCGATCGAGTCCTCGTCGACCGGTCGTCCCTGGCACGCCTTGCGCACCCCGCCGATGATCTTGATCCGGCTGAACGGCTCGGTCACCCCGCTGCGCTTGACCACCGCGAGCACCGCCTCCTCGTGCGTGGTGAACCGCTTGCCGCACTCGGGGCAGGACCGCCGCCGGCGGATCAGCTGGCCGTCGTCGGCCTCCCGCGAGTCGACGACCCGGGAGTCGGCGTGCCGGCAGTACGGACACCGCATCGCCTGACCTCCTTCGTCGACGGCGGGCCGACAACCCGCTCCCCGGGCACGCGAAACCGCGGCGCCGACCCCGCCCGGGGGCCGCCACCGGGTGCGGTAGCGGGAAGTGCGGTCGGTAGTCGAACCCAACCTGTAGGCGACTTACGCCCGTGTGACTACTACATCTAGGGGTTGACCGTATGCGCCCGGCGCACCGTGGTCAAGTTCGCCGGCGCATCCGGCGCGTCACCAGAATCACGTCGGCGATCCCCCTCCGCGGGGCCGCCGAAAGCCCAACGCGGCACGCGTCCCCCCGGTCACGCCCTGCGGCCGACCCACCCCCGGCAACAGGGGCCGGACGGGCGGACGTCGAACTGACGTTCGAGCGCGCGTACCATTTATCAGAACAGGCGTTCGGATTTCCCGCTTTTCGAGTCCGACACGCCGACGAAGGTCGTACAGATGTTTGAAAATGACCGATCCCACCTATACGGTCAAGAACAACCGGGCCGGCGAGCACGCGGACCGGCCGAGGCAACCCGCGCGGCTCCACCCCACAGCCCCCCGAGCCGCCGGGCAACCAGCGCCGACCAGGGAGGACGGACGTGACCGAGGACCGGGCCAGCCGGCCGAAGAACCCGCAGCAGAGCACCGAGGCGGGTCCGCCGGCCACCCGACGCCCCCGCGCCGCGCGCAGCCGGGCCGCTCAGCCGGGCGTGCGTCCCGTCACCCCGGTGGTCAGCAGCTTTCCCGACCCGGCCACGGTCGACCTGACCGCCCGGCAGCGCCGCATCCTGGAGTTCATCCGCAACTGGGTCGAGCGGCACGGCTACCCGCCGAGCGTGCGGGAGATCGGCGAGGCCGTCGGCCTGGTCTCCCCGTCCAGCGTCGCCTACCAGCTCAAGGAGCTGGAGAAGAAGGGCTTCCTGCGGCGCGACCCGAACCGCCCGCGCGCGGTGGACGTCCGGGCTCCCGGCGACACCCTCGACGACGAGGCGAGCCGCTCGCAGCGCCCCGCTCCGGCGTACGTGCCGATGCTCGGCCGGATCGCCGCCGGTGGCCCCATCCTCGCCGAGCAGGCGGTGGAGGACGTCTTCCCCCTCCCCCGCGAGCTGGTGGGCGAGGGCGAGGTCTTCATGCTCCAGGTCAAGGGCGACTCGATGCTCGACGCGGCGATCTGCGACGGCGACTGGGTGGTGGTGCGGCAGCAGCCGACCGCCGAGGCGGGCGACATCGTCGCCGCGATGCTCGACGGCGAGGCGACCGTGAAGACCTACCGCCGCCGCGACGGCCACGTGTGGCTGATGCCGCAGAACCCGGCCTTCGACCCGATCCCGGGCGACGACGCCACCATCATGGGCCGGGTCGTCGCGGTCCTGCGCCGCATCTGACGGGTCTCCGGAGGGCCGACGGCCCGGGTGCCGGCGCGCCCGGGCCGGAGGTCAGGCACGGCGTCCGCCGCGCCGTGGCGCGACGACGGTCAGTACCGGTCGCCCCGGTACTCGCGGCCTCCGCCGGGCGGCTGGCCGTAGCCGCCGCGCTCGTCGCCGGGCCCACCGTCGCCGTGTCGGCCTCCACGCGGGTCCCGGGGGTCCCGCCCCCGCCGGGGCGGCTCGGCCCGTCCGCCGTAGACCCCGCCGCGGCCCGGCTGACCCGCCCGTCCCGGCGGCTGGGCCGCTCCGCCGCCCGCGCCGGGCGGAACGCCCCCGGGCTGCGCGCCGCCGTAGCCGCCGCCGGACGGCCGCCCCCCGCCTGCCCCGTACACGCCGCTGCCCGGTGGGCGGGCAGCCCCCGCCGGGCGGGCCGCGCCGCCGTAGACGCCGCCGGAGGGTGGGCGCGCGCCGCCGGAGGGTGGGCGCGGGCCGGCGGGGGCGGGGGCCGCGCCGTAGCCGCCACCACCGGCCGGCACTGCGCCGTAGACTCCGCCTCGGCCCCGGCCACCGCCCTGCGGCGGCCCCTCGGCCGGCCGTCCCCGGGCGGGCCCGCCCGGGCCGGCGTTGAGCGGGAACGCGTCGCGCTCCGGCAGGTCGGCGTCGGCGGCGGGCTCGTCGGGCGGCGCGGGACGCCGCCGGGCCCGGAGGATGCCGAAGATGCCCGCGCCGACCATCAGCGCGCCGATCACGCCGACGGCCGCGATGAGGTAGGTGATCTCGTCGAGGCTCAGCCCCTCCACCCAGGACTTCTCCGCCGCCGGCTTCGGCGGGCCGGCGTCGCCGCCGGTCAGCGCCTCGACGCCGGTGGTGGCGGGGGTGTAGGCGAGGATCTCGATGGCCTCGTCCTCGCCCAGCTCGCCGCCGTCGGAGACGGTGACGAACGACTTGCCGTCGGGGGTGTAGGAGATCGCCTCGCCGAACGGGTCCGTCAGCGGGGTCACGCGGGGCTTGCCGCCGGTGAGCGCGCCGACGATGTCGCCGCCGGAGACGTCGTACTCGAAGGCGTCCGCGTACGTCCGCAGGACCACCTTCTTGCCGTCGGGCGAGCGGGCCGCGCCGGTGATGGCGACCCGGCCGATGGTGTTGAGCACGTTCGGGGTGTTCGTCTTCGGCAGGGAGACCTCGCCGACCCTGGTCATCGGCACGGGGTCGGTGTCGCCGCTGTTGAGCTCGCCCTCCGGGGCGAAGATCTCGGCCTTGCCGCTGGCCACCTTCGTGATGATCAACGGCTTGCCGTCGTCGGTGATCAGCAGCGCCTCGGCGTCGTGCGGCTTCTTCTCGGGGTACGACAGCCGGTGCAGCACCGGCCGGGCGGACCCGTCGGCCGGCATGCTCCACACCGCGACCCGCTCCCGTCGCTGGGTGCTGGTGATGTTGTCGCCGATGTCGCCGATCCAGAGCTTCTCGCCGTCCGGCGAGAGCGTTAGGTCCTCCGTGTCGAGCGGGCCGTTGCCGGAGTAGCGGACCTCCTTCACCACCTGGCACCTGGTGTCGAGGAAGAACACGCGCTTGCGGGCCTCGATGGTGGTGCCGTCGTTGATCACGACGTAGCCGCTCCTGGTCGCCACCAGGCCGGAGAGCTCGCGTAGGCGCTCGTCGGTGACGGCGCAGCGCTTCTTGCCGGGGGTCGGCCCGGGGGCGGCGGCCCCGGGGGCGGGCGCGGCCAGGGCGACTCCGGTGAGCGCCACGGTCGCCCCGAGCAGGCCGAGGGCAACCGTGACCGACGAAACAGCGCGGCGCATGGGGTCAGTGTCGCATGCCCGTGTAAACGCGAGGGGCACGCCGGACCGCCCGTCTCGGGCCGTTCGGCGTGCCCCTCGCTGTCGCGTACGTTGCCGGGGCCGGGCCGGGTTCACCGGGCGGCAGCGGCGACCCGCCCCTCGTCGGCGGCGAACGGCGCCAGCTCGGCGGCGAGCGCCTCGCTGACCCGCACGTGCAGCATCGTGCCCTCGGGCAGGTGGGCGGAGCTGAGCACCTCGCCCTGCCGGTGCACCCGGGCGACCAGGGCCCCCCGGTCGTACGGCAGCACGGCCCGGACCTCCACGGCGGGGCTGGGCAGCCGCGCCTCGATGGCGGCCCGCACCTCGTCGATCCCCCGCCCGGAGCGGGCCGAGGCGAACACGGCGTCGGGCCAGAGCCGCTTGAGCCGCAGCAGGGTCTCCTCGTCGGCCGCGTCGGTCTTGTTGACCACCAGCAGCTCGGGCAGCCGGTCCGCGCCGACCTCGGCGAGCACCTCGCGGACCGCCCGGACCTGCTCCTCCGGGTCCGGGTGGGTGCCGTCGACGACGTGCACCACCAGGTCGGCCTCGGCGACCTCCTCCAGCGTCGAGCGGAACGCCTCGACGATCTGGTGCGGCAGGTGCCGGACGAAGCCGACGGTGTCGGACAGGGTGTAGATCCGCCCGTCGGGGGCGGTCGCCTTGCGGGTGGTCGGGTCCAGGGTGGCGAACAGGGCGTTCTCCACCAGCACGCCGGCGCCGGTCAGCCGGTTGAGCAGGCTGGACTTGCCGGCGTTGGTGTAGCCGGCGATGGCCACGGCGGGCACCGCGTTGCGGGAGCGGCGGGCGCGCTTGGTCTGGCGTACCGTCCGCATGGCCTTGATCTCGCGGCGCAGCCGGGAGATGCGGTGCCGGATGCGCCGCCGGTCGGTCTCCAGCTTGGTCTCACCGGGGCCGCGGACGCCGACGCCGCCGCCCGCGCCGCCGCCGCGGCCGGAGCCGCCGGTCTGCCGGGACAGCGTCTCGCCCCAGCCGCGCAGCCGGGGCAGCAGGTATTCGAGCTGGGCCAGCTCGACCTGCGCCCGGCCCTCCTTGCTCTTGGCGTGCTGGGCGAAGATGTCGAGGATCAGGGCGGTGCGGTCGACCACCTTGACCTTGGTGCGCTGCTCCAGGTTGCGCAGCTGGGACGGGGACAGCTCGCCGTCGCAGATCACCGTGTCGGCGCCGCTGGCGAGCACCACCGCGCCGAGGTCGTCGACCTTGCCCCGGCCGATGTAGGTGGCGGGGTCGGGGCGGCTGCGGCGCTGGATCAGCCCTTCGAGGACCTGCGAGCCGGCCGTCTCGGCGAGCTGCGCCAGCTCGGTGAGGGAGTTCTCGGCGTCGGTCTGCGTGCCCTCGGTCCAGACCCCGACGAGCACGACCCGCTCCAGCCGGAGCTGGCGGTATTCGACCTCGGTGATGTCGGTGAGCTCGGTGGAGAGGCCAGGGACCCGCCGCAGCGCCTGCCGCTCCGACAGCTCGAACTCCCCGGTGGTCGCCTCGAGCTCGTCGTCCGTGAAGGGTACGTAGGTCTCCTGGTCGCGCAAACCGCGCCTCCTGTCCGTTATGTGCCATAGCGACGGATTCTGTCGCGTACGACCAATCCTGACACGTGTCAACGCCGGACGCACCCGCTATATGCCCGTCGCGTGGACCACCGAACGTGGGGGTGAGTGCTCCCCGATCCGGGCGGGCGAGTAGAAATGCGGGCGAGGTACGACCGACCCCGATCAGCGTTGACGGAGGGAATCCTGTGGCCATCACCCGACTTCCGAGCGCGGGATTCTCGATCACGATCCGGATCTCCGTGCCGGCGGACGCCTCCTCGATCGGCCGGCTGACCACCTCCGTCGGCGAGGCCGGGGCGATCGTCACCGCGCTGGACGTGGTCGACTCCGACCCGACCCACGTGCTGGTCGACCTGACCTGCGACACCGCCGACGCCGGCCACGCCGACCAGGTCGTCGACGCGCTCACCGCCCTGGACGGGGTGGACGTGCGCAAGGTGTCCGACCGGACGTTCCTGCTGCACCTCGGCGGCAAGATCGAGGTGAGCTCCAAGGTCGCGCTGCGCAACCGCGACGAGCTGTCCCGGGCGTACACGCCGGGGGTGGCCCGGGTCTGCATGGCGATCGCGGAGAACCCGGCCGACGCCCGCCGGCTGACCATCAAGCGCAACACGGTCGCGGTGGTCAGCGACGGCTCGGCCGTGCTCGGCCTGGGCAACCTCGGGCCGGCGGCGTCGCTGCCGGTGATGGAGGGCAAGGCGGCGCTGTTCAAGCGGTTCGGCGGGGTGGACGCCTGGCCGGTGGTGCTCGACACCCAGGACACCGACGAGATCGTGGCGATCGTCAAGGCGATCGCGCCCGCGTACGGCGGGATCAACCTGGAGGACATCGCCGCGCCGCGCTGCTTCGAGATCGAGGCCCGGCTGCGCGACGCGCTGGACATCCCGGTGTTCCACGACGACCAGCACGGCACCGCGATCTGCGTGCTGGCCGCGCTGACCAATGCCCTGCGCGTCGTGGGCAAGCGGCTCGCGGACGTGCGGGTGGTCGTCTCCGGCGCGGGCGCGGCCGGCACCGCGATCATGAAGCTGCTGCTGCGCCAGGGCGTGGGCGACATCATCGCGTACGACCGGCAGGGCGCCCTGCACCGCGGGCTGACCGGGCTCAACCCGGCCTGGCAGTGGCTGGCCGACAACACCAACAGGGAGGACTACTCCGGCGACCTGGCCGGGGCGGTGCGCGGCGCGGACGTGTTCATCGGGGTGAGCGCGCCCAACCTGCTCACCGGCGACGACATCGCCACCATGGCCAAGGACGCGATCGTCTTCGCGCTGGCCAACCCGGACCCGGAGGTCGACCCCCGGGAGGCGCGCAAGCACGCCGCCGTGGTCGCCACGGGCCGCTCCGACCAGCCCAACCAGATCAACAACGTGCTCGCCTTCCCCGGCGTGTTCCGGGGGATGCTCGACGCGCACGCCGAGGAGTTCACCGAGGAGATGGCGATCGCGGCGGCCCGGGCCATCGCGGACGTCGTCGGCGAGGACAAGATCAACCCGACGGTGATCGTGCCCAGCGTCTTCGACGCCCGGGTGGCCCCGGCGGTCGCGGCGGCCGTGCGCGCCGCCGCGCAGACCCCCGCTTCCGAGACTCCCCCGCCGGCCGCCGACCCGGGCCCGGCGGACCTCCCGGAGATCGCCGCCACCGCCAGCGCCACCCCCTGACCCCCCACCCCACCCCACCCCACCGCCCCGGCCCCCGCCCCCGCCCGGCCCCACCCGGCCCCCGGGTCCCCCGGGTCCCCCGGGTTCGCTTCGGTGATCAAGAGGTTTGTGTCACCGTCGAGATCGACTCTGACGTTTTCCTCTTGATCACCGGCTTGAGCCGCCGGGGGGCGGGAGGGCGGGGGGGTCAGGTTCGGAGGGTTGTGGGGTTCAGTGTGCCGGTGGCGATCAGGAGGGCCGGGCCCGACAGCCAGCAGGAGTCGTCGGTCACCGTGACCGTCAGGCGACCGCCGGGGACGTCGACCGTCACCGTGCCGGTGTCCCGGCCGGCGTCGCGCAAGGCGACCGCGGCGACCGCGCACGCGCCCGTGCCACAGGACAGCGTCTCGGCGGAGCCCCGCTCGTGGACCCGCATCAGCACGTGGCCGTCGGTGCCGTCGACCGGTTCGCCGGGGACGGTGAACTCGACGTTCACCCCGGCCGGGAAGATCGCCGGGTCGAAGGCGGGGGCCCGGGTGAGGTCGAGCGCGCCCAGCTCCAGCCCGGCCGGCAGGGCGCAGACCAGGTGCGGGTTGCCGACGTCCACGGCGGTGCCGGTGAGGGTCAGCCCGCCCAGGGCGGCGGTCGACGTGTCGTACAGCCGGGGTCGGCGCATCTCCACGGCGACGTCGTCGCCCTCGACGCGGGCCCGCACCAGGCCGGCGCGGGTGACCACCGGCAGGGTGCCGTCGACCGGCGCGGCCAGCCCCTGCGCCAGCAGGTAGCGGACGAAGACCCGCGCGCCGTTGCCGCACATCTCGGCGAACGAGCCGTCGGCGTTCCAGTAGTCCATGAACCACTCGGCCTCGCCGGCCCGTCCCGCGCCCTCGGGGTGCTTGGCGGCCCGCACCACCCGCAGGACGCCGTCCGCGCCGAGGCCCCGCCGCCGGTCGCACAGCGCGGCGACCAGGCCCGGGGTCAGGTCGAGCGCGCCGTCCGGGTCGGGGAGGATGACGAAGTCGTTGCCGGTGCCGTGTCCCTTGGTGAACTCCACGCCCCCATCATCGCGCAGCCGCGCGGACGAGACTCAGGGCCGCCTCGACCAGCCCCGGGCCGGCGGAGTTTAGCCAGTGGATCCGCGGGTCGCGGCGGAACCAGGAGCGCTGCCGACGGACGAACCGCCGGGTGGCCCGGATCGTCTCGTCGTGCGCCTCGGCCTCGGTCAGCTCGCCGGCGAGGAGGCGCAGCACCTGCTGATAGCCGAGCGCCCGGCTGGCGGTGCGGCCCTCGGGCAGGCCCTGGTCGAGCAGGCCCCGGACCTCGTCGACCAGGCCGTCGGCCCACATGCGGTCCACCCGCAGCGCGATCCGCTCGTCCAGCGCCGCGGTGTCCAGGTCGACGCCGAGCTGCACCGACGGGTAGTACGGGGTGGGCTCGGGCAGCGCCGCCGTGAACGGGGCACCGGTCAGCTCGATGACCTCCAGGGCCCGGACGATCCGCCGGCCGTTGCCGGGCAGGATGCCCTCGGCCGCCGCCGGGTCCGCCGCGCGCAGGCGGGCGTGCAGGGGGGCGGGGCCGCCGGCCGCCAGTTCCGCCTCCAGCCGGGCGCGCAGGTCCGGATCGGTGCCGGGGAACTCGAACCGCTCCAGCACCGCCCGCACGTACAGCCCGGAGCCGCCGACCAGCAGCGGCACCCGGCCCCGGGCCAGGATGCCGTCGACCGCCGCGCGGGCCAGCCGCTGGTATTCCGCGACGCTGGCCGGCTCGGTCACCGGCCAGATGTCGAGCAGGTGGTGCGGGACCCCGTCCCGCTCGGCGGGGGTGAGCTTCGCCGTGCCGATGTCCATGCCCCGGTAGAGCTGCATCGAGTCGGCGTTGACCACCTCGCCGCCGAGGGCGTGGGCGAGGGCGATGCTCAGCGCCGACTTCCCGGCGGCGGTCGGCCCGACGACGGCGACGACGGCGCCGCGCCCGGCGGGCCCGTCGCCGAAGGTGGGGCGCCCGGTCGCGGTCACGCCGGCTCCCAGGTGGCCACGAAGTAGGCGACGCCGTAGGGCGCGTCGTGGTAGGTCAGGTCGCCGCGCCAGTCGCCGCCCGCCGCCCGGGCCGCGCCGGCCAGCACCTGCCAGGGCGCGCGCCCGGCGACCTTCAGCCGCGCCGACAGCGCTGGGTCGAGGCCGAGCAGCGCCTCGGCGTCCGCGTCGGCCAGGGCCCGGGCAACCCCGTCGTCGTACGCTTCCGCGAGCGGGTCGGCGTAGCCGGGGGCCTTCGTGCCGTGGCACGCCGAGCCGTCCCCGAGCACCAGCAGCGCCACCCGGGGGCGGTGCTGGTGCACCTGCCCGGCCAGCGCGGCCAGCTCGGCGGGGGTCGCCCCGGCGTCCACCTGGGCGGCGGCGACCGGCACCCCGACCCGGTGCCGGGCGAGCAGCCACGCGCCCACGGCAAGGCTCAGCGGCAGCGCGGACGCCCCCGCCACCGCCGGGGCGTCGCCGGCCGCCGGTGCGGCGTGCGGCGGCAGCGGGCTGTCGTCGTCCGGCCCGGCCGAAAGCGGGACGGACAGGTCCGCTCCCCAGGGGCGGAAGGAGCCGACGGCCGGCGGCACGATCCAACCGGTCGCCGGCCCCGTGCCCACCAGCACCAGGCCGTCGGGGGCGCGGCCGAGCAGCCGGGCCACGGCGGCGTCGGCGGCGCGGCGGAGTTCGTCCAGCTCAGCCGCGGCGGCGCCGGCCAGCTCGGGCACGATCAGGGGCGGGTGGGGGCAGACGGCGGCGGCGACCAGAGGCACCCGTTCACCGTAGCGGGACCCGCCGGTGCGTCCCCGCGCCGATCCGGTCGTCGGGGGGCTAGGACACCGTATGGTCACGGTCGACGACAGGCGCTCGACGCGGACGGGGGCGGACCTGTGACAATGCCGGGAGTAACTTTGCTGCGCCGTGGCGGCGCTCGCGGGCCCTGGCCCGTCGACGCCGGGAGAACGAGGATGGGCACATGAGCGACTGGACGGCCTTCGGACGGGTGGACGCGGACGGCACCGTGTACGTCAAGACCGCCGAGGGCGAGCGGGTGGTCGGATCCTGGCAGGCGGGCGCTCCGGAGGAGGGACTGGCCCACTTCGCCCGCCGCTTCGCGGATCTGGTCACCGAGGTGGACCTGACCGAGGCACGGCTCAACTCGGGCGCGGCGGACGCCGGACACTCGTTGACCACGATCCGCCGGATCCGCGCCTCCCTGGCCGAGGCGCACGTCGTCGGCGACATCGACGCCCTGACGGCGCGGCTGGACAAGCTCGCCACGGTCGCCGAGGAGAAGGCGGGCGAGGCGCGCGCCGCGCGGGAGGCCGCCCGGGGCGAGGCCCTGGCGCGCAAGACCGCCCTCGTGGAGGAGGCCGAGAAGCTGGCTGCCGAGTCGACCGGCTGGAAGACCGCCGGGGACCGGCTCAAGGAGATCCTCGACGAGTGGAAGACCATCCGGGGCGTCGACAAGAAGGCCGACGGTGAGCTGTGGAAGCGGTTCGCCGCCGCCCGGGACGGCTTCACCCGTCGCCGGGGCGCGCACTTCGCCTCCCTGGACTCGCAGCGCAAGCAGGCGCAGCAGGTCAAGGAGGACCTGGTCGCCGAGGCGGAGAAGCTGCGGGACTCCACCGACTGGGCGGCCACCGCCAACCAGCTCAAGGACCTGATGACCCAGTGGAAGGCCGCCCCGCGCGCCGCCAAGGAGGCCGAGCAGAAGCTCTGGGAGCGGTTCCGGGCGGCCCAGGACGCGTTCTTCACCCGGCGCAGCGAGGTGTTCTCGGCGCGGGACAACGAGCAGCGGGCCAACCTGGAGCGCAAGCAGGCGCTGCTCGCCGAGGCGGAGGCGCTCGACGTCGACGCCGACCCGAAGGGCGCCCAGGCCAAGCTGCGCGAGATCCAGGCGCAGTGGCACGAGGCCGGCCGGGTGCCGCGGGAGGCCGCCGCCGGGCTGGAGCGGCGGCTGCGGGTCGTCGACGACAAGGTCCGCGAGGTGATGGACTCGGCGTGGCGCCGGACCACCAAGGAGGACAACCCGCTGCTGGCCCAGATGCGCGCGCAGGTGGCCGAGGCCGAGGAGCGGCTGGCCCGGGCCCAGGCCGCCGGGGACAACCGGCGGATCAAGGAGGCCGAGCAGGCGCTCGCGTCCAAGCGGCAGTTCCTCCAGCTCGCGGAGCAGGCGGGCTGAGCTGACCGTCCCGGGAGCCCCCGGTCCCCCACGCGGGGCCGGGGGCTTTCGGCTGTCCCGGGCCCGCATGGGGACCGCGATCGGATGGCGGGTGGCGTGCGCGAGGACCCGCGCAGGTTGACGCATCCAGGTGCGCTGATGACAATGGTCCGCGGAGCTAGGTAGCAGCACCGGCGCGAGGGGCACCGACGGCGGATTCGCCGCCGCGCGTCGCCGGTCCACCGCGAGCGGTCGCATCCGCGTCGCCGTCGTATCCCGCATTCCGCGTCACTGGTCGGCGCCCCCTTGCCTGCCGGTCGACACGCCGGTCGGCAAGCATCCCGTGGTTGCCGGTCGGCACGCCGCCCTGCGGGCACCGGGCGACGGCCCTCCCCCTGGTTCCCCGCCCGCGCCGCCCGTGCGGCAGCCGGCATCCGAAGTGGAGTCCCCATGCACAGATCCACCGCCCTCGGCGGCGCGCTCACCGCGCTCGCCACCGCCGCGGCCGGCGTCCTCGTCGCCGCCGCCGTCGGCACCGCGCCGGCCGCCGCCGCCACCGGCGGCACCGGCACCGGCTACCTGCGCACCAACGGCAACAAGATCGTCGACAGCACCGGCGCGACGGTCCGCCTGACCGGCATCAACTGGTTCGGCATGGAGACCGACAACAGGACCTTCCACGGCCTGTGGTCGAACAACCCGTGGCGCGGCCAGCTCGACACGATGGCCCGCCTCGGCTACAACACGCTGCGCATCCCGTACTCGAACGACGCGCTGAAGCCGGGGGCGACGGCGAGCGGCATCAACGACTTCGTGAACCCCGACCTGGTGGGCCTGTCGCCGTTGCAGATCCTCGACAAGGTCATCGCCTATGCGGGCAGCAAGGGGATGCGGGTCATCCTGGACCGGCACCGGCCGACGGCGGCCGGGCAGTCGCCGCTCTGGTACACCTCCACGGTGTCGGAGGCGACCTGGATCGACGACTGGAAGATGCTGGCCCAGCGGTACGCGAACAACCCGACGGTCATCGGCGCGGACCTGCACAACGAGCCGCACGCCGAGGGCACCAACCCGGCGGCCACCGGCGCCTGCTGGGGCTGCGGGGACACCACGCGGGACTGGCGGCTGGCCGCCGAGCGGGCCGGCAACGCGATCCTCGGGGTGCAGCCGAACTGGCTGATCTTCGTCGAGGGGGTGAGCTGCCCCAGCGGCGGCCTGTCGAACGTCTGGGACAACGACCCGAGCAACGACGAGGACTGCGGCTGGTGGGGCGGCAACCTCTCCAAGGCGGGGCAGTTCCCCGTCCGGCTGAACGTGGCGAACCGGCTGGTCTACTCCCCGCACGAGTACGCCACCAGCGTCTTCGAGCAGAACTGGTTCTCCGCGCCGGACTACCCGGCGAACCTGCCGGCGATCTGGGACAAGTACTGGGGATACCTGTACAAGCAGAACATCGCCCCGATCATGATGGGCGAGTTCGGCAGCACCCTGGCCGACCCGCGCGACAAGGTGTGGCTGGAGAACCTGATGGCGTACACGGGCACCGGGGTCAACGGGATGTCGTTCACCTACTGGTCGTGGAACCCCAACTCGGGTGACACCGGCGGCATCGCGCTGGACGACTGGACCAACATCAACACCGCGAAGCAGGCGATCCTCCAGCCGTACCTGATCGCGCCGGTGGGTGGCGGGACCGATCCGACACCGACCGGAAGCCCGACGGGGACGCCGACCGGCACCCCCACGCCCACGCCCACCTCCACCCCGCCGCCGACCACCACGCCGCCGGCCGGTGGCTGCACCGCCACCTACAAGCAGGTCAACTCGTGGGCGGGCGGCTTCCAGGGCGAGCTGACCGTCAAGAACGGCGGCTCGGCAGCGGTCAACCCGTGGTCGGTGACCTGGAACTGGCCGGCCGGCGTCACGCTGGTCAGCGGCTGGAACGCCACCGTGACCCAGTCCGGCACGGCGGTGACGGCCGCCGCGCCGGCCTGGTCCGCGTCGCTCGCGGCGGGCGCCTCGGTGACGGTCGGCTTCACCGCCAACGGGTCCGCCGCGACGCCCGGCGCGGTCAAGCTGAACGGCGTCGCCTGCTGAGCCAGCGCGTCACCGCAGGACGGCGGCCGGCACCCGACGCGGGTGCCGGCCGCTGATCCTTGTGCAGGTGGGGATGGCCGACGGGAAGGGTTTACATCGATAGGCATCTGTGTTTACATCGGGAAAGCGCTTGCCTGCCTCTTGGCGGGCCAGCACGGGAGCCGCTTCTCACCCCAGGGCAGTCCACACCGGCGGGGACCCGGACCACCGTCTCCGGCCGACCCAGACGCCACACCGGGCACCGGCGTCGACGATCGGCCGACCGGTCCGCGCGCCCGCGACCACCGAAGGGAAGCACATGCGCATCACGGCACGACGTCGCACCACGCTGCTCGCCGCAGCCGCCACCGCCTCCGTCCTCGTCGTCGGAGCCCTCACCGTCGCCACCGCCCCGGCCTCGGCCGGACCCACCGACCTGGTCGGCTGGGCCACCCAGAACGGGGGCACCACGGGCGGCGGCAGCGCCCCGGCCACCACGGTCACCAGCGCCTCCGCGCTGACCACCGCCGTCGGGTCCAGCAGCGCGGCGGTGATCCGGGTCTCCGGCGCCATCTCCTGCTCCGGCATGCTGCGGGTCCGGTCCAACAAGACCATCCTCGGCAACCCGGGCGCGACCATCTCCGGCTGCGGCTTCAACATCAGCGGCGACCGCAACGTGATCATCCGCAACATCACGTTCACGAGCTGGAACGACGACGCGATCAACGTGCAGGAGTCGGCGACCAACGTCTGGGTCGACCACAACACCTTCACCGGCGGCTACGACGGCGCGGTCGACATCAAGCGCGGCTCGGACTTCGTCACCGTGTCGTGGAACCGGGTCTACAACCACGACAAGTCGATGCTGCTCGGGCACAGCGACGACAACGCCAGCCAGGACACCGGCCACCTGCGGGTGACCTACCACCACAACTGGTTCGACGCGAGCACCCAGCGCCACCCCCGGGTCCGCTTCGGCAACCCGGTGCACGTCTACAACAACTACTACTACCGCAACAGCGGCTACGGCGTGGCCTCCACGATGAGCGCCGGCGTGCTCGTCGAGGGCAACTACTTCGAGAGCGTCAGCGACCCGTTCCACCTCGGCGAGGGCAGCTCCGGCCCCGGCACCCTGGTCGCCCGGAACAACTACTTCGTCAGCTCCGGCAGCGGGCAGACCGGCGGCAGCGTGAAGAGCATCCCGTACTCGTACACCCTCGACAGCGCGAGCAGCGTCAAGTCGATCGTGACGGGCGGCGCGGGCGCGGGCCGGATCTCGGTCTGACCCCGCGCAGAATGGTCGGGGCCCGGCGGTGCGGCGGGCCCCGACCGCGTCAGTGCGCCGCGCAGCCGGTCGCCGGCGCGGGCGCCGCGGCCGGCGCGCCGACCGTGGGCAGCCCGAGCAACACCCCGGGGGTACGCGGGACGCGGCCGGCCTCGGCGGCGTCGCCGGCCCGGGTGCGCCGGTGCGACAACGGCTCCCCGTCGGCGTTGAGGTGGTGCGGGGCGGCATAGGTGATCACGGTGTGCACGATGTCGCCGGGGCGGATCTGGCCGGCGAGGGAGCCCGCCTCGCCGTGCTGGCCGTTCGCGCCCGTCGCGCCGTGCCCGCCCGTCGCGAAGTGCACGAGGCGGCCGTCGCGGGCCCGCCCCGACATCCGGCCGGTGCGCTCGTCCTTGCGGCCCTCGCCGACGGCGACCAGCACCTCGACCTCCTGCCCCACCAGCTTGCGGTTCTCCGCCCAGGTGATCTCCTCCACCGTCGCGATCAGCCGCTCGTAGCGCTCCTGCACCACCTGCTTGGGCAGCTGGTCGGGCATGGTGGCGGCCGGCGTGCCGGGGCGCTTGGAGTATTGGAACGTGAACGCCGAGGAGAAGCGGGCCTCGCGGACCACGTCCAGGGTGCGCTGGAAGTCGGCCTCGGTCTCGCCGGGGAAGCCGACGATGATGTCGGTGGTGATCGCCGCGTCGGGCATCGCCGCCCGGACCCGCTCGATGATCCCCAGGTATTTCTCCGACCGGTACGACCGGCGCATCGCCTTGAGCACGTCGTCGGAGCCGGACTGCAACGGCATGTGCAGCGAGTGGCAGACGTTCGGCGTCTCGGCCATCGCGGCGATCACGTCGTCGGTGAAGTCCTTCGGGTGCGGGCTGGTGAACCGGACCCGTTCCAGCCCGTCGATCTCGCCGCAGGCGCGCAGCAGCTTGCCGAACGCGTAGCGGTCGCCGAACTCGACGCCGTAGGAGTTGACGTTCTGCCCGAGCAGGGTCACCTCCAGCACGCCGGAGTCGACCAGGGCGCGGACCTCGGCGAGGACGTCGCCGGGGCGGCGGTCCTTCTCCTTGCCGCGCAGGGCGGGCACGATGCAGAACGTGCAGGTGTTGTTGCAGCCCACCGAGATCGACACCCACCCGGCGTACGTCGACTCGCGCCGGGTCGGCAGCGTCGAGGGGAAGACGTCGAGCGACTCCAGGATCTCCACCTCGGCGGCGGCGTTGTGCCGGGCCCGCTCCAGCAGCGCCGGCAGGGAGCCGATGTTGTGCGTGCCGAACACCACGTCCACCCACGGGGCCTTGCGGACGATGTCGCCGCGGTCCTTCTGGGCGAGGCAGCCACCGACGGCGATCTGCATCCCCGGGTGCCTGTCCTTCACGGGGCGCAGGTGACCCAGGTTGCCGTAGAGCCGGTTGTCGGCGTTCTCCCGGACGGCGCAGGTGTTGAACACCACCACGTCGGGGTTGCCGTCGGCCTCGGCGGCGCGCACGTAACCGGCCTGTTCCAGCAGGCCGGAAATGCGCTCGGAGTCGTGCACGTTCATCTGGCAGCCGTACGTGCGCACCTGGTAGGTGCGCGGGCTGCCCACGGCTGCGGTAGTCATGACCCGCACAGCGTATCCGCACCAGCCGACAGAACCCGAACGAGGAGGAGCCGTGTGCCGCAGCATCAAGACCCTGCGTGAGCCGTACGTGCCGGAGGTGAACCGGGCCGACATCGAGGCCGCGGCGTTGCAGTACGTCCGGAAGATCTCCGGGTTCCGCGCGCCGGCCGCGCACAACGCGGCGGCGTTCGACGCGGCGGTGGCCGCCGTCGCCGAGGCCACCGCGACGCTGCTGGACCAGCTCGTGGTGCGCGGCGGCGCCCCGCAGCGCCCGGCCGCCGAGGGCTGAGCCGGGGCTGCCGCGGCCCCGGGCCAGCGAACGCTGAACCGGGGCCGCCGGGGGCCGGGCCGGGGCCGCCGGGGCAGCGCGCGGGGCTCCGGGTCGGTCGGCCCCTGGCGGTCAGGCCGCGGCGAGGGCCGGGAAGACCGAGTCCGGGGCCCACCTCGACCGGTGGCAGCGCGACCAGCCCCGGCAGCCGGGGTGGGCCACGGTGCACAGCCGCTGGTCGCTGAGCACCTCGCCGTCGTCGGTCTCCCGCACGTCGAAATGCACCGGGCGGATCGTGCCGTCCGGCGCGACCAGCAGGTGCCGCCCGGCGTCGAGGGTGTCGTCGCGCAGCACGCAGTTGCGGCCGAGCAGCCGGGCCAGCGCGGCGACGCAGGGCAGCTCCGTCAGGCTCTCGGGCACCCCGTAGCAGTCCACCATGGTGCCGAACGCCCCCGGCGCCTCCCAGACGTCGCAGATCACCGCGTACGTCGGCAGCCGCGCCGGGTCGGCCACCGCGAGCGGCATCACCACCCGCCCCAGGGCCTCGGCCAGCGCCGGGTACACCTCCACCGGGGGTGCCCCGTCGATTCTCCAGTTCCACAGCTCGGTCATGCCGCCTCCTCGCTGCGTTCGTCCCACCGGCCTCCGGATCGGGCCTTACTGACGATGGTGGGGGGCATATGACCGCAGCCGGGGGCAAGTTACCGGTCTGTGACCATTCCGGGCAAAATTTCCCGCGCACAGTGGCGGAAAGCTGACACTTTATCGGCTATGGTGCCAGCCCTCCCCGGTCAGCGCACGACCAGCAGGTGCTCACCGCGCGGCAGCAGCTCCCCGACCACCGTGGCCCCCGGCAGCTCCCCGGCGACCAGCAACCCGCCGGAGGTCTGCGCGTCGGCCAGCAGCAGCCGCTCCGCCTCGTCGGCCGCCCCGAAGTCGGTCCACGGGGCGACCCAGTCCAGGTTGCGGCGGGTACCGCCGCTGACGTACCCGGCGCGGACCGCCTCCCGCGCGCCCGGAAGGTAAGGCACCCGGGCCGCGTCGATCGCCACCGTGAGCCGGCTGGCCCGGGCCAGCTTCGAGGCGTGCCCGAGCAGCCCGAACCCGGTCACGTCGGTGCCGCACCGGATGCCGGCGGCGACCGCCGCCCGGGCGGCGTCCCGGTTCAGCGCCGCCATCGAGGCGACCGCCTCGGCGAACCGCTCGCCGGTGGCCTTGTGCCGGGTGTTGAGCACCCCGACGCCGAGCGGCTTGGTCAGCGACAGCGGCAGCCCGGCCCGCCCCGCGTCGAGGGTGATCAGCTCCTCCGGCCGGACCACGCCGGTGACCGCGAGCCCGTACTTCGGGCCGTCGTCGTCGACGCTGTGCCCGCCGGCCAGGTGGCAGCCGGCCTCCCGGGCCACGTCCTGGCCGCCGCGCAGCACCTCCCGGGCCAGCTCCAGCGGCAGCCGCTCACGGGGCCAGCAGAGCAGGTTGAGCGCGACGAGCGGGGTGCCGCCCATGGCGTACACGTCGGAGAGCGCGTTGGCGGCGGCGATGCGCCCCCAGTCGTAGGCGTCGTCGACGACCGGGGTGAAAAAGTCGGCGGTGCTGACCAGGCCGGTGCGCTCGTCGAGGCGGACCACCGCGGCGTCGTCGCCGTTCTCCAGGCCGACCAGCAGCTCCGCCGCGCCGCCGGCCGGGCCGAGCCCGGCGACCATGGCCTCCAGCTCGCCGGGCGGGATCTTGCACGCGCAGCCGCCGCCGCGGGCGTAGGCGGTCAGGCGTACGGGCTCGGTCATCCCCCCATGATCGCCGTGATCCGGCCTGGCCGCCAGCCGGCCGGGCCGGTCCGAGCCAGCCGGCCGGGCCGGTCCGAGCCAGCCGGCCGGGCCGGTCCGAGCCAGCCGGCCGGGCCGGTCCGAGCCAGCCGGCCGGGCCGGTCGGAGACGGATACCGGACTCCCCGGTGCGGATCGTTACCGGTGTTACCGCACCGTGACCAGATGGGTGGCGATCCGCCATGTCGACCCGCCTAGAGTGGCCGGACCGGGGGTCATCCGGCTCAGGCGTACGTGACGACAGGGACGGTGGACGACGTGACGACGGGCGAACCGCTCATCGTGCTGGACGGGGTCAACAAGCACTTCGGGCCGCTGCACGTGCTGCAGGACGTCTCGCTCTCGGTCGGCCGGGGCGAGGTCGTCGTCGTGATCGGCCCGTCGGGCTCGGGCAAGTCGACGCTGTGCCGGGCGATCAACCGGCTGGAGCCGATCAGCTCCGGCAGCATCACCTTCGACGGCACCCCGCTGCCCGCCGAGGGCAAGGCGCTGGCCCGGCTGCGCAGCGAGGTCGGCATGGTGTTCCAGTCGTTCAACCTCTTCGCGCACAAGACGATCCTGGAGAACGTCACGCTCGGTCCCATCAAGGTCCGCAAGGAGAAGCCGGCCGCCGCGCGCGAGCGCGGGCTGGCCCTGCTGGACCGGGTCGGCATCGCCAACCAGGCCGACAAGTATCCCGCCCAGCTCTCCGGCGGTCAGCAGCAGCGGGCGGCGATCGCCCGCGCGCTGGCCATGCAGCCCAAGGCGATGCTGTTCGACGAGCCCACCAGCGCGCTCGACCCGGAGATGGTCGGCGAGGTGCTGGAGGTGATGACCTCCCTGGCCCGCGACGGCATGACCATGGTCGTGGTCACCCACGAGATGGGCTTCGCCCGGCACGCCGCCAACCGGGTCATCTTCATGGCCGACGGCCAGCTCGTCGAGGACGCGCCCCCGGCCGAGTTCTTCGCCAACCCGCGCAGCGAGCGCGCCAAGGACTTCCTGTCGAAGATCCTGACGCACTAGGCGTCCGTCCGTGGAGCGCGTCGTCCCCCGGCGGGCTCCGTCGAAGAAGGAGAGAAGTATGCGTATGAAGCGCGTGGCGGCGGTCGCCATGGCCGCCGCCCTGTCGTTCGGCATGGCCGCCTGCGGCGGCGACAGCGACGGAGAGTCCGGTGGTTCGGGCGCCAAGGGCCTCATCGGCAAGGCACAGAACCAGAAGAAGCTGGTGATCGGCGTCAAGGCGGACCAGCCCGGCCTGGGCCTCCAGACCGGCAGCACGTACGAGGGCTTCGACGTCGAGATCGCCAAGATCATCGCCAAGGGGCTCGGCGTCGAGGCCGGCAGCATCGAGTGGAAGACCACCGTCTCCGCCAACCGCGAGCCCTTCATCCAGCAGGGCACCGTCGACCTGGTCGTGGCGACGTACACGATCAACGACGAGCGCAAGCAGAAGATCAGCTTTGCCGGGCCGTACTTCATCGCCGGGCAGGACCTGCTGGTCAAGGCGGACTCCACGCTCGCCGGGCCGGAGGGGCTGGACGGCAAGACGGTCTGCTCGGTGACCGGCTCGACGCCGGCCAAGCGGATCCAGACCGAGCACCCGAAGGCCAAGCTCCAGCAGTTCGACTCGTACTCGAAGTGCCTGCCGCTGCTGGAGAACGGCAAGGTGGACGCGGTCACCACCGACGACATCATCCTCGCCGGCTACGCGGCGCAGGACCAGTACGCCGGCAAGTTCAAGGTGGTCGGCAAGCCCTTCTCCAGCGAGCCCTACGGGATCGGCCTGAAGAAGGACGACAAGGACGGCTGCGAGAAGGTCAACGAGATCCTCAAGGCCGCCGCCTCGGACGGCTCGTACAAGGCCGCCTGGGACTCGACGCTGGGCAAGAGCGGCAAGGCCGCGCCCGAGCTGGACACCACGAAGCTGACCAACTGCGGCAGCGTCTGACGGAGGCCGGGGCCGGCGCCACGCGGGCGCCGGCCCCGGACCGTCACGACGCGGACGACCTGCCCCGGGAGTCGACGTATGCACGTATTCGCTGATCAGACCAATCTCGACGCGTACCTGTCGGGCTTCCTGTGGATCCTCAAGCTGACCGGTGCGTCGGCGTTCTTCGCGCTGGTGCTGGGCGTGCTGCTCGCCGCGTTCCGGGTCTCCCCCGTGCCGGTGCTGCGCGGGGTTGGCGCCGCCTGGGTCAACATCTTCCGCAACACGCCGCTGACGCTGATCGTCTTCTTCTGCTACTTCGGCCTCTTCTCCACGCTGGGGCTCAGCCTCTCGGACGACCTGGACCTGAACAACTACTGGCTGGGCGTCGTCGGCCTGTCGGTCTACACGGCCGCGTTCGTCTGCGAGGCGGTCCGCTCCGGCATCAACACCGTCCCCGCCGGCCAGGCCGAGGCGGCCCGGGCCATCGGGCTGACCTTCTTCCAGACGCTACGGATCGTGATCCTGCCCCAGGCCGGACGGGCGGTGGTCGCGCCGCTGGGCAGCGTGCTCATCGCGCTGTGCAAGAACGCGACGATCGTCGGCACCATCGGCCTCATCGAGGCGTCGAGCGTGATGAAGGACCTGATCAACAGCAACGGGGACGCGGTCATCCCGATCTTCCTGGTGTTCGCCGGCACCTTCGCCGCGTTCCTGATCCCCACCGGCTACTTCTTCGGCTGGCTGGCCAACCGACTGGCGGTGAAGCGCTGATGAGCAGCACGGTTCTCTACGACCACCCGGGGCCGCGCGCCCGCGTCCGCAACGCGGTGCTCAGTGTCGTCTTCGGCGTCGGCCTCGTCGCCCTGCTCTGGTGGGTCTACCGCAAGTTCGACGAGGCCGGGCAGTGGGAGGGTCGGCTCTGGCAGCCCTTCACCGAGCCGGACACCTGGACCCAGTTCATCATCCCCGGCCTGCGGCAGACCCTGCTCGCCGCGGCCACCGGAATGGTCCTGTCGCTCGCCTTCGGCATCGTCTTCGCCGTCGGGCGGCTCTCCGACCGCCGGTGGATCCGGGTGCCGTCCGGCATCGTCGTGGAGTTCTTCCGGGCCGTGCCGCTGCTGCTGATGATCTTCTTCATCTTCTACGGCGTGCCGTTCCTCATCCAGGCCCCCGTCTCGGCGTTCTGGGCCGTGGTCGTGGGCCTCACCCTGTACAACGGGTCGGTGCTCGCCGAGGCGTTCCGCGCCGGCATCCGGTCGATCCCGAGGGGCCAGTCCGAGGCCGCCTACGCCGTCGGCATGCGCAAGAGCCAGGTCATGCAGCTCGTCCTGGTGCCCCAGGCCGCCCGGGCGATGCTGCCGGTGATCGTCAGCCAGCTGGTCGTGCTGCTCAAGGACACCGCGCTCGGCTACATCGTGGCCTTCCCCGAGCTGCTCCAGCGCGGCGTCAACGACCTCTCGGCCAACTACGGCAACGTGGTGGCAGCGGCCATCGTGGTGGCCGCGATCTACATCGTGATCAACTCGCTGATCACCATGCTGGCGGGTTGGCTCGACCGGCGCACCCAGCGGCGCGGCTTCCGCGTCCCGAAGAAGACCACCACCGGCCGGGCCCCGGCCCCGCTCCTTGAGCAGGCGGTCACCGAGCCGCAGGGCTGATTCGGGCCGCCCGGCCACGACACCGCCCGCCACCCCGCTGCCGATCCCGGCGCGGTCACGGTCCCATCCCCGGCGTGCCGACACTGCTCCCGCCCGGGATGGGGCCCCGCCGGCTCAGCGGGCGATCTCGGTGACCCGGGACTCGCGGACCACCGTCACCCGGATCTGCCCCGGGTAGGTCAGCTCCTCCTCGATCTGCTTGGCCACGTCCCGGGCCAGCACCGCCGCGCCGATGTCGTCGACGTCGTCGGGCTTGACCATCACCCGGATCTCCCGGCCCGCCTGCATGGCGAAGACCTTCTCCACGCCGAGCTTCCCGGCCGCGATCTCCTCGATCCGCTCCAGCCGCTTGACGTACGCCTCAAGGCTCTCCCGCCGCGCCCCCGGCCGCCCGCCGGAGCAGGCGTCGGACGCCTGGGTGAGCACGGCCTCGATGGTCTGCGGGGGCACCTCGTTGTGGTGCGCCTCGATCGCGTGGACGACGTCCTCGCTCTCGCCGTACTTGCGGGCCAGGTCCGCGCCGATGATGGCGTGGCTGCCCTCCACCTCGTGGGTGAGCGCCTTGCCGATGTCGTGCAGGAACGCCGACCGCTTGATGGTCGGCACGTCCAGCCGCAGCTCGGCGGCCATGATCCCGGCGATGTGCGCGGTCTCCACGAGGTGCTTGAGCACGTTCTGCCCGTACGAGGTGCGGTAGCGCAGCCGCCCGAGCAGGCTCACCAGCTCGGGGTGGATCTCGGTGATGCCGACCTCGACGAGGGCGTCCTCGGCGGCCCGGTGGCAGAGCTGCTCCACCTCCTGCCGGGCCAGGTCGTAGACCTCCTCGATCCGGTGCGGGTGGATCCGGCCGTCGAGCACCAGCTTCTCCAGCGTCAACCGGCCGACCTCGCGGCGCACCGGGTCGAAGCAGGACAGCAGCACGGCCTCCGGGGTGTCGTCGATGATCAGGTTGACCCCGGTGACCGACTCGAAGGCGCGGATGTTGCGCCCCTCCCGGCCGATGATCCGCCCCTTCATCTCGTCCCCGGGCAGGTGCAGAACGCTGACCACGCTCTCGGCGGTCTGCTCGCTGGCCACCCGCTGGATCGCGTCCACCACGATGTGCCGGGCGCGCTGCTCGGCGGTGTTGCGGGCGTCGGACTCGATGTCCCGCACCAGCAGGGCGGCCTCCCGCTTCGCCTGGGTCTCGATCACCTCGATCAGCTCGGCGCGGGCGGCCTCGGCGGTGAGCCCGGCGACGCGCTCCAGCTCGCGGCGACGCTGCTCCTCCGCCTCGGCGACCGCCTGCTCGCGTTCGGCCAGGGCGGACTCGCGGGCGGCGAGGGCGGCGCTGGCGGCGGTGAGCTGCCGCTCCCGGTCGGCCAGCCGCTCCACCTCCTCGGTGTGCAGCCGCTCCCGCTCGTCCATCCGGGCGGCCCGCCGTTCCACCTCGGCGGCCTGCTCCCGGGTGGTCGCGGCGAGCACCGCGACCTCGCGTTCCCCGCTGCGGCGGGCCGCCGTGCGCAGTTGCTCGGCGTCGGCTTCGGCCTGCTTGTGGGCCCGCTCCAGGACGGTGTCGGCCTCCGCGCGGGCGTCGTCGAGCACCCGGCGGGCCTCGGCCCGGGCGGCCTTCGCCTCGGCCTTCGCGGCGGCGGCCTCGGCGCGCGCCGCCGACGCGGCGGACTTGGCCACGTCGATGGTGCTGTTGACCTCGTCGGCGGCGGTGCGCAGGGCGGCCAGCGACTGCTCCTGGCGGTCCTTCTCGGCGATGAAGGCCGGGTCCTCCGGGCGGGGCGCCGCGCTGAGCCGGCGCATCGTCCGCACGCCCACCAGGACCGCGCCG
The DNA here is from genome assembly GCF_042889525.1 of Micromonospora sp. NPDC002575. Taxonomy (NCBI): domain Bacteria; kingdom Bacillati; phylum Actinomycetota; class Actinomycetes; order Micromonosporales; family Micromonosporaceae; genus Micromonospora; species Micromonospora sp. NPDC002575. Next base: position 119,012 of record NZ_JBIARA010000003.1, on the reverse strand, counting down.
ACCACGACCAGGACGAGGAGCAGCACCACTCCGAGGAGGACGGCGTCGAAGGCGTTCACGGCCGCGTCCCCGCGCCGGACCGGGACTCCGCCGCCCGCGCGCCGTTGCCGGCCCATGCCCGTGCGCCGTTGCCGGCCGATGCCCATGTGCTGCTGCGGGCCGGCACCCGCGCGCTGCTGGCCGCAGCCCCCGCACCGCGGCGTGCGCTGTCGTCGACCGCCGCCCCGCCGGGACCAACCGTGGACCTCTGCCGCCCCGCCATGGCCGCCTCCCCTGAACGTCGGCGCCGCAGTGAGCGTGCCGGGTGGGCACGTGCGCTGCGGCTCTGAGACGCCCGACCTGAGCGACTGGCCGTGGGTAGCTTTCCGCCGGCGGTGCCCACGGGGCATCGCCGACGGCCGGGTGCAGTTGTCGTGCCGGCCCCGGACCGGCCTGTCCGGAGCTGACACCGCAGACCGGCGAGCCGGCCAAAGTGATGCTGTTCTGTTACGAGATCTATGTTGTGCGCTTTGCTTGCGCTTGGTCGGGCAATGTGAGCCTGTATGGCGAGGCTAGGTCTCCGGGTGCCGTCTGGTCAAGGACTCATGATCAAACCCCCCGAACGGAGAGAAGTTGACGGGTCACCCACCGCTGATGGCGCGTCGGACACGGCCGGACAAAGGAGACCGGACCCGGCCCACACTGCGGGAACCTTCGGCGCTGCCCAGCCGGATCGCTCCGGTCTGCTCGCCCAGCCGGGCCGGGCTGCGGCTCGCCCGCCGGCCAGGCGTCCGCGCGTCCTCGCTCAGCGTCTGGGCGTCCCCGGTCAGTCGAGCGGGCGGACGCCCGGGTCGAGGTCGCCCTCCGCGTCGGCGAGCGCATCGGCGTCGATGCCGTCGGCGAACTCGGCCGCCTCGGCGCTCTGCGCGGCGAGCGCGTCCTTCACCGCCCGGATCGCCACCCCCGGCGGGTAGCCCTTGCGGGCGAGCATGCCGACGAGGCGGCGGAAGACGGCGTCCGGCTCCCCCCGGGCCGTACGCAGCTTCCGTTCGACCAGCGCCCGGGCCGTCTCGGCCTCGGTCTCCTCGTCCAGCTCGTCGAGTGCCTCGCTGGCCACCTCGCCGTCCACGCCGCGCCGCCGCAGCTCGTTGGCGAGGGCCCGGCGGGCCAGCCCCCGGCCGGCGTGCCGGCTGGACACCCAGGCGCGGGCGAACGCGGCGTCGTCGATGATGCCGACCTCGTCGTAGCGGTCGAGCACCCCGGCGGCGACCTCCTCGGAGATCCCCCGCGTGGCCAGCGCGGCGGCCAGCTCGGCCCGGGTGCGCGGGCGCACGGCGAGCTGGCGCAGGCAGACCTCCCGGGCCAGCTCCGCCTCGTCACGGGGCGGAGCCCCGTCGTCGCGCGGTGCCCCCGCCGCCGGGGAGAACGCCCCGTCGGAAGGGTCACGCCGGCCGCGTCGGGGACGGGGCGGCCCGTCGGCGTCACCCGCGCGGGGCGGGCTGGCATCCCAGCCCCGCCCCGTGCGGGCGCGTCGTCCTGTCACCGGTCAGCGGCCGGTCAGAAGTCGACCGGCGGCAGCTCCGGGCCACCGGCGGCGTCGCCCGCGCCGACCCCGACGCCGAGCTTCTCCAGGATCTTCTTCTCGATCTCGGCCGCCACGTCCGGGTTCTCGCGGAGGAACTCGCGGGCCTTCTCCTTGCCCTGGCCGAGCTGGTCGCCGTCGTACGTGTACCAGGCGCCGGACTTGCGGATGATCGCCTGCTCCACGCCCACGTCGATGAGCGAGCCCTCGCGGGAGATGCCCTTGCCGTACATGATGTCGAACTCGGCCTGCTTGAACGGCGCGGCGACCTTGTTCTTCACGACCTTGACCCGGGTGCGGTTGCCGACCACGTCGGTGCCGTCCTTCAGGCTCTCGATGCGGCGCACGTCGAGCCGGACAGAGGCGTAGAACTTCAGCGCCCGGCCACCGGTGGTGGTCTCGGGCGAGCCGAACATCACCCCGATCTTCTCGCGGAGCTGGTTGATGAAGATCGCCGTGGTGCCGGTGTTGTTGAGCACACCGGTGATCTTCCGCAGCGCCTGGCTCATCAGCCGGGCCTGGAGGCCCACGTGGCTGTCGCCCATCTCGCCCTCGATCTCGGCGCGCGGCACCAGGGCCGCCACCGAGTCGATCACGATGATGTCGATCGCGCCGGAGCGGACCAGCATGTCCGCGATCTCCAGCGCCTGCTCGCCGGTGTCGGGCTGCGAGACCAGCAGGGCGTCGGTGTCGACGCCGAGGGCCTTCGCGTACTCCGGGTCGAGCGCGTGCTCGGCGTCGACGAACGCGGCGATGCCGCCGGCCCGCTGGGCGTTGGCCACCGCGTGCAGGGCCACCGTCGTCTTGCCGCTGGATTCGGGACCGTAGATCTCGACCACCCGGCCCCGGGGCAGGCCCCCCACGCCGAGGGCCACGTCGAGGGCGATGGACCCGGTCGGGATGACCGAGGTCTGCACGACAGGGCGCTCCCCCAGGCGCATCACCGAACCCTTGCCGAACTGCTTGTCGATCTGAGCGAGAGCAAGGTCGAGCGCCTTCTCCCGGTCAGGACCTGCCGCCATCGTTGCCACCCCTGCCTTCGCCGGCGTCTTTCCTGAGCTTCGCGTCACGCGGACACGCTAGGCGCTGGGTCCGACAGAAAACCAGCCGACGGGCCGCGAGCTGTGGACGAGCACCCCGCTGTGGACAATAGCCGAACAGGTGTACGACTCGGCAAGCGACACGCGGAGGGAAAGAAAAGGCTGCTCAGCGTAGTCGCGCGGGCACCCGGTCGGGGTACGCGGCGACCACCGCGCGCCACACGACGTGGGTCTGCTCACCCGACCGGAGCGCCTGTTCGATGGTCCGCCCGCCGAGCTGGGACAGCACCTGGTCCGAGGCGAGGCTGGCCGCGTACCCCGGGCCGAACGCCTCCTCCAGCCGGGCCCAGAAGTCGGTCAGCCGCACGGTCGGTCCTCCTTGTCCGGCGCCCGCCCGGGCGCCGCCCGCAACGCTAGCGCCAGCAGGGGCACCGTCGCGATCGCGGCCAGCAGGGTCAGCGCCGGATACCCGGCGACCTGCATGACGAACCCGCTCAGCGCCCCGGCGGCGGCCCCCGCCAGGCCCATCGTCAGGTCGGAGAGCCCCTGCACGCTGGGCCGCACGTCGGCGGGCACCGACTCCGACAGCAGGGTGGAGCCGGCCACCATGGTCCCCGACCAGCCCAGCCCGAGCAGGACCAGGCCGACCGAGAGGCCGGGTGTGTGGTGCCCGGAGCCGCCCGCCACCGCGCAGGCGGCCAGCAGCACGGCCAGTCCGCCGAGGATCACCGGCCGCCGGCCGAGCCGGTCGGTGAGCCAGCCGACCACCGGGGCGAGCGCGTACATGCCGGCGATGTGCAGGCTGAGCACCACCCCGACCACCCCGAGCACGGCGGAGTCGTCGTGGTACTCGCCGAGGCGTACCGGGGTCATCGACATCACCGCGACCATCACGAGGTGGCCGACCGCGACGGCGGCGATGCCCAGCCGGGCCGCCGGCCGCTCGCGGACCACCCGCCAGGCGGCCCGCATGCCCGCGCCGCGCCGCCCGGCGGCTTCGCCGGGAGCGGCGGCGTCGGGAGCGGCCTCGGCGTCCGCCAGCCGGCGCGCGGTGAGCAGCGGGTCGGGCCGCAACAGCGCCAGCAGTACGCCGGCGGTGAGGGCGAACGCCACCGCGCTGAACGCGAACGGGCCGGCCAGCGACGGCAGCCCCCAGCCCCGGGTGGTGCGGTCGGCCAGCGCGGCGAAGTTCGGCGCGGCCACCGCCCCGATCGTGGTGGCCCAGACGACCAGGGAGAGCTGGCGGCCCCGGCGGGTCGGCTCGGCGAGGTCCACGGCCGTGTAGCGGGCCTGGAGGTTGGCCGCCGAGCCCCCGCCGAACAGCAGCATGCCGAGGAAGAGCAGCGGCACCTGGCGGGTCGCCGCGGCGAGCACCACCAGCACGCCCCCGGCCGCCCCGACCAGGTACGCGGTGACCAGCCCCGGCCGGCGGCCGTGCCCGGTCATGATCCGGGTGACCGGGACGGCGAGCAGCGCGCCGCCGACCACCGCCGCGCTCTGCGCCAGGCCGGCGACCGCCGTGCCGGCGATCCGGGCGGCGAGCAGCGCGCCGACCGAGATGCCGATGGTGACCCCGATGCCGCCGATGATCTGGGTCACGACGAGCAGCCGCAGCGTGCGGCGCTGGATCGGGGCGACGTCGGCGCGGCTCGGTGCCGGCGCGGTGAGGTCGGTGGCCATCGGGGGCTCCTCGGTGACGGCCGGGGCTCCGGCGGGGGGGGTGCGGCCCGCCCATCCTCACGCAACCCCCGGACCTTGGACAGTTGCGGTCCCGCCGGAACGACAACTGTCCACGATCGGAAACCCTGGTGGGTCAGGCTGCCAGGGCGCCGGCGGCGACCGTCAGGTCGGCGACCAGCCCGGCGTACGCGGTGTCCTGGTCGTCGGCGCGCAGCACCGCCGACGGGTGGATGGTGGCCAGGAGCCGGACCGCCGGGGCGTCGGCGACCCCGCCGGCCGAGTCGACCGGCACCCGGGCGAAGTCCTCCGGCCGCTCGGCCGACGCCGGCCAGGGCATCAGCGTGCCGCGCTGCCGGGTGACCCGGAACGACGGGCCGAGCAGCGCCTTGGCGGCGGTCGCGCCGAGCACCACGACGACCTCCGGGCGCAGCCGGGCGAACTCGGCCACCAGCCAGGGCCGGCACGCGGTGACGTGCACCCGGTCCGGGGTCTGGTGGATGCGCCGCCTGCCGCGCAGCTCGAAGCGGAAGTGCTTCACCGCGTTGGTGAGGTAGAGGCTCGTCGGGTCGAGCCCGGCGTCGTCGACCGCCCGGCGCAGCAGCCGGCCGGCCGGGCCGACGAACGGCAGCCCCTTCTGGTCCTCCATGTCGCCGGGCTGCTCGCCGACCAGCACCACCCGGGCGTCGGCGCCGCCGCGGCCGAAGACCGTCTGGGTGGCGTCCCGGTACAGCTCACAGCCCCGGCAGCCGCCTGCGGCGGCGCGCAGCGCGTCGAGGGTGTCGGCCTGCGGCGGAATGAACTGCTGCGCACCGGGGGCGGTGTCGGTCTTGTCGGTCATGCCGATCTTTCTACCCCCCGCCGCCCCGCCCACGCAGCCACCCCCACCCGGCGCGCCCCGCCCGCCTCCGGGAGTTGATCAAGAGGTTTGCGTCAGGATCCGGCCGGACGGTGACGCAAACCTCTTGATCACGCGGGCGGGGGGCGGCGGGCGGGGGCGGCGGGCGGGTGGGGGGCCGCGGTGGGGGGTGGGGGCGTCAGGCGGTGAAGGTTGACGGGGGGTGAGGGTGGAGGGCCCTGGCCATTGCGTCGGCCAGGGCCGGGAGGTCGGCGGGGTCCAGCTGGCTGACCGTGACGCGCACGCCGGGGGCGGCGGCGATGCGGAACAGCGCGCCCGGTGCCACCGCCCAGCCGGCGTCGCGCAGGGCGGTGACGGCGCTGGTCTCGTCGGGCACCGGGAGCCAGACGTTGATGCCGGTGCGACCGTGCCCGGCCAGCCCGCGCGTGGCCAGCGCGGCGAGCAGGTCGCCCCGGCGGCGCTCGTAGCTCGCGCCGGCCCGGTCGACCAGGGCGGCCGTGGCCGGTTCGCGCCACAGCGCGAGCACGAGGCGTTGCAGCACGGTGGAGACCCAGCCCGCGCCGACGCGGGCCCGGCCGGCGACCCGGGCGACGGTGGCCTCGTCGCCGGCCAGCACGGCCAGCCGCAGGTCGGGCCCGTAGGGCTTGCTCACCGACCGGACGAAGGCCCATGCCCCGGTCACCCCGGCGAGCGGGTGCAGCGGTACGCGGGCCAGCTCGGCGGCGTGGTCGTCCTCGATCAGCAGCAGGTCCTCGCGGCCGGCGAGGAGGGCGCGCAGCGCGGCGGCCCGGTCGGCGGAGACGGCCGCCCCGGTCGGGTTCTGCGCCCGGCTGGTCACCACCAGGGCGCGGGCCCCGGCGGCCAGGGCGGCGCGTACCCCGGCCTCGATCGGGCCCTCGTCGTCCACCGGCACCCCGATCGGGCGCAGCCCCAGGGCGGCGACGAGGTCGAGGAGGTTGGCCCAGCCGGGGTCCTCGACGGCGACCGCGTCGCCGGGGCGCAGGTGGGCGGCGAGCAGCCGCTCGATGCCGTCGAGCGCCCCGCCGGTGACCGTGACGTCGTCGGCCGGCACCCCGTCGGCGGCGAGCCGCTCCCGGGCCGCGTCGGCCAGCTCGGGCAGGACGCCGGCCGAGGCGTACCCGATGGGGATGCCGAAGTCGGCGGCGAGGGCGGCCAGGTGCGGGCCGAGGGGCGGGAGCAGCCGGGTGTCGGGCTCGCCGAGGGACAGGTCGCGCACGCCGGGCGCGGCGCTCGGGCGCAGCGCCCGGCGGGTGGCCACCGGCGGGCGGGGGCGGACGCGGGTGCCGTGCCGGCCGGCGGTGGCGAGCAGGCCGCGCTGGCGCAGGTCCTGGTAGGCGCGGGCCACGGTGGCCGGGCTGACGCCCAGCTCGGCGGCGAGGGCCCGCACCGGGGGCAGGGCGGCCCCGGCCGGCAGGTCGCCGAGGCGGACGCCCGACTCGATGCTGGCGGAGATCGCGGCGGCCGTCCGGCCGGTGACCTGATAGCGTGCTGACACAATTCGAGGATTGTACTAGTACGAAAGCGGGTCCTCGCATGTACCCACCCACCCCCCGGACCACCGCCACCCGCAGCCGCGACCGGATGAGCTACGACCGGGCCGCCGCGCACGCCGTGCTCGACGAGGCGTACCACTGCGCGCTCGCGTTCACCGTCGGCGGCGAGCCCCGGGTGTTGCCCACCCTGCACGTCCGCGTCGGCGACACGCTCTACCTGCACGGCTCCACCGGCAGCCGGCCGCTGCTCGCCGCCCGGGGCAACGGCCTGCCCGTCTGCGTGGCGGTCACCCTGCTCGACGGGCTGATCTTTGGCCGCTCCCAGTTCCACCACAGCGCCAACTACCGGTCGGTGGTCGCGCACGGCACCGCGCACCTGGTCACCGACCCCGGCGAGAAGTCCGCCGCGCTGACCGCCCTGGTGGAGAAGGCCGCCGCCGGGCGCAGCGCCGACAGCCGCCGCGAGCTCGCCGAGACCGCCGTGCTGGCGCTGCCGCTGCGCGAGGTCTCCGTCCGCACCCGCACCGGCGGCGTACGCGACGAACCCGGCGACCACGACCTGCCGCACTGGGCCGGGGTGCTGCCGTTGCGGCTGACCGCCGGGCGGCCCGAGCCCGACGCGGGCGTGACCGCGCCGCTGCCGGCGTACCTGCGGCCGGACCGCTCGCCCTGGCTGGAGCCGGCCACGCTGCGGGGCGCGCACGTCGTCCTCGAACCGCTGGACCTCGCGCACGCCGACGAGCTGCACGCCGCCACCGCCGACCCGCAGGTCTGGCAGCACCTGGGCAGCCGCCAGCCCGCCGACCCGGCCGGCACGGCCGAGACGATCCGGGCCGCCCTCGACGCCCACCACCGCGGCGAGCGGGTGCCGTGGGTGCAGCGCTGCGCCGTCACCGGCGCGGTGGTCGGCACCACGTCGTACTACGAGGTCGACCCCGAACGCCGGGCGGTCGCCATCGGCTACACCTACCTGGGCCGGCCCTGGTGGCGCACCGGCGTCAACACCGAGGCGAAGCTGCTGCTGCTCGCCCGCGCCTTCGGGGAGCTGGGCGCGGTGCGGGTGGTCTGGCACACCGACATCCGCAACGAGCGCTCCCAGCGGGCCATCGAGCGGCTCGGCGCCACCCGCGAGGGGGTGCTGCGCCGGCACCGGCTGCGCCCCGACGGCACCTGGCGGGACACGGTGCAGTACTCGCTGACCGACGAGGAGTGGCCGAACGCACAGGCCAGGCTGCGGGAACGGCTTCGCCCCGGCCCGACGCCGGCGCGATGATGTCGGGCGTGCTGGGCATCACCGACATCTGGACGTACGTGCTGGGGACCGTGGCGATCGTGCTGCTGCCCGGCCCCAACTCGCTCTTCGTGCTCTCCACCGCCGCCAAGCGCGGGGTACGCGCCGGCTACCGGGCCGCCGGTGGGGTCTTCCTCGGCGACGCGGCGCTGATGACGCTCTCCGCCGCCGGGGTGGCGTCGCTGCTCAAGGCGTACCCGCCGCTGTTCCTCGTGGTGAAGTACGCGGGCGCGGCGTACCTCGGGTGGGTCGGGCTGACCATGCTGCGCGGCGCGTGGCGGCGCTGGCGGGACCGCAACGACCCGGCCACGCCGCGGCTGATCGACGCCGCCGAGCCGGCGGAGCTGCGCAGCCCGTTCCGGCGGGCGCTGGTGATCAGCCTGCTCAACCCGAAGGCGATCCTGTTCTTCGTCTCGTTCTTCATCCAGTTCGTCGACCCCGGGTACGCCTGGCCGGCGCTGTCGTTCCTGCTGCTCGGGCTGATCGCCCAGGTCACCAGCGCGCTGTACCTCACCGCGTTGATCTTCGCGGGCACGTTCCTGGCGGCGCAGTTCCGGCAGCGGCGGCGGCTGGCCGCCGGGGCGACCACCGGGGTGGCGGCGCTCTTCCTGGGCTTCAGCGTCAAGCTCGCCACCGCCTCGGTGTAAGGAAGGGCCCCCTGTTAACGCATACGGTATAGAAGGGTCCCCTTCTTACCGCACCGGCAGGCGCGCGCACCGGCAGGCACGCGCACCGGCGGGCGGGCGTCAGGTGCCGTCGCCGCCCCCGCCGCCGCCGATGCCCGCGCCGCCGGCGGTGCCGCCGAGGCCGTAGCCGGGGCGGACGGGCTGGTCCGGGGAGCGGCTGACGTGCGCCGACTCGGTGATCCGCGCCGACCAGTCGGCGTGCGCCGCCGCGGCGGCGTGCCGGTTGATCGCGTGGCGCAGCCAGCCGTCGACCACCGCGACCCAGTCCACCCGGTCCGCGTCCGCGTGCCACACCCGGAACCGGCTGATGCTCTGGTGGGTGACGCCGGCGAGGGAGAGCCGGCGGTCGGCCCACAGCAGCACCTCCAGGCCCGCCGAGTTCGCCACGAAGATCACCTCCAGCTCGGTGATCGGCCCGGCGTACAGCGGGGCCACCCACCAGCCGAGCCGCTGGTGCAGCGGGAGCGCCTGCTCCACCCCGGGCAGCCGGCCGTCGACCAGGCCGGCCTGGCGCATGCTGAAGCCGAGCGTGTCCAGCGCGGCGAGGACGTGCTGCTGGGTCGGCAGGGGATGCACGAAGATCGGCACCAGCGCGCCCTGCTCCAGGTCCACGTCGAGGGACGCCTCCGTGCGCAGCCCCATCCGCAGGCTCATCAGCGGCACCCCGCCGAAGATCGTCACCGGGGTCTCCCAGGGCAGCGGCACGGCGAAGTCGACCGCCCGCCGTCGCCCGGCCGGCACCACGAACGCGCCCGCGATCGTCACCTGGTGGAACTGGACGAGCCGCCGGGGCGCGGCCGGGTCGTCCGGCTCGACCTGGCTGACCAGGCCGAGCCGGAGCCGCCGGACCGGCACGTCGTCCGGCCCGGCGCGCAGGGTGACCCGGCCGGGCAGCCGCAGCCCGGGCCGGGTGCTCGGGTTGGGCAGCGTGGTCCGCACCGACAGCCCGGTCCAGCCGGACTCCGGCGACACCCCGGTCAGCCGCACGGCGCTTTCCTCCGTACCCCCTCGGTGGTGGCACGGCTTTCCCCGCCGGCGGCCGGACACTCCTGCCGGCCCGCCGCGGACGCCGGGGCCGGCCCGGTGGGTGCCGGGCCGGCCGCACGGGCGTCAGTGGGGGGCGTCAGCGCATCCGACGGCCCCGGGGCACCGGGTCGGTCTCGTCGTCGAACTCGCCGATGACCTCCTCCAGCAGGTCCTCCAGCGCCACGAACCCGATGGGCCGGGTCGGGCCGCCGCCGTTGCGGACCAGGGCGAGCTGGGCCCGCCGGCCCTTCATCGCGGTCACGGCCTCCGTCACCGACGCGGACGCCGGCAGCGTGAACGCCTCGGTCATCAGCTCCCCGGCGGTCGCCGACCGGCCCGTCGTGGTGACCCGCACGGCCTCCCGCACGTGCACCAGGCCGCACACCTCGCCGCCGGCGTCCAGCACGGCCAGCCGGGACCGGCCGCTGTCGCGGGAGACCTGTTCGACCCGCTCGGCCGGGTCGTCCCGGCCGACCGTGACGATCCGGTCGAAAGGCTCCATCACCTGGGCGACCGTGGTGCCCTGGAGCTCCAGCATGCTGGTGAGCATCCGGTGCTGCTCCGCGCCGAGCAGCCCGTGCTCGCGGGACTGCTCCAGCAGGATCCGCAGCTCGTCGGGGCCGTGCACCTGGGCGAGCTGGTCCTGCGGGCGCACCCGCACCAGCCGCAGCATCGCGTTGGCCACCGCGTTCAGCGCCGACAGCACCGGCCGCGCCACCCGGGCGAACGCCCGGAACGGCAGCGCCAGCAGGGTGGCCGACCGCTCCGCGTCGGTGATCGCCCACGACTTCGGGGCCATCTCGCCGACCACCAGGTGCAGGAAGGTGACCAGGCCCAGGGCGAAGACCAGCGCCACGACGTGGCTCGCCGCGGTCGGCAGGCCCACGGCGTGCAGCAGCGGGCTGAGCAGGTGCTCGATCGCCGGCTCGGCCAACGCGCCGAGGCCCAGGGTGCACAGCGTGATGCCGAGCTGCGCGCCGGCCAGCATCAGGGAGAGCTCGCGTACGCCGTCCAGCGCCGCGCGGGCCCCCCGGCCGCCGCCGGTGGCGACGGCCTGCTCCAGCCGGTAGCGCTTGCTGGCCACCAGCGCGAACTCGGCGGCCACGAAGAACCCGTTCAGCGCCAGCAGCACGATGGACACGACGAGGGCGATGCCGGGGCTCATGCCGCCTCCTCCCCGCCCTGCGCCGGGTTCGCAGCGCCGCCCGGCCTTCGGCCCGCGCCGCCTGACCCGACTCCCGCGATGGTGTCGGCGGCGCCGGCGGCGCTGTCGCCCGGGTCGCCCGCCAGCCGGAGCCGGACCGAGTCGGCGACGTGGCGGTCCACGGCCAGCACCTCGACCAGGGCGCGCGCCCCGGTCTCGGCGTCACCGTCGGCGGGCAGCGCGATCTCCAGCCGGTCGCCCACCTCGGGCACCCGGCCCAGCTCGCGCATGACCAGCCCGGAGACCGTGTCGTATTCCGGCGCCTCGGGCAGCTCGATGCCGGTGCTGTCGGCGACCTCGTCGATCCGCCAGCGCGCCGGCACCACCCAGGACCCGTCGTCCTGCCGGGCCGGCGCCCGCTCCGGCGGGTCGTCCTCGTCGCGGATCGGGCCCACCAGCTCCTCGGCCAGGTCCTCCAGCGTGATCACGCCGGCGAAGCCGCCGTACTCGTCGACCACGCAGGCGAGCTGCCGGTGCCCGGACCGCAGCCGGTCCAGCACCGTCGGCAGCGGCAGCGTCTCGGGCACCAGCAACGGGGGTACGGCCACCGCGCTGACCGGGGTCGTCGCGCGCTCGGCCGGGGGCACCGCCAGCACGTCGGCGATGCCGACGACGCCGGCCAGGTCGTCGACGCCGTCGGCGCCGCGTACGGGGAACCGGGAGTGCCCGGTGTCGAGCAGCTCCACCACCCGGCTCAGCGGCTCGTGCGCCCGGACGGTGTGCACGTCGACCCGGGGGACCATGGCCTCCCCGGCGGTCAGCTCCCGGAAGTCGAGCCCCCGGTCGAGCAGGTCGGACATCTCCGCGTCGAGGTGCCCCTCCTCGCGGGACTCGGCGATGATCTGCTCCAGGTCCTCCGGGGTGGCCCCGCTGGGCAGCTCCTCGATCGGCTCGATGCCGAGCCGGCGCAGCAGCCGAACGGCGGCCTTGTCGAACAGGGTGATCACCGGCCCGGCGATCTTCAGGTAGATCAGGGTGGACCGGCTCAGCGCCCGGGCCAGCGGCTCGGCGCGGGCGATGGCCAGGTTCTTCGGGGCCAGCTCGCCGAGGACCATCTGCACGACGGTCGCGATGACCAGCGCCAGCGCGACCGACAGCGGCAGGGCGACGGCCGTGGAGACCCCGGCCACGCCGAGCAGCTCGGCCAGCCCCGCGCCCAGGTACGGCTCGGCGACGTAGCCGACCAGCAGCGCGGTCACGGTGATGCCGAGCTGCGCTCCGGAGAGCATGAACGACAGCCGGCCGGTGACCTCCAGGGCCCGGGCGGCGGCCTGGTCGCCGTCGTCGGCGAGCTGCCGGAGGCGGCCCCGGTCCACGGCGACGTAGCCGAACTCCTGGGCCACGAAGTAGCCGGTGGCGGCGGTCAGAACGGTGATGAGGACGAGTCCGACGACGATCAACACGGGTCGCTCAGGGCTCCCGGGGTCGTCGGAACGGGAAGATGCCGGGCACGACCCGGCTGGCTACTGCTGCCCTCCTGGGCAGAAGAGTCGATCATGCCGCCCATTTTATCGGCGTCACCTGAGCGCCCGCTGAGGGTGCAAGGAAGGGCCCCTTGTTAACGCATACGGTAGAGAAGGGCACCCTTCTCACCCGCTGGGCGGAACGGGCCCACCTGTTAAGAAGGGGCCCTTCCTATACCAAAAGCGTTAACAAGGGGCCCTTCCTTACCCCCCGTCGGCGAGTTCGTCGACGTCGAGGAGGGAGCGGTCGACCCGGCCCGAGCGGTACGCGGCGCGGCCGACCATCTGGGCCGCCACCGGAGCGGTGGCCAGTTGGAAGACCGCCACCAGCACGATCATGCCGATGTCGTCGGGGGTACGCAGCCGCAGCGCCACCCCGGCGAGCAGCAGCAGCACGCCGAGCACCTGCGGCTTGGTGGCCGCGTGCATCCGGTCGAGCACGTCCGGGAAGCGCAGCACGCCGATCCCGGCGGCGAGGCTGAGCAGTCCCCCGGCGACCAGGCACCCGGCGCCCAGCCAGTCGGCCACGGCACCCGCGCTCAGCCAACCAGGGGCGGCCACGACACCCCCGCTCAGCCAACCAGGGGCGGCCACGGCACCCGCGCTCAGCCAACCGGGGGCGGCGAAGACGCCCGCGCTCAGCCAACCAGCGGTGGCGAAGAGGCCCGCGCTCACGGCTCCTCCCGGACGGCGAAGCGGACCAGGGCCACCGCGCCGACGAAGCCGAGCAGGGAGAGCACCACGAGCACGGGCAGGGTGGTGGCGTGCCGGTTGACCGCCGCCTCCGCGCCGACCGCGCCGGCCATCGTGTTGAGCAGGACGTCGGCTGCGATCACGCGGTCCAGCAGGGACGGGCCGCGGTACATCCGGGCCAGCGCCAGCAGCGCGGTGACCGACAGGAGCACGGTGAGCACGGTGGCGAGGACGACCTTCACTGGTCGATTCCCCTCTCGGTGGGAGCAACGGGATCGGCGGGGGCGGTGAGGAGGCGGAGTTCGGCGGCCGAGCCGATCGCGCGCACGATCCGGGCCTCGGTGGCGAGGATGCGGTCGCGGCTGCCGGTCAGGTCCTGCGGTCCGCGTACGTCGAGCACGTGCACGTAGAGCAGGCCCCGTTCCCGGTCGACCTCGACGATCAGGGTGCCGGGCACCAGCGAGATCGCCTCCGCCGTGAGCGCCAGGTTCAGGTCGGTGCGCACGCGCAGCCGTACCGCGATGATCGCGCCCCGGGGCCGGTAGCCCGGCTGCACCGCGATCCGGGCCACGTGGATGCTGGCGCTGACCAGCTCGGTGACGAACCGGCCGGCCAGCTCCAGCAGCGCCCGCAGGCGCAGCCGGCCGCCGAACGTCACCGGCGGCAACGGGAAGAAGAGCAGCACCGCCCCGCCGACGAGCAGTCCGCCGAGCAGGTTGCCCCAGGAGAACCGTCCCCAGAGCAGGCACCAGATCAGCACCATCCAGGCCAGCGCCAGCAGCCGGTCCCGCCAGCGGCCGAGCCGGGCGCGTACCCGGGTCACCGGGGCGTCGGGGTCGACGACCGGCCCCCGCCGCCGGCCCCCGGCGGCCCGCCGGATCACCGCGCCCCCCGGGCGGGGCGGGCCCGCCGCGTCACGGCGCGCCGCGTCACGGCGCGCCGCCGGGGAGGACGGCCCGCACGTACGGGGTGCGGGCGCGCAGGTCGATCGCCGCGTCGGTGGTCACCCCGAACAGCGGGCCGGCGGCCACGGTGAACACCAGGCCCAGCGCGACGAGGGCCGTGGTGGCGCCGACCATCAGGGTGGGCAGCCGGGTCGGCGGGTCGGTGGCGGCCAGTTGGGGCGCCCGCCAGAACGCGATGTTCCACACCCGGGACGCGACGTAGAGGGTGAGCAGGCTGGTGGCGGTGCCGGCGGCGACCAGCACCCAGGGCAGCACGCCGCCGACGCCGATCCCGGCCTGGAGCAGGCCCAGCTTGCCGAGGAACCCGGACAGCGGCGGGATCCCGGCGAGGTTCATCGCCGGCACGAAGAAGAGCACCCCGAGCAGCGGGGCCACCCGGGCCAGGCCGCCGAGCCGGCGCAGGTCGGTGCTGCCGGCGCGCGCCTCGACGAGCCCGGCGACCAGGAACAGGGTGGTCTGGATGGTGATGTGGTGGACCACGTAGAAGATCGCCCCGGACAGGCCGGCGACGCTGCTCAGCGCCACCCCGAAGATCATGTAGCCGATGTGGCTGACCAGCGTGAACGAGAAGAGCCGCTTCATGTCCGACTGGGCGACCGCGCCGAGGATGCCGACCACCATGGTCAGCCCGGCCACCACCATCAGCAGGCCGGCGACGTCGCCGCCGGGGAAGAGCAGGGTCTCGGTGCGGATGACCGCGTACACGCCGACCTTGGTGAGCAGGCCAGCGAAGACCGCGGTGACGGGGGCGGGCGCGGTCGGGTAGCTGTCCGGCAGCCAGGCCGACAGCGGGAACACGGCCGCCTTGATCCCGAAGGCGAGCAGCAGGGTGAGTTGCAGGGCGAGCCGCACGTCGGCGGGCAGCGCGTCGAGCCGCCCGGCGAGCTGGGCCATGTTGACGGTGCCGGTGGCGGCGTACACGAGGCCCACCCCGGCCAGGAAGATCATCGAGGACAGGATGCTGACCACCACGTACGTCGACCCGGTCCGGATCCGGCCCTCGGTGCCGCCGAGCGTGATCAGCACGAAGCTCGCCGCCAGCAGGATCTCGAAGCCGACGAAGAGGTTGAACAGGTCACCGGCGAGGAAGGCGTTGGTGACGCCGGCGGTGAGCACCAGGTAGGTGGGGTGGTAGATGGTGACGGGCGCGGACTCGCCGATGTCCCCCCGGCCCTGCCCGATCGAGTAGAGCAGCACGCACAGCGTCACGGCGGAGGAGACCACCAGCATCAGCGCGGCGAGCTGGTCGGCGACCAGCACGATCCCCACCGGCGGGGGCCAGCCGCCGATGCTCACCACGACCGGCCCGTGCCGGTACGCCTCGACGAGCAGCACCGCGGCGACCACCAGGGTGACGGCCAGCACCACCACGCTGACGGCGCGCTGGAGCCGGGGCCGGTTGGCCAGCAGCAGGGTGAGGGCGGCGCCCAGCAGCGGCACCACCACCGGCAGCGGGACGAGCGGCCCGTACCCCGTCACGACGTCTCCCCCCGGTGTTGCCGGCGCAGGTGCGGCTCCGGGTCGACCTGTTCGGCGTCGCCGTCGGGGCCCTCGCCGCCGAGGTCGCGCGCGGGCAGCTCGTTGCGGGCGGCCAGCTCGGCGACCTGGCGGTCCTCCAGGTCGTCCTGCACCTCGTCGTTGCCGGTGAGATACCAGCTGCGGTACGCGACGGCCAGCAGGAACGCGGTGAACCCGAAGGTGATCACGATGGCGGTGAGGACCATCGCCTGCGGCAGCGCGTCGCTCATCCGGTCGGCCGGCGCGGCGCCCACAACGGGCGCGTCCCCGGACCGGCCGCTGAGCAGGATCAGCAGGTTGACCCCGTTGCCGAGCAGGATGAGGCCGAGCAGGATCCGGGTCAGGCTGCGCTCCAGCAGCAGGGTGACGCCGGCGCCGGCGAGCACCCCGACGACGACGATCAGCACCAGCGTCGCTCCGCTGCCGTTCACGGCCGCCGCCCCTGCGGGTCCACGATCAGCCCGCGCTCGCTCCTGCCGGCCGCCTCGATGTGCCGGTCGACCTCGGCGCCGAGGCTGCGCAGGATGTCCAGCACCAGGCCGACCACGATCAGGTACACCCCGACGTCGAAGAAGAGCGACGTGACGACGTAGAGGTCGCCGACGCCGGGCAGCCACAGGTCGAGTTTCGCGCTCTGGAGCACGGACCCGCCGACGAGGAGACCGAACGCGCCGGTGCCGACGGACACCGCCAGGCCGGCCCCGAGGACCGTGCCGGCGCCGACGGGGGCCGCCTCGGCCAGCTCGTACCGGCCGCCGGCGAGGTAGCGCACGGCCAGGGCGAGGCTGGCGACCAGGCCGCCTGCGAAGCCGCCGCCGGGGGCGTTGTGGCCGGAGAAGAGCAGGAACAGGGAGAACAGCACGATGGTGTGGAAGAGCAGCCGGGTGACCACCTCGAAGACGATGGACCGGCGGCGCTCGGCGAGGGTGGGGCCGCCGCGCAGCCACACCGGCCGCTGCGGGCCCCGCTGGTCGGTGCGCTCGGGGCGGCGGGGGCGGCGCGGGCGGGGGCCGGTGCGGGACCGCTGGAAGACCAGGCTGGCCACCCCGGTCGCGGTCACGACGAGCACGGACATCTCGCCCATGGTGTCCCAGGCCCGGATGTCGACCAGGGTCACGTTGACCACGTTGCGGCCGTGCCCCTCGCTGACGGCGAGGCCGGGGAAGGCCCGCGAGACGGACGGCGCGGTGCGGGCGCCGACCGCGACCAGGCAGAGCCCGGCGAGGACGAGCCCGACGGCGACCCCGACGGCGCGGCGCACCCACCGGCTGCGGCGCAGCGGGCGGGCGGAGAACCGTTCGGGCAGCCGGCGCAGCACCAGCACGAAGACGGCGATGGTCGCCGTCTCCACCAGGAACTGGGTGAGCGCCAGGTCGGGCGCGCCGTGCAGGACGAACATCATCGCGGTGCCGTAGCCGGTGACCCCGACCAGCAGCATGGCGGTGAGCCGGCGACGCGCGCCGATGGCGAGCAGCGCGGCCACCGCCGCGACCACGCCGACGACCGGTTGCAGCGGGGTGTCCCACAGCGGGACCCGCTGCCGCCACGGGCCGGCGGCCAGCATCGCCCCGCCGGGCACGACGACGAGGACCAGCAGGATCGTGCCGAGATACTGCGGCAGGGAGCCGCGCTGGGTGGCGCTGGTGACCTCGATGGCGAGCCGGTCGAAGCGGTGGGTCAGCCACTCGTACCCCTGGGCGCCGCCCACCGGCGCGCGCAGCCGGGCCAGCGCGGGGGCGAGCGGGCCGCGCAGCGCGAACAGGGCCGCGCCGCCGGCCAGGGCCAGGGCGGACAGGCCGAGCGCCGGGGTCGGCCCGTGCCAGAGCGCGAGGTGCTCGGGCACCGGGCCGAAGATCTCGGCGTACGGGAGCAGCAGCGCGCCCGTCGGGCCGGCGAGCAGCCCGACGGCGAGCCCGGCGGCGGCCAGCAGGGCGGGCGGCCCCAGCATGGCGGCGGGTACGGGCTGCGGCTCGGTCCGGTCGGCGTGCGGGCGCGTGCCGAACGCGCCCCAGACGAAGCGGGCCGTGTACGCGACGGTGAGCACCGTGCCGGCGACGAGCCCCGCGAGGACCAGCGGCTGGTCGGTGAACGCGGCGAGGACGGCCTCCTTGGCGACGAAGCCGACCAGCGGCGGCAGCCCGGCCATGGAGGCGGCGGCCAGCGCCCCGACGGCGGCCAGCAGCGGGGCCCGCCGCCCGAGCCCCGACAGTTCCCGCAGGTCGCGGGTGCCGGCGCTGTGGTCGATCGCGCCGACGACGAGGAACAGGGCCGCCTTGAACAGCGCGTGCGCGAGCAGCATCGCCGTGCCCGCGAGCGCGGCTTTCGGGGTGCCCGCGCCGAGCGCGACGGTGAGCAGCCCGAGCTGGCTGAGCGTGCCGTACGCCAGCAGCAGCTTCAGGTCGCACTGGCGCAGCGCGGCCCACCCGCCGACCAGCATGGTGAGCAGCCCGGCGGTGACCGTCACGGGCCGCCACGGGCCGGCGGTGGCCAGCACGGGGGCGAGCAGGCCGAGCAGGTAGACGCCGGCCTTGACCATCGCCGCCGCGTGCAGGTACGCGCTGACCGGCGTCGGCGCGGCCATCGCCTGCGGCAGCCAGCCGCTGAACGGCAGGACCGCCGACTTGGCCAACGCCCCGGCCAGCACCAGCAGCACGGCGGTGACCAGGTAGCCGCCGGTCGGCAGCCCCGCGCCGGCGAGTTCCGACCAGCGGTGCCCGCCGGTGTCCCGGCCGAGCATCAGGAACCCGACGAGCATCGCCAGGCCGCCGAACGTGGTCACCGTGAGCGCCTGCGCCGCCGCCCACCGGCTGGCCCGCCGCGTGGTGCTGTGCCCGATCAGCAGGTAGGAGAAGATCGTGGTCAGCTCCCAGAAGACGTACAGCAGCAGCAGGTCGTCGGCGAGGACCAGGCCGAGCATCGCGCCGGCGAAGGCGACCAGCACGGCCGCGAACCGGGCCAGCCCGGCCGATCCGGCGGCGAAGTAGCGCGCGCAGTAGACGAGCACGAGCGCGCCGACGCCGCCGACGAGCAGGGTCATCAGCCAGGACAGGGTGGTCAGCCGCAGCGCCAGCTCCAGCCGCAGTTGCGGCACCCAGGGGTACGCCTCGACGACCGCGCCGCCGTCGCGCACGGCCGGCGTGCGGGCCACGGCCCAGCCGAAGGCGGCGGCCGGCGCGAGCGCGAGCGGGTAGCAGGCGCGCGGGCCCCACCACCGGACCAGCAGCGGCGCGACGAGCGCCGCCACCAGGTGGAGGATCAGCAGTACGAGCACCCGCGCTCCCGGTCGAGGTGGCAGCAGCGCGCCGAGGGAGACGCCTATCAGCGATCAGACGCCAGTTTCCGGCTTGATGGGCGGTTTTGCCGGAATTTGCGCCGGTACGCGGTGGGCTGCGCCACGCTTCGGTCCACCCGAACCGCGAGCATCGCCCGGCTATCCTCGCCGCCGTGAACGCAGTGGAGATCGAAGCACCCGTCGTCGGCGTCACCGTCTATCCGGACCGGGCCCGGGTCACCCGCCGGGGCAGCGCCCGGCTGGCGGCCGGTGAGCACCGCGTACGTGTCGCCCCGTTGCCGCTCGGCCTGCGCCGGGACTCGCTGCGGGTCGGCGGCAGGGGCGCGGCGAGGGTGCTCGGCGTGGACGTGACCACGTGGCGGCAGGCGCGCAGCGCCGACGGGCAGGTCCGCGAGCTGGAGGAGCGCAGCCGGGAGCTGGCCGGCGAGCTGGCCGAGGTCGACGACGCGTACGCGGTCGAGGAGCAGCGGGGGCAGTTCCTCTCCGGGCTGGCCGAGCGGGCCGGCGGCACGTACGCCCGAGCGCTCGCCGCCGGTGACGCCGAGCCGGCCGACGTGGCGGCCTTCGCCGACTCGGTGGCCGGGCAGCTCGCCGACTCGCACGGGCGGCGGCGGGAGTTGACCCGGCGGCGGACCGAGCTGGCCGAGGACCTGGCGGCGGTGCGGCGGCAGTTGGAGGCCGCGCAGGGCAAGCGGGAGCCGGACCGGCTGGCCGCCGAGGTGACGGTGGCGGTGGACGCCGACGACGCCGAGCTGGACCTGGAGCTGACCTACCTGGTCGACGGGGCCCGCTGGCAGCCCTCCTACGACCTGCGGCTGGTCGACGACACGGTGACCGTGACCTGGTTCGGCCTGGTCAGCCAGGACACCGGCGAGGACTGGCCGGAGTGCGTGCTCCAGCTCTCGACGGCCCGGCCGGCGGCGGCGACGGGCGTGCCCGAGCTGTCGCCCTGGTATCTCGACCGGGTCCGGCCGCTGCCGCCGCCCCGGGGCGCCATGCCGGCGGCGAGCTTCGGCGCGCCGCCGGCGCCCGCGCCGCCCGGCGGGCCGGCGTTCGAAGTCGCCGCCGCGGGCGGGGCGGCCCGCGCGGGCGCGCCGCGGCCCAAGGTGCACGAGAGCGTGGCGACGGTCGAGCAGGGGGTCAGCGCGGCCACCTACCGGCCGGCGCGGCCGGTGGCGGTGCCGGCGGACGGCAGCGCGTACCGGGCGACCATCGCGGTGCTGGAGCTGCCGGCGCGGCTGGACCACGTGACCGTGCCGGTGCGCGCGGCCGAGGCGCACCTGCGGGCGACGGTGCGCAACACCTCGGCGCACACGCTGCTGCCGGGCCCGGCGGCGGTCTTCCACGGGGCCGACTTCGTCGCGGCGACGAAGCTGCCGACGTGGGCGCCCGGCGAGGAGACGGAGCTGGCGCTCGGCGTGGACGACCGAATGCGGGTGGAGCGGAAGCTGGGCCGGCGCGCCGAGACCCGGGCCACGCTCGGCTCGACCCGGCGGCGGGACGTGGAGTATCGGATCTCGGTGGCCAACCACACCCCACGGCCGGCGACCGTGGAGGTGCGTGACCAACTGCCGGTGTCCCGCGACGAGGCGGTGGTCGTGCGGGAGGCCACGATCGCCCCGCCGCCGGCCGAGCGCACCGAGCTGGGCGAGCTGACCTGGCGGCTGCGGCTGGAGCCGGGCGACAGCGGCGAGATCACCATGGGCTTCCGGGTCGAGCTGGCCAAGGGGGTGGAGCTGGCCGGCTGGCGGGAGTGACAGCCTCAGACCAGCAGGTCGCGGCGGGTCTCCACGAGCAGGTCGGGGCGGTCGAGCTGGACGACGACCTTGTTGACCACGCGCTGGGCGGCGGCGAGCGAGCGCACGGAGAGCAGCCGCCCCCGGCTCTCTCGGCGCAGGACGAAGAAGTGGACGGCGGCGCGGACCTGCCCCCGGTCGGCCGCGCTGGACTGGGCGGTCTGCCGGACCAGCTCGCGCAGGCAGGCCGCGAGCCGCTCGGCAAGCTCCAGCTCGGGGCCGTGCAGGCCGGCGCGGAGTGCGGCAAGATGGCTGTCGACCTTCCGGATGAGCACGTCGGTGCCCGCACCGGCACCCCGCTCCTCGGCGACCATCCGCGCTCCTCCACGTCTCGCTTTCCGCGAAGTTACTTTAGGTTGCGGCGTGGAAGCAAGCAGTTAAGTAAGCCTTAACGGAATAAAGGCCCATTTCGCTTGCAAGCGGCGGGCGGGGCACTCCACGTGCCTCGGCTGCGGCCACCGGTCCCGGCCCGCGCGGATGTCCCACCCGCGAGGCAGGATGGACGGCGTGGCGGAGGTGACGGCCGGGTTCGGCGCGGCGGAGGCGGCCCGGGTGCTGGCGGGATTCGGCCCGGCGACCCGGGAGTGGTTCTCGGCGGCCTTCGCCACGCCCACTCCCGCCCAGATCGGGGCCTGGCGGTCGGTGGCGGCCCGGCGCAACGCCCTGGTCGTCGCGCCCACCGGCTCCGGCAAGACCCTCGCGGCGTTCCTCTGGTCGCTGGACCGGCTGGCCGCCTCGCCGCCGCCGGCCGACCCCCGGCAGCGCTGCCGGGTGCTCTACGTCAGCCCGCTCAAGGCCCTCGCCGTCGACGTCGAGCGCAACCTGCGCGCGCCCCTGGCCGGCATCCGGCAGGCCGCCACCCGGCTCGGCGTCGCCCCGCCGGAGATCACCGTCGGGATGCGCACCGGCGACACCCCCGCCGACGAGCGGCGGGCCTTCGCCCGCACCCCGCCGGACGTCCTCATCACCACCCCCGAGTCGCTGTTCTTGCTGCTCACCTCCGCCGCGCGGGAGTCGCTGCGCGGGGTCGAGACGGTGATCGTCGACGAGGTGCACGCGGTCGCCGGGACGAAGCGCGGCGCGCACCTGGCGCTGTCCCTGGAACGCCTCGACGAGCTGCTGCCCGCCCCCGCCCAGCGCATCGGCCTGTCCGCCACGGTCCGGCCGATCGACGCGTGCGCCCGGTTCCTCGGCGGGGCCCGCCCGGTCGACGTGGTGCAGCCGCCCAGCGCCAAGACCATCGAGGTCAGCGTCGAGGTGCCGGTGGAGGACATGACCCGCCTCGACGAGCAGGAGCCACCCCCCGACGACCTGGGCGGCCCCGGGCCGCGCCGGGCCTCGATCTGGCCCGCGGTCGAGGAACGGGTCTACGCGCTGGTCCGGGCGCACCGGTCGACCATCGTCTTCACCAACTCGCGGCGCAGCGCCGAGCGGCTCTGCGCCCGGCTCAACGAGCTGGCCGCCGACGAGCTGGCCGACGCGGCGCTGCCCGCCGACGCGGCGCTGCCCGGCACGGGTCGGCCCCGGCCGCCGGCCGAGGTGATGGCCCAGGCGGGGGCGGTGGCCGGGGCCGCACCGGTGGTCGCCCGCGCCCACCACGGCAGCGTCTCGCGTGAGGAGCGCAAGCACATCGAGGAGGCCCTCAAGTCCGGCCAGCTCCCCGCCGTGGTGGCCACCTCCAGCCTGGAGCTGGGCATCGACATGGGCACGGTCGACCTGGTGGTGCAGATCGCCGCCCCGCCCAGCATCGCCGCCGGCCTGCAACGCGTCGGCCGGGCCGGGCACCAGGTCGGCGCGGTCTCCCGGGGCGTGGTCTTCCCCAAGCACCGGGGCGACCTGCTCTCCTGCGCCGTCGTCGCCGAGCGGATGGCCGCCGGGGCGATCGAGGAGCTGCACCACCCCCGCAACCCCCTCGACGTGCTGGCCCAGCAGATCGTCGCGATGGTGTCCCTCGAACCGTGGCGGGTCGGCGACCTGGCCGTCGTCGTCCGCCGGGCCGCGCCGTTCGCCGAGCTGCCCGACTCCGCGCTGCACGCCGTGCTGGACATGCTCTCCGGCCGCTATCCGTCGACCGCGTTCGCGGAGCTGCGGCCCCGGCTGGTCTGGGACCGCGCCGCCGACGTGCTCACCGGCCGGCCCGGCGCGCAGCGGCTCGCCGTCACCAGCGGCGGCACCATCCCCGACCGGGGCCTGTTCGGCGTCTTCCTCGCCGGGGCGGAGCGGGCCGCCCGGGTCGGCGAGCTGGACGAGGAGATGGTCTACGAGTCCCGCGTCGGCGACGTGTTCCTGCTCGGTTCGTCGTCCTGGCGGATCGAGGACATCACACCCGACCGGGTGCTGGTCTCCCCCGCCCCGGGCCAGGCCGCCCGGATGCCGTTCTGGAAGGGCGACCAGCTCGGCCGCCCGGTGGAGTTGGGCCGGGCCATCGGCGCCCGGGTGCGGGCCCTGCTGCGCCACGGCGACGAGGCGGCGGTGGCCGCGCTGCGCGCCGGAGGGCTCGACGACTGGGCCGCCGGCAACCTGATGGCCTACCTGCGGGAGCAGCAGGCCGCGACCCGGTCCCTGCCCGACGACCGCACGGTGCTGGTCGAACGGTTCCGCGACGAGCTGGGCGACTGGCGGCTCGCCGTGCACAGCGTGCTCGGCGCCCGCGTCAACGGCCCGTGGTCGCTGGCCATCGGCCGCCGGCTCGCCGAGCGGTACGGCGTGGACGCCCAGGTCATGCCGTCCGACGACGGGATCGTGGTGCGGCTGCCCGACACCGCCGACTCCCCGCCCGGCGCCGACGTGGTGCTCTTCGAGGCCGACGAGATCACCCAGCTCGTCGAGGAGGCCGTGGGCACGTCGGCGCTGTTCGCGTCCCGGTTCCGGGAGTGCGCAGCCCGGTCGCTGCTGCTGCCCCGCCGCGACCCGCGCCGCCGCCAGCCGCTGTGGCAGCAGCGCCAGCGGGCCGCCCAGCTGCTCGACGTGGCCCGCGAGTACGCCGACTTCCCGGTCACCCTGGAGGCCGCCCGGGAATGCCTCCAGGACGTCTTCGATCAGCCGGCCCTCGCCGGGCTGATGCGCGACCTGGCCGCCCGCCGGGTGCGCCTGGTCGAGGTCGAGACCGAGCGGCCGTCGCCGTTCGCCCGCTCGCTGCTGTTCGGCTACGTGGGGGCGTTCCTCTACGAGGGCGATGCGCCCCTGGCCGAGCGGCGGGCCGCCGCCCTGGCGCTGGACTCGGCGCTGCTCGGCGAGCTGCTCGGCCGGGTCGACCTGCGGGAGCTGCTCGACCCGGCGGTGCTCGCCGAGACCGACCGGCAGTTACGCTGGCTGACCGAGCAGCGCCGGCCCCGCGACGCGGAGGACGCCGTGGAGCTGCTGCGCACCGTCGGCGACCTGTCGGAGGCGGAGCTGGCCGAGCGGGGCGTGCCCGTCGACTGGCTCACCGCCCTGGCGGCGGCCCGCCGGGTGCTGCGCGTGCGCGTCGCCGGCCAGGAGCGCTGGGTCGTCGTCGAGGACGCCGCCCGGCTGCGCGACGCCCTCGGCGTGGCCCTGCCGGTCGGGGTAGCCGAGGCACACCTCGCCCCGGTGGCCGACCCGCTCGGCGACCTGGTCGCCCGGTACGCCCGCACCCACGGCCCGTTCGCCGCCGCCACCTGCGCCGCCCGCTTCGGGCTCGGGGTGGCCGTCGTCGAGCAGGAGCTGCGCCGGCTCGCCGCCGCCGGGCGCGTCGTCTCCGGCGAGTTCGCCCCCGACACCGTGGGCGCCCAGTGGTGCGACGCCGAGGTGCTGCGGCTGCTGCGCCGGCGCTCCCTGGCGGCCCTGCGCCGGGAGATCGAGCCGGTGCCGCCGCGGGCCCTTGCCGCGTTCCTGCCCCGCTGGCAGCAGGTCGGCTCGTCGGCCCGGGGGATGGAGGCCGTCGCCGCCGCCGTCGAGCAGTTGCAGGGCGCGGCCGTGCCGGCGTCCGCGCTGGAACGTCTGGTGCTGCCCGGCCGGGTCGCCGACTACTCCCCCGCCCAGCTCGACGAGCTGTGCGCCAGCGGTGAGGTGCTGTGGGCCGGGTCCGGGGCGATCTCCGGGGGCGACGGCTGGGTCGCCCTCGCGTACGCCGACGCCGCGCCGCTGCTGCTCCCGCCGCCCGACGACGCGCTGGCGCGTACCCCGTTGCACGACGCCGTGCTCGACGCGCTCGGCGACGGTCAGGCGCTGTTCTTCCGGTCGCTGTCCGACCGGGTGGGCGGCACCGACGACGCGGCGCTGACCGCCGTGATCTGGGACCTGGTGTGGGCGGGGCACCTTACCAACGACACCCTCGCCCCGCTGCGGGCGGCGCTCGCCGGCGGCGGGGCGCACCGGTCCCGGCCGGCCGCGCCGCGCACCCGGTTGCGCCGTCCCGGCCGGGTGGCGCTGCCCAGCCGCAGCGGCCCGCCCACGGTGGCGGGCCGCTGGTCCCGGCTGCCCGAGCGCGACCTCGACCCGACCCGGCGGGCCGCCGCGCTCGCCGACGTGCTGCTGGAACGGCACGGCGTCGTCACCCGGGGCGCCGTCGCCGCCGAGCAGGTGGCGGGCGGCTTCGCGGCCGTCTACCCGGTGCTGTCGGCGCTGGAGGAGCGCGGGGCGGCCCGGCGGGGCTACTTCGTGGAGGGGCTGGGCGCGGCGCAGTTCGCGGTGCCCGGGGCGGTCGACCGGATCCGCGCCCTCGCCGACCCGGCCGCAGGCCGTGGCGGTGGCGGTGGGGCGGCCGGGAGCCGGGGCGGGGCGCTCGTCCTCGCCGCCACCGACCCGGCCAACCCGTACGGTGCGGCGCTGCCCTGGCCCGAGCGGGCGGTCGACTCCGGCGACGGGGCCGCACCGGCGAGCGGGCACCGGGCCGGCCGCAAGGCGGGCGCGCTGGTCGTGCTGGCCGGCGGCGACCTGGTGCTCTACGTCGAGCGGGGCGGCCGGACGATCCTCTCCTTCACCGACGACCCCGACGCCCTCGCGGCGGCCGGCAGGGCGCTCGCCGACGCGGTGCACACGGGCGCGCTCGGCGCGATCTCCGTGGAGCGGGCCGACGGGGAGGCCGTGTCGGCGTCCCCGCTGCGCGACGCGCTGACGGCCGCCGGGTTCCGGGCCACCCCGCGTGGCCTGCGCCTACGCGGCTGAAGCCGCTGAAGCCGCTGACCCGCTGACCGGCCGACCGGCTGATCGGCCGACCGGCCACAGCCGGCGATGCCGGCCCGGCGGATCGAGACGCCGGGCCGGCATCGGCTGGTCGCCCGAGGGCCACCTGTCAGGGGCGGTCGCGGGTCAGCGCAGGCTCCACTGCTGGTTCTGCTGGCCGTTGCACGACCAGAGGATGAGTTTGGTGCCGTTGGCGGTGCCCGCCGCGTTGGCGTCCAGGCAGAGCCCGGACTGGGCGTTGGTGATGGTGCCGTTGGCGTTGACGTTCCACTGCTGGTTGGTGCCGCCGTGGCAGTCCCAGATGATCACCTGGGTGCCGTTGCTGGTGCCGGCGCCGCTGGCGTCGAGGCACTTGGTGCCGTACACCTGGAGTTGCCTGCCCGCGGTGTACGTCCAGCTCTGGGCGGCGGCGCCGCCGATGCAGTCCCACAGCTGGGTCTGGGTGCCGTTGGTGGTGCTGCCGTTCGGCACGTCGACGCAGCGACCGGACTGGCCGCCGACGACCTGCTTGCCCTGCGCGGGGCTGCTGGTCGGGGTCGGGGTGGGCGTCGGCGGGGTGGTGCCGTCGAACTGGGTGAAGAAGCTCCACACCACCGGCCGGGTCCAGGACTTCTCGCCGGGGGCGTACGGGTCGGCGGAGCCGTCCACGGCGTTGGGCGCGTGCGGGCCGTCGAACGGGGCCCACGCCACCGGGTAGCCGGCCCGGCATCCCGAGTAGTAGGTGAGGGTGTGCGTGAGGCTGCCCTGCGCCGGCTCGGGCGGGTTCTGCGGGGTGCAGCCGTTGTTCCTGACGAACCGGTCACGCAGCGACCGGCCGGTGGAGATGGGGATGGTGCCGTCCCGCAGCCCGTGGATGCCGATGTACGCGATGGGCTGGTTGCCGCCGCTGCATCCGCTGAGCTCCGCGCCGGAGTAGACGGCGACCGCCCGGAAGACCGTGGCCCGCGCGCAGGCGATGGCGTAGCTCATGCCGCCGCCGTAGCTGAAGCCCATGGCGAAGCGCTGCGTGGTGTCGACGCACAGACCCGCCTCGATCTGCCGCATCATGTCGTCGACGAACGTCAGGTCCCGGCCGCCGCTGTTGGCCCAGCCGTTGCCGATGCCCTGGGGCGCGACGAAGATCGCCGAGTTGTTGGACAGCGCGCGGAGGCCGTAGTACGACCACGGGTAGCCGCTGGTGCCGCCCGAGTCGACCTCGTTGGCGGTGCCGCCGTTCCAGTGGAACGCGAAGATCAACCGGTAGGGATGGTTGCGGTCGTAGTTGTCGGGGATCCGCAGGATGAACGAGCGGTTCTGGCCGCCGCTGGAGATCGTGCGGGTGCCGCTGGTCAGCGTGGGCGCCTGGCCACAGCCGGCGGTCGTCGCGAGGGTGCCGACGTCGTTGGCGTACGCGACCGGGCCGGCTCCGGCGGCGACCGCCGCGCCGCCCGCCGCGAGGACGAGCGCCGCCGCGCCCGCGACGGCACCGACGACGAGCCGATGTCTCCACATTGGCGACTCCTTCTTGGTGGGGTTCCTGGTGGGGTTTTTGGTGGGGTTTCCTGGTGGGTCGGCCCTCCGGCGGGCAGGCTGCGGGGTTCGCGGCCGGAGACGGCTTCCATCCATCGATTAACGTTAAAGTAATACGTATGACGTCTGCGGTCAACACGGGGCGGCTACGCGGGCCGCGCCTGCGGATCCGGCGATCGCCACCGCCGCCGCAGCCACGTCATCCACGCGGTCCATGCGGTCCATGCGGTCCACGCGGTCCACGCGGTCCACGCGGGACAGAGGCTGGCAACAGGGCCGGAAAAGACGAAAGGCAAGGAGTCGACGACTCCCTGCCACTCTCAACATATACCGCACCCGGGGGCTTGCGGCAAGACCCGGGTGGTGCCGCAGAATCGTCCGCCGGGCCCCGTAGCTGCGCATATCGGCGATCCGCGCAGCATGGATGGGCTCGTCTACATTTGGGGGATGATCATGTTCGACGTGATCGTGGTCGGGGGCGGACCGACCGGCCTGATGCTGGCCGGCGAGCTGCGACTGCACGGCGTGCGTACGCTGCTGCTGGAGAAGGAGGCGGAGCCGACCCCGGTCGTACGCGCGCTCGGGCTGCACGCGCGCAGCATCGAGATCATGGACCAGCGCGGCCTGCTGGAACGGTTCCTCGCCCTCGGGCAGGTGCACCCGGTGGGCGGCTTCTTCGCCGCCATCCCCAAGCCGCCGCCGACCGGGCTGGACAGCGCGCACGCGTACGTGCTCGGCATCCCGCAGACCACCACCGACCGCCTGCTGGCCGAGCGCGCCGCCGAACTCGGCGTCGAGATGCGGCGCGGCGGCGAACTGGTCGGGCTCAGCCAGGACGACCACGGCGTGACCGCCGAACTGGCCGACGGCACCCGGCTGCGCTCCCGCTACCTCGTCGGCTGCGACGGCGGGCGCAGCACCGTACGCAAGCTGCTCGGCGTCGGCTTCCCCGGCGAACCCAGCAGGGTCGACACGCTGCTGGGCGAGATGCGGCTGACCGCGTCGCCCGAGACCCTCGCCGCCGTGGGCGCCGAGGTTCGCAAGACCCAGCTGCGCTTCGGCGCGATGCCCCTCGGCGACGGCGTGTACCGCGTCGTCGTGCCCGCCGAGGGGGTGGCCGAGGACCGCCGGGTCCCGCCGACCCTCGACGAGGTGAAGCGGCAACTGCGGGCGTACGCCGGCACCGACTTCGGCGTGCACTCGCCGCGCTGGCTGTCCCGCTTCGGCGACTCCACCCGGCTGGCCGAGCGCTACCGGGTCGGCCGGGTGCTGCTGGCCGGCGACGCGGCGCACGTCCACCCGCCGACCGGCGGGCAGGGGCTCAACCTCGGCATCCAGGACGCGTTCAACCTCGGCTGGAAGCTGGCCGCCCAGGTCGACGGCTGGGCGCCGCCGGGGCTGCTGGACAGCTACGAGACCGAACGGCGTCCCGTCGCCGCCGATGTGCTGGACAACACCCGCGCCCAGATGGAGCTGATGTCCACCGAGCCGGGGCCACAGGCCGTGCGCCGGCTGCTGGCGGAGCTGATGGACTTCGAGGACGTGAGCCGGCACCTGACCGAGAAGATCATCGCCATCAGCATCCGGTACGACTTCGGCGCGGGCCACGAACTGCTCGGCCGTCGGCTGCGCGACATCCGGCTCGGGCGCGGACGCCTCTACGAGCTGACGCGCGCCGGCCGGGGGCTGCTGCTCGACCGGACCGGCCGGCTGTCGGTGACGGGCTGGGCCGATCGGGTCGACCACGTCGTCGGCGGCAGCGAGGAACTGGACGTGCCCGCCGTGCTGCTGCGGCCCGACGGCCACGTGGCGTGGGTCGGCGACGACCAGCAGGACCTACGCGACGCACTACCCACCTGGTTCGGCCCCGCCACCCCCTAACCCCGCCCCTGCCCCACTCCGCCGCCCCCCGCCCCCGCTCCGCCCCCGCCCCGCCCCGGTGATCAAGAGAAAAGCGTCAAAGTTGATCTCACCGATGACGCAAACCTCTTGATCACCGAGGCGAGACGGGGCGAGGCGGGGCGAGGCGGGGCGAGGCGGGGCGAGGCGGGCGGCGCAGAGGGCCGGGGGCCGGGGGGTGGGAGGTGGGTCAGGTCAGTTCGGCGATAACCGTGCGGACCGTTCGGCGGCCGTGTTCGGCCATGCGCGGGAAGGTGTGCCGGTAGTAGTCGATGCCGGTCAGGGAGGGCGCGAGCGCCCAGCCGCAGGCGCGCCGCCAGGTGGCATCGTCGTACCCGATCGCCTCCCGGTAGGTTTCCCGGGCCGCGCCGGTGAACGTCCACAGCGCCGGAGCCACGTCCGGGGCCGGATCGCCGACGCCGAGCGCGCCGAAGTCGATGGCCGCGACCAGCCGGCCGCCGTCGGTGACCAGGTTGCCCGGTTGCAGGTCGCCGTGGATCCACACCGGCTCGGGGTCCCACTCGGGTGCGGCCAGGCAGACCTCCCACGCCGCCTGGGCCGCGCGCACGTCGAAGCCGTCGTCGTGCGCGGCGAGCCGGGGCAGCACCCGCCGGACGGCGTCGTCGGCGTGGCGCAGGGCGGCCCCACGGGAACCGGGCGGCTTGGCCGGGCCCCCGGCCGGGTCCACTCTGTGCAAAGCCCGCACGAAGTCCGCCAGGTCGCGGGCCAGGGACACGTCGTCGCAGCCGAGCCGGGGCGGCGTGCGTCCCGCGAACCACGGCACCACGGTCCACGGCCAGGGGAACCCCGCGCCCGGCTCTCCGACGTACACCGGCACGGGAACCCGCGCGGGCAGGTGGGGGGCGAGCGCGGGCAGCCACCGCGCGTCGGACTCGGCCTGGCCGACCGCCCAGGCGATCTTGGGCATCCGGGCGACGAGTTCGTCGCCGATCCGGAAGAGGACGTGGTCGGTGCCCTCCACCTCGTCGGGCAGGGGCGTCACGCGAAGGTCGGCCCAGCGGGGACACTGGGCCGCCACCAGGCGACGCACCTGCTCGGCGGTGGCGCGGATCTCGTCGGCGTGAATGGGCACGCCCGGCACGGTAGGGCGACCCCGTCCCCGGCATCCACCGGATTATCGGGCCAGCCGGCTACGGCCGGGAGCAGAGCGGGACCTGCCGCATCAGGCGACCGTGGCCGCGTCGGCGGTGCCGCCCTTCGCCTCTCCCCGCGCCGGGTCAGCCGGCGGTCCGTCGGCGGCGGGCGGCTCCTCGGCGGCACGCGCCCCGCCGGCAGCGCGGGCTTCGTCGGCAGCGCGGGCTTCGTCGGTGGCACGCGGCTCGTCAGCGGCACGCGCATCGTCGGCAGCACGCGGCTCGTCGGCGGCCCGGCCGGGTGGCACCGCCCGCAGCCGCCGCACGTCCCGGCTGGCCAGCATCCCCCCGACTGCGAGGACCACCAGCCCGGCGAGGGCCAGCAGCGTGTCGCGGGCCCCGATCGTCGCGGCGAGCGGCCCGACCGCCACCTGGCCGAGCGGCATGGCGATCCAGGACCCCAACATGTCGTACGAGTAGACGCGGGCCAGCCGGTCGGCCGGGACGTGCTGGGCGATCGACGTGTCCCAGGCCACCGTGAACTGTTCGACGGCGACGCCGACGGCCAACGCGGCGGCCACCAGCACGAGGATGGTGGGCGCCAGGGCCAGCCCCAGCAGCAGGAGCGACTCGGCGAACATGCAGGCCACGCCGAGCAGCAGCAGGCGGCGCACCCGGATCCGCAGGGCGATCAGCCCGCCCAGCACCATCCCGACGGTCTGCGCGGCCAGCACCACGCCCCAGCCACTGCGGCCGATCGTCGAGTCGGCGACGGCCGGGCCGAGCACGTTCACGCCGCCGGCCAGGCACGCGTTGAGGACCATGAAGCCGAGCACCACCGCCCACACCCACGTACGCGCGGTGAACTCCGCCCAGCCCACCCGCAGGTCGGCGACGACACCCGTACGGCTGCTCCTGGCCTTCGGGGCGGCGACCCGGACGCCGGTGAAGGCCACGGCCGCGACGGCGAAGGTGGCCGCGTCGACGGCGAGCCCCCAGCCGGGCCCGACGGCGGCCACGAGAAGGCCCCCCGCCGCCGCGCCGCCGATCATGCCCGCGTTGATGCCGAGCCGGATCAGCGCGTTGGCCTGCTGAAGCAGGTCGGGCGGCACGGTCTGCGGCGTCGCGGCGGCCGACGCGGGCTGCGACAGGGCGCTCACGACGCCGTTGGCCGCGCCGAGCGCCAGCAGCAGCGGGATCGTCGCCGTGCCGGTGAGCACGACGGCGGCCACCGCCGCCTGCGTCAGCGCGCCCAGCGCGTTGGAGCCGACCAGCACCAGCCGGCGCGGAATCCGGTCGGCCACCACGCCGCCGAAGAGCACGAACAGCACGGTCATCAGCGATCTCGCGCCGACCACCAGGCCCAGGTCACGCACCGAGCCGGTCAGGTCGAGCACGGCGAAGGCCAGGGCGATGGGCGCGACGCCGTTGCCCAGCATGTTGACCATGCGGCCGGCGGCCAGCCAGCGGAACGCGCGATGGCGCAGCGGAGCGAGCACCGGTCCCCCACGTGAAGTCGGTCGCGCCCAGCCGGCCGCGAGGCACCCGCAATGATCGCCCCTCCGCACGGCCCGATCGACCCATTTTGGACCCGTGTCAAGATGCGGGAAATGCACCCGCCGGGAAGCCGTCGGGAATGAGTACGCGAGCGGATGAGCCGGGTGCCGGGGGCGTGGCAGTTTCATGGCCATGGATGATGTGGACCCACCGCGTCGGGGCTCGTTCGGGTCGAGCCTCCTCGTCGCGCTCGGCTGGTACGCCACCGTGATCGCCGCGGTCTTCGTCGGACGCGCAGGCGTGCCGGCGAACCCGAACCGGGACTGCTCGGCCGCGTTCGCCTGCCTGAAGCCACAGGAGGAGTTCGTGGTGGCGGCGGTGCTCGGCGCGCCGGTTCTCGCAGCCATGCTGCTCACCACGCTGGCGATCACCGCGCCGCTCGCGCGCCGGGTCCCCTCCCCGATCCTCGCCGGCACCCTGTCGGTGTCGATCACCGTCGGGCTCGCCGTGGTGGCCGGCGGATTCTGGCAGGCCGCCCGATGAGGCGCGTCGGGCTCGGCGTGCTCTTCTTCGCCTGGCTCTACGGCGTGCCGTTCCTGTTCGTCGTCGGGTTGGTGCGACGGGTGTCCTCGCCCTATGTGCCGACCCATGCGGCGGCGCGGGCGTTCGGCGCGACCACGGAAACCCTTCTGACCACGGCGATGGTGCTCAACCTGGCGCTGCCGATCGCGGGGGCGCTGCTGGCTCGGCTCGCCCGTGACGCGTACTGGGCCCGCCACTTCGCCTGGTCCCCTGCGGGCGTGGTGCTGATCTACCTGGTGGCGGCGATGGCGGGGAGCCTCGCCACGGGGCCGTTGTTCAGTTGGACGCCGCCCGTCGGGCTCGGCGCCGGCTAGATCGACAGCACACAAGGAATGCACCGGTCAGGTGACACCGAGGCTGAGCGCGAGCTGGACGAGGGTGGCCGGGGCCTGCGGATCACGGGTCGCCTGGGCGACCACCTGCCGGGCGGCGGGGCGGTGGCGCAGTTCGGCCGGGGCGGTGCGTTCGGCGTCGAGCAGCACCCGGCCGGCTCCGCGCGGGTCGTCGGTGCGCAGGTACGCCCGCGCGGCATCGAGCAGGTGCGCGGCGCGGTGCTCGGGCGGCAGCCACCGCCAGGCGTTCCGCCTGACCGCCTTCTCGTGCCAGGCGACCGCGTCGCGGGCCGCGCCCAGCTCGACGGCTGCGGCGGCGCGGGCCAGGTCGACCACGGTGGGCCCGAACGCCGTCCGGTGGTGGTCGTGGCCGTCGCCCACCCGCGCCGCCAGGTCGCCGGCCTCGTCGAGCAGGTCGGCCGCCGACCGGTGGTCTCCGTCGCGGGCCGCCGCGAGGGCGGCCTGCACGAGCAGCGTCCCGCACAACGACAGCTCCGCCGGGATGCCGTCGTCGGGGTCGGGCGGGGCGATCCGGTACGCGGCGGCCAGGGTCACCGACCTCGCCGACCGTGCCCGCCCCGAGGCCCGCAGCGCCTGGCCGAGCTGCACGCAGGCGGCGGCCACCAGCACCGGATCGCCGGCTGAGGCGGCCACCGCCCGGTCGGCGGCCAGCCAGCCCAACTCGCCCTCGCCGAGCTTCACCAGCAGCGACGTGGTCACCCGGTACGCCTCTACCAGCGCCGCCCGCCCCAGGTCCGGGACGTCCGCGTGAGCGCGTTGCGCCGCCGACAGCAGACCCGGCACCAGCGCGACCACCTGCGGATACCGGGCATGCTGGAACGTGATCCACGCATGCGTGACATCCTGGGCCAACCGGTCCGCCGGCAACGCGACGCTGCGGGCCGCCGGCGTGCCAAGAGCGATGTCGTACGTCGACAGGGCCGCCCGGATCCGCTCGACGCCCTCCACACGCTCGGTCGCCTCGGCCGGCTGCACGTCACGGCCCAGCAGCACCGAAGCGTCGACGCGCAGGACCACGGCGATGTCCCGGAAGGTGGACACCTTGTCCAAGGCGCGGACGCCCCGTTCAACCTTGTCCACCCAACTCTTCGACCTGCCCAGCCGATCGGCCAGCATCTGCTGCGTCAGTCCACGCCGGACCCGCCACTGTGCCACCCGGCGACCCGCCGGCAGCTCGTCACCGGCCACGACGCCACCGCCGATCCGGCACCGCCCGGGTCGTCTCCTCCACCGGTATCCGCTCCGCCTCGGCCTAGGCGAGAATGCGCTGCCGGACCGCCTCCCGCTCCACCTCCTCCATCCGCTCGCCACAACTCTGCGCCGACCCACCCTGCGTACTGTCGCCCACTCGGCATCCTTCCGAAGGGGACGCGGCAGCGGCGCTCTTGAAAGGAGCAACCGCCGCGCCCGGCCAACGGGCGTGACCATCAGAGCGAGGATCACGACAAGGAGATCACTCAATCACGCCACGTGACGGACCTATTCGCATCGAGTGAGGGTCAAGCAGGACAGGACGTCCTAGTTGGACAGCAACCGGGCCAGGCGGATCGGCACAGGGCGGCCTACCTGTCGACGCCCATCCGGTCGGCCAGCCCCACCAGGCCGGGAAGCCGCTGACGGGATCGGCGCGGAAGCAGCTCGGCGACGATCGTGTGGGCGATCGTCTGGTGAAGCAGCATCTCGGGCGTGAGCGCCTCGACCTGCCGCAGGGTGTCCACCGCGTCCTGGCTGCGCCAGTCGGCCATCTGCGCCCAGGCCACGTTGAGCAGGTACCGGCTGTGCATCGCGGTAGGAGCCGCCGCTGGGCTTTCGACCTGCTCGGCGAGACGAATAGCGCGGCGCGCTTGGCCGCCCGCAATTGCCACGTCCACAGCCTTCATCTTCGCCACGGTCGGCCCGAAGGCGCGGCCGACGTAACGGGTGGACTGATCGTGCCCCATGCGGGATGCGGCAGCGCCGACGAGGCCGAGCAGTTCGTTAGCCTCGGCCTGCCGACCTGACCGGGCCACGGCCGTGGTTCCGTATCGCAGCAACTCGCCCCAGAGCGCCACTTGGTCGACGGAGGATCGGGAAAGCGTCGGCTCGACGGCGGCGGCTGCCGTGACCGCGACGTACTCCGCCTCGGACCACAGCCCCTGACGAGACAGCACCCAGGACCGGGTGGCCTGCTGGGCTGCGAAGAGTAGGTGATCGCCGCTGGCTTCGGCCGCCCGGCACGCATCTGCCAACGCCAGGTGCGCGAGATCCTCCTGCGCCAGGTGAGCGAGCAAGCTCCCGGCGAGTTGCAAGACGCTGGCAAGCAGCGCGTGGTCGGCGGGGCGGCCGTCGCGGGTGAGCGCGCGGGCCTGGTCGATGCGGTCGGGAAGCTGCCGGGCCAGGTGCGCGTAGCGGCCGGACCAGTAGGCCGCCCAGAGGTCGTCGATCACCACGGCCAGGTCGGCCCGCGCGGGCGGGTCCTGCCGGTCGGGACGCAGGCCCAGGACTGACCGTCGGATCGCCCCGATCTCCCCGTCCTCGGCCTTCGCGCCCAGGCCACGAGGCTTGCCGAGCAGCTCGGCCAGGGTCACGTCGAGAGCCTGGGCCAGCGCCGCCACGGTGTCCAGCCGCGCCGACCGGCGCTGCCCCTGCTCCAGCTTGGACACCAGGTCGACGCTTACGCTGGCCGCCTGCGCCAACTCCCGCTGCGACATCCCACGCCGACCGCGGATCTCGGCGATCCGACGACCAAGAGTATCCATGGGTGGGGCTCCTTCCCAGGTGAAGCGCCGGGCGACGGCCGACCGCCACCAGGGGTTGCGCCGCCACCTCGGACGGTACACCGAAGCAGTTGCCGGGCAGTAACAGTGAGCATTCGGCTGGATGATGCGCCAGAACGACGGACCCCGTCCCGGGCAATGCCAAGAGCGCCGACGACGCAAGCACCGTCCGGCCACTGCACCGGCAGTGCGGATCACGGCAGATCCTCATGGAGCAGACGCGCCGATGACAATCCACGCTGATCACTCCGCTCCAGTCCGGATTGCGACGGCCGCTCTTCGCGATGCCAATCGAGTGCAGCTGCTCGTCCTGTGAGGTCGCTCGTGCTCGATCAGGGAAAGAGTCCCCTCGCTGCCGGCCAGGTGGCCACACTTTCATGGATCGAGCACGACCTTGCACACCTACCCCATTCACGGCGGCTCCCTGAAGCCGCCCGACGCCGACACTGGGAGATCTTGGAAGATTTCGGCCCCTAGAGGGGCCGAAATCTTCCAAGATCTATGCAGCCCTCGCCTGTCGGCAGCGACTCATCCATCTCGTGGCGGCGATCCTGCTGCCTACGGCCTGAGGGCGGGTGCCGCACTTCTCCGAACATCGACATGTCCATTAGCCTGATCCTGCCCTGCATGCCGCGAAAGCCAGACCTCGCAGGAGATGAGCATGCGGCGCAAAGTGAAGGAAAACAAGATAATTGATCTTTAGCACCCCAGTTCAGGAAGCCTGTTCCCCGCGCACGCGGGGTGATCCCGCTTCTGCCACCACTTCCCGTTGGAGAGTAGGCCTGTTCCCCGCGCACGCGGGGTGATCCCGCCGCCTAACATGCCACGGCCTGCCCGTCGCCCTGTTCCCCGTGCACGCGGGGGTGATCCCACGACCAGGACCAGCAGCCCGCCAGCCCCGACCTGCTCCCCGCGCACGCGGGGGTGATCCGTGCTTTTCACGGGTGACGTGAGGATTTTCTTCCTGCTCCCGCGCACGTGGGAGTGATGTCACTGGGTCTCGGTCAGTCGGTGCTCAGGCGGGCGATCAGGGTCTCCGCCTTGGGCCACGGGCCGTAGCCGTCGGTCGTCGTCAGGTGCCCCGCGTCGCCGAGGTCGACCAGTTCGGATCCCCACCGCCGGGCCCAGTGCGCCGCCCGGTCGTACGTCATCACCGGGTCGGTGCGGCTGGCCGCCAGGATCGACGGGAACGGCAGCCGGTCGTCGGGCAGGGCCGGCAACACCGACGTCCCGTCCGTCCACGGCTCGGCGATGTCGGGCGGGGTGACCAGCAGCGCGCCCCGCACCGGGCCGGGCCCGCAGGACGCCGCCCACAGGGCCACGGTGAGGCAGCCGGCGCTGTGCGCCACCAGCACCGTCGGCGCGGTGACCCCGTCGAGGGCGGCGGCTAGGGCGGCCACCCGCTCGTCGGCCACGTACCGCCCGGGGGTGGCATGCCGGACCATCCGGCGCGCGGGATCGCGCCGGGCCAGCCACTCCTGCCAGTGCTCGGGCCGAGGATCGTTGCGGCCGGGCACCAGCAGCACGCGCGTCATGCCTCGGGAGGCTAGCGTCGAGCCGGCAGCCGTGCCGCCCCGCGCCGTCAAGCAGGCAAGCAAGCAACCAGCCAGCAAGCGACCGGGCCCGCAGGCAACCGGGCAGGCAGGCAACCGGGCAGGCAGGCGAGAGCACGAGCACGAGCGAGCCGAAGCACGAGCACCAAGCACGAGCGAGCACGTAGGAGGACGCCGATGGCGTGGATCTCGTTGACCACCGACTACGGCCTGACCGACGGGTTCGTGGCCGCCTGCCACGGGGTGATCGCGAGGATCGCCCCGGCCGCCCGGGTGATCGACGTGACCCACCTCGTCCCGCCGGCCGACGTGCGGCGGGGCGCGGCCGTGCTCGCCCAGACGGTGCCGTACCTGCCGGTGGGGGTGCACGTCGCGGTGGTCGACCCGGGGGTGGGCACCGCGCGGCGCGGGGTGGCCCTGGCCACGCCGGGCGGGACGCTGGTCGGGCCGGACAACGGGCTGCTGCCCGACGCCGCCGCCGCGCTCGGCGGGGTGACGGCCGCCGTGGAGCTGACCAACCCGCAGTGGCTGGCACCCGAGGTCTCCCGCACCTTCCACGGCCGGGACGTCTTCGCCCCGGTGGCCGCCCGGCTGGCGTCGGGCGCGCCGCTGGCCGACGCGGGGCCGGCGGTCGACCCGACGGGCCTGGTCCGGCTGCCCGAGCCGGTGCTGCGGGCCGAGCCGGGCGGGTTCGCCGCCGAGGTGCTGACCGTGGACCACTTCGGCAACGTGCAGCTCGCCGCGCCGGGCGGGCGGCTCGCCCCGCTGCCGGCCCGGCTGCGGGTGGCCGGTCGGGCGGCGACGCACGGGCGTACGTTCGGCGACGCCCCGCCCGGCGCGCTGGTCGTGTACGTCGACTCGGCCGGCCTGGTCGCCGCCGCCGTCAACGGCGGCCGGGCCGCCGACGTGCTGCGCGTCGCACCAGGCGACCTGGTGACCGTCACCGCCGAGGAGGGCTGAGGCGTCACCGCCGCGGAGGGCTGAGGCGTCACCGCCGAGGAGGACGTGGCCGGAACGTGAAATCGGCCCACCGTCGGAGTGATGCCGGATCGTCGGTTGTGGAATGCTCTCCCGGTGGGTGTTCAGTGGGTTCCTTCGGCATGTCCCTGTTGCGCCTCGCTGACCGGGGGCGGCACGTGCCCGGTCTGCTTCTGGACCGACGACGGTCAGAGTGACGCCGACGCCGACGTGGTCCGGGGCGGCCCCAACGGCGACCTGAGCCTGACCCTCGCCCGGCTGAACTTCGCCGTCTACGGCGCCAGCCACCCCCGCTACCAGGACATGGTGCGCCCGGCCCGCCCGGAGGAGCGCCCCTGACCCTCGGGGGGCCCACACCGCCCCGGCCCGGGTGGACACCGCCCTGGCGGGGACAATGGCGGCATGCCCGAAGGCGACACCGTCTGGAACACCGCCCGCGTGCTGGGGCGGGCGCTCGACGGTGCCCGGCTGACCGCGTCCGACTTCCGGGTGCCCCGGCTGGCGGGCACCGACCTGGCCGGCTGGACGGTGCGCGAGTCGGCGAGCCGGGGCAAGCACCTGCTGCTGCGGCTCGCCGCGCCCGCGCCGGTCGACCCGGATGCCGGCCCCGCCGGGCGGTCGACGGCGCGCCGGACGGGCGGGGTCACCGCCTGGACGCTGCACTCGCACCTGCGGATGGACGGGGCGTGGCGGGCGTACGCGCCGGGGGAACGCTGGACCGGCCGGCCCGCGCACCTGATCCGGGTGGTGCTGCGCGCCCCCGGCGCGGTGGCCGTGGGCTACCACCTGCACGAGCTGGCGCTGGTGCCGACCGCCGAGGAGGACGCCCTCGTCGGCCACCTCGGGCCGGACCTGCTCGGCGCGGACTGGGACCCGGCCGAGGCGGTCCGCCGGCTCGCCGCCGCGCCGGAGGCGACGATCGGCGAGGCGCTGCTCGACCAGCGCAACCTGGCCGGGGTGGGCAACCTCTACAAGTGCGAGGTGCTGTTCCTGCGCGGGCTGTCGCCGTGGACGCCGGTCGGCGCGGTGCCCGACCTGGCCGGCACGGTCGCGCTCGCCCAGCGGCTGCTGGCGGCCAACCGGGGGCGGTGGACGCAGAGCACCACCGGGTCGTTGCGCCGGGGCGAGACGAGCTACGTGTACGGCCGGCGCGCCCAGCCGTGCCGCCGTTGCGGCACCGCGATCCGCAAGGAGGAGCTGGGCGAGCGGGTCACCTACTGGTGCCCGGTCTGCCAACCGGGGACAGGGGCCGGGCCGGGGACAGGGGCCTGCCAGCCCGCGCCGACACCCTGACCTGCGGCGACACGCCGTCTCAGCGGCCGGGACGTGGAGCAGATAGGGACGATTGGGTAGTTCCGCACCACCCCTCCGACGTCGCATGCTGCGGTTGAGTGCTCACCGACAGTCAACGGGCGGGCGCGGCCGTCCCGAGGGGGTGGCGGTCGCCACGCCATGATCGATCCGGGGAGAGCCATCGTGCTGTTCCGCAGACTGCGCTCCAACTTCGTCGACCGGCCCGCGCGTACCGGCGCGGAGCCGGGGCCGACCGTGCCGGCGGCCCGGACCGCCGAGGCGACCGGGCCCGACGTGGCCAAAGCCGGGGAGGTGGCGCCGGCCAGCCTCGACCCGGCGGCCGTCCCACGCTGCTTCGGCCCGGTGCCCAACTTCGCCGCCAGCCCGCTGCCGGTGCCCGTCCCCGCGCCGGACGAACGCGGCGGGGTCGTCCCCGGCACGGGCCTGCGCAAGTTCGTCGACGCGCTGCCCCGGCCCGGCGAGGGGGGCCGCACCGAGCTGGGCGGGTGGCTGCCGGTCGCCGTGCCGGACACCATCACGTGGCCGGGCTGCGACTACTACGAGATCGGCCTCCAGGAGTACGCGCAGCGCCTGCACCGCGACCTGCCCGCCACCCGGCTGCGCGGCTACCGGCAGCTCAACCTCGGCACCGACGGCAACGGGCACAACACGGTGGCCCCGCCCGACCGGCCGTACCTGTGCGGGCCGGTGATCGTGGCCCGGCGCGGCCGGCCGGTGCGGATCAAGTTCATCAACCAGTTGCCCACCGGCCGGGCCGGGGAGCTGTTCCTGCCCGTCGACGCGACGCTCGACGGGGCCGGGGCGGGCCCGCTGGACGGGCCGGCGCCCTACCCGCAGAACCGGGCGGTGCCGCACCTGTACGGCGGGCAGACCGGCTGGATCAGCGCCGGCAACCCGTGGCAGTGGGTGACGCCGGCCGGGGAGATCACCCCGTACCCGACGGGGGTGGGGTTGACCCACGTGCCGGACATGCCGCCGCCCGGCCCGGGGGCGACCACGCTCTACTACCCCAACGAGCAGAGCGGCCGGCTCATGTGGCTGCACGACAACACCCTCGGCCTGTCCCGGCTCACCGTCTGCTCCGGGCAGCTCGCCGTCTACCTGCTCACCGACGAGGCCGAGGAGGGCCTCGTCGCCGACGGGGTGCTGCCCGCCGAGCAGCTTCCGCTGGTGGTCACCGACCGCACGTTCGTGCCCGACGACACGCAGCTCGCCGGCCAGGACCCGACGTGGGACCGGGACCGCTGGGGGGCCCGGGGCAGCCTCTGGCACCCGCACGTCTACCAGCCCCGGCAGCACCCGTCCCGCCCGTCGGGGACGAACCCGACCGGCCGCTGGGACTACGGCCCGTGGACCCGGCCCGCCCCGCCGGCCGACGCGCCGCCGGGCCGGCCGGGACCCGACGACGCGCAGCAGGCGACCGCGCCGGGGGCCACGGGCGGGCCCGTGCCGAACCCGCACCACGATCCCGTCGCCGCCCCCGACGAGCCGCCGCTGGCCCCGGGCGTGCCGCACCCGTCGGCGGTGCCCGAGGCGTACGGGGACACGCCGTTGGTCAACGGCGTCGCGTACCCGTACCTGATTGTCGCGCCGAAGGCGTACCGGTTCCGGATCCTCAACGCCTGCGCGGACCGCTCCCTCAACCTCCAGCTCTACCGGGCCCGCTCCGACGGGCCGATGTGGGACGCGGACGGCGGGCTGCTCGACGCCGACGCGGGCGAGGTGCCGATGGTGGAGGCCGCCCGCGCGCCCGGCCGCCCGCCGCACTGGCCCGTCGACGGGCGCGACGGCGGGGTGCCCGACCCGGCCGCCGCCGGGCCGGCGATGATCCAGGTCGGCAACGAGTGCGGCCTGCTGCCGGCCCCGGCGGTGCTGCCGAACCGGCCGGTCGGCTACCGGTACGACCGGCAGGACCCGACGGTGCTCAACGTGGACGGGCACACCCTGCTGCTCGCCCCCGGGGAGCGGGCCGACGTGGTGGTCGACTTCTCGGCCGTCCCGTCCGGGGCCACCCTGATCCTCTACAACGACTGCCCGGCCCCGCTGCCCCGCTTCGACCCCCGCAACGACCACCACACGGGCGGCCCGGACCGCACCGCCGTCGGCGGCGGCCCCGGCACCCTGCCCGGGTACGGGCCGAACACCCGCACCCTGCTCCAGTTCCGGGTGGCCGGCGACCCGGCCGAGCCGTACGACCTCGACCGGCTGGCCGGGCGGCTGCCCGCCGCGTACGCGGCCAGCCAGCGCCCGCCGATCGTGCCCCAGCCGGCGTACGACCCCGCGTTCGGCACCCGGACGGCCCGGCAGACGGTGGTGCCGGCGCACGCCATCGCGGTCAGCTTCACCCCGGTCGGCTCCCCCGCGCCGGTGACGCTGCCGCTGACGGTGAAGGCGGTGCAGCACGTCTTCGACCCGGCGTACGGGCGGGTCGCCGGCCGGCTCGGGGTGGCCCACCCGCACGCCGGGCCGCTGGGCCCGGCCACCCTGCCGCTCGGGCCGGTCGACCCGGCCACCGAGACGCTGGTGATCGCCGACCCGACGGTGCCGGTCGGCGCGCCCGCCGACGGCACCCAGCTCTGGCGGATCGTCGGCAACACCCCGCAGACCCACCCCGTACACGTCGGCGGCTGCGACGTGCAGGTGGTCAACCGGGTCGGCTGGGACGGGACGATCCGCCCGCCCGCGCCGAACGAGCTGGGCTGGAAGGAGACGGTGCGGGTCAACCCCCGCGAGGACGTGATCGTGGCGCTGCGGCCGGTCGCCCCCGCCCTGCCGTTCAAGATCGGCGACAGCGTACGGCTGCTCGACCCGACCCGCCCGGCCGGCGCCCGGATCGGCTCGACGGCGGTCAGTCCCGTCGACGGGCGGCCGGCGGCGGTGGTCAACCAACTGGTCAACATGGGGTGGGAGTACCGCTGGCACAGCCAGCTCGCCGGCCACCGCGACCAGGGCATGAGCCGCCCGCTGGTGCTGCGGGTCGCCCCGCTCGCCCCGACCGGGCTGACCGCCACGCCGGTGCCCGGCTCGGCGACCGTGCTGCCGGCGATCGCGCTGACCTGGACCGGCAACGGCGGGCGTCCCCCGGCCAGCAGCCACCTGCTCCAGCGGGCCACCGACGTCGCGTTCACCGAGGGGGTCACCGCGATCACCGTGGCCGCCGCCGCAACCCGCTACACCGACTCGACGGTCACCCCCGGCGTCACCTACCACTATCGGATCCGGGCGGAGAACGAGGTGAGCTGCTCCGCCTGGTCCAACGGGGTGCCGGCGGCGGTGCGCCTCGCCGCGCCCACCGGGCTGGCCGCGGCGATCCCACCGGCGGCGCCGCTACGGGTCGCGCTGCGCTGGGCGAACCGCTCCTTCGCCACCGGCGTCGACGTGCAGCGGGCCACCAACCCGACGTTCACCAGCGGCCCCGCCACCACGGCCATCGGGGTGCAGGAACAGCACGTCGACGCCGTCGTCGCCCCGGAGACCACCTACTACTACCGGGTGCGCACCACGTACCAGGGGGTCGCGTCGCCGTGGTCGACGGTCGCCACCGTCACCAGCCCGCCCCGGCCGGCCCCGCCGACCGGGCTGACCGCCGTCGCGAGCGCCCCCGGCCCGGACACCGCCACGGTGACCCTGACCTGGGCGGCGGACCCGCCGGGCGGCCCGGGGGCCGGGTTCCTGGTGCAGCGGGCGGTCGACCCGGCGTTCGAGCGGGAGGTCGCCGCGTTCACGGTGCACGGGCGGGCGTTCGTCAACACCGGCCTGGCCCGGGGCGTGACCTACCACTACCGGGTGCGGGCCGGCAACGTCGTCGGCAGCTCCCCGTTCACCCCGGCGGTCGCCGTGACCACCCCCGACTGAGGCGGCTCAGTGGGTGGGGGCGCGCAGCGGGTCGCCGACGGTGCGCAGGGGCTCGCCGACGGTGCGCAGCTCGGCCAGCGCCGACGCCACGCCGTGCAGCAGGTCCGTCGCCTCGGCGAGCCGGGACGCGGCGGCCTGCTCGCTGGCGGCCCGGCCGCCGAGGTGACCGGCGTCGGAGCGGGCGTCCTCGGCGAGGTAGCCGGCGGCGGCCACCACCAGCCGCTCGTACGCTGCCACCCCGCTCTCCAGCTGGGCGGACAGCTCGCGGTGGGCCTCGGCGAGGGGGGCACGGGCGTCGGCGGGGGCGAGCCGCAGGGCCCGCTCGACGCTGGCCACCCGCCCGGCCAGCTCGCGCAGCGACCGGTCGGCGGCGGCGGCCTCGGACACCGCCGGCTCGGCCAGGCCGGTCAGCCGGCCGGCCATCCCGCCGAGGGTGAGCGCGGCCCGGTCCAGCCGGGCCCACGGCTGCGCCACGCTGGTGCCGCGCAGGGCCAGCCGGGACCGGGCGCGGCGCACCTCCGCCACCACCCCCTGCCCGGCGGGAAGCCGCTCCACGGCGGCGACGAGCCGGGCCCGGGACCGGGCGGCGGCCTCGGCCGGGTCGAGGGCCGGGGGCGCGGGCCTCGCCGCGAGGGCCCGCAGGTCGATC
This sequence comes from Micromonospora sp. NPDC002575, assembly GCF_042889525.1. NCBI lineage: Bacteria > Bacillati > Actinomycetota > Actinomycetes > Micromonosporales > Micromonosporaceae > Micromonospora > Micromonospora sp. NPDC002575. The sequence goes on along the minus strand of NZ_JBIARA010000003.1, from coordinate 75,243 downwards.
CACCGCCAGACGGCCAGGGCCACCGCGCTGCCGGCCGCGCCGGCCCACGCCGCGTCGGGCAGACCCAGCCCGGCGTACGGGGTCAGCACCGCCGCCGCCCCGGTCAGCCCGCCGCCCAGCACGCTCCACCGGCGGGCGGACCGCCGCAGCCTGCGGAGCTGGCGGAAGTATCGTGCTCGCTCGTCTGCCACCCGTGCCTCCTCGTTCCGGCCGCCGGGTCGGGCGGTGCCGGGGCCGCCCGGCCGGCGGCGCTGGTGCCGCTCAACCGGCGGCGCTGGTGTCCCCGGTGCCGCGGTCCTGGCCCATGCTGGCCCGGAGCTGGTCGAGCCGGGCCGCGGCGGCCGGGTCGACGGCCGGCGCGGCGGGTGCGGCCTGCCCCTGCTGCCCCACGGCCGGGCGGTCCTGCCGGCCGGCGAGCTGCTCGCCGGCCATGCTGGCCCGGATCTGCTCCAGCCGGGACGAGCCGGCCGAGTCCAGGGACGCCTTCTGGATCTCCAGCATCCGGCCCTCGACGGAGTTGCCGGCCAGTTCGGCGCGGCCCATCGCGGTGGCGTAGCGCTGCTCGATGCGGTCCCGCACCGCGTCCAGCGACGGGGTGCTGCCGGAGGCGGTGAGCGACGACATCGACTCCAGCGACTGGGCCACGCTCTCCTGCATCTTGGCCTGTTCGAGCTGGCTGAGCAGCTTGGTGCGCTCGGCCAGCTTCTGCTGGAGGATCATCGAGTTGTTCTCCACCGCCCGGCGGGCCTGCGCGGCGGCGCCGAGCGCCTGGTCGTGCAGGGTCTTCAGGTCCTCGGTGGCCTGCTCGGCGGAGACGAGCTGGGTGGCGAGCACCTGGGCGGTCTGCTCGTACTTCCCGGCCTCCGCCTCGTCGCCCCGGGCCCGGGCCTGGTCGGCGAGGACCAGGGCCTGCCGGGCGTTGCCCTGGAGCCGCTCGACCTCGGTCATCTGGCGGGACAGCTTCATCTCCAGCTGCCGCTGGTTGCCGATCACCGCCGCCGCCTGCTGCACCAGCGCCTGGTGCTGGCGCTGCGCCTCCTCGATCGCCTGCTGGATCTGCACCTTGGGGTCGGCGTGTTCGTCGATCCGGGCACCGAAGAGCGCCATCAGGTATTTCCAGCCCTTGACGAACGGGTTCGCCATCTCCGCGGTATCCCCTCAGTAGAGTCGCGCCGCCCGGGCCAGGCCGGGCGGTCCGGCCGGCGGTCGTGCGGCGGTGACCCCCATCGTCCCAGCCGGGCGCCAGCCCGGCATCCGTGCGTCACCGGCGGCACGCCACCGTCTGATCAACAGTACGCGGCGCGGGAAAGCCCGGCCACGTCCTCGGGCGACCTGCGGGAGGCGGGTGGGATCAGGCGGCGCAGACGACGTCGCGGTCGCGCTCGGCAGGGCGCACCCGGGTGCGCAGGGTCGCCTTCAGCGGCGAGTCCTGGTGCACCGCCACGGCCACCGGGCCGCCGGAGGTGACCTGCCGGACCCCCCGGCCGGTCGACTTGCGCACCGAGGCGCGGGCCACCGGGGACTCGACCGGCTCGGCCGGCTCGTCCTGCACCGGCACCAGCACCCCGGGAAGCTGCTCGGCGAGCGCCACCGTGTCGCTGACCTCGCGCAGCAGCTCGGAGAGGCGGGCGCCGAGGGCGTCGCAGATGGCGGCCAGCAGTTCGCTGGAGGGCTCCTTCTGGCCGCGCTCGATCTCGGACAGGTAGCCCAGGCTGACGTTGGCCGCCGAGGAGACCTCGCGCAGGGTGCGGTGCTGCCCCTGCCGGCGCGCCCGCAGTGCGTCACCGATCACCCGGCGTAGCAGGACCATCGCACCTCCCCTGACGGGTCTCACCCTCTTCACCGACGCCGTGCCGGCGCGGCGGGCCGCCCCGGCGTCGACGCCGCGCGTCGGAACCTTCCCGCAACCGTACCCGCTGCGGGCCCCGGTGACATCCCACCCCGCCCGTCCTTCTGGCCGCGGGGCTCAGCGGCGGGCCGCCGCGGCGGGCGCGGCGTCGCCGTCGCCGGAGCGCGACACGCCCGCCCCGGGGCCGGGCACGGCCGCGTCGATCCGCTCGGCGAGCAGCCGCAACGCCTCGATCACCGCGGCGGTCCGGATGTGGTCCCGGCCCCCGTCGAGGTCGAGCCGGCGGACCTCGACGCCGGCCGGCCCGGCGACCGCGACGTAGACCAGCCCGACCGGCTTGCCGTCCTGCGGCTGCGGCCCGGCCACGCCGGTGGTGGCCAGCCCCCAGTCCGCTCCGCAGCGCCGCCGGCCGCCCTCGGCCAGGGCGCGGGCCACGTCCGGGTCCACCGGGCCGCGCTCGGCCAGCAACTCCTCCGGTACGCCCGCCAGCGCCGACTTCAGCTCGGTGGCGTAGACGACCAGGCCGCCCCGGTAGACGCCGCTGACCCCGGCGATCTCCACCACCGAGGCGGAGAGCAGGCCGCCGGTGAGCGACTCGACGGTGGCCAGCGTCTCGTGCCGCTCGGCGAGGCGGTGCACCACGCCGGCCGCCGGGCTGCCTGCCGGCCGGTGGCCGTTCGCGTCAGTTCCCATGGAAACGTCCCTTTCCCCGAGCCGGCCGGTCTACGCACCCCCGCGCCGGCCTACGCATCCTCGCGCGCGGGGCGGCGCAGGCGCAGCGCCTGGGCCACGTAGTCGAAGCCGGTGACCACCGTGACGCCGACCGCGGCGGCCATCAGCCACGGGCCGACGGCGGCGAGCCCGGCCGGCATCGGCCACAGGTACCAGGTGATGGCCAGGATCTGGAGCGCCGTCTTGATCTTGCCGCCCCGGCTGGCCGCGATGACGCCGTGCCGGATCACCCAGAACCGCAGCGCCGTGATGCCCAGCTCCCGGGCCAGGATGACGCCGGTCACCCACCAGGGCAGCAGGTCGTACCAGGACAGCAGCAGCAGGGCCGCGCCGGTGAGCGCCTTGTCGGCGATCGGGTCGGCCACCTTGCCGACCGAGGTGACCAGGCCGAAGCGGCGGGCGATCCAGCCGTCCACCAGGTCGGTGACCGAGGCGACGGCGAAGATCAGGCAGGCCGCGATCCGCCACCCGGCGTGGGTCGTGCCGGAGGCGACCACCGAGGCCGCGAAGACCGGCACCAGCACCAGCCGCAGCAGGGTCAGCCCGTTGGCCGCGTTGAGCACCGGCACCCGGGCGACCACCGGCGGCTGCGTCGACTCCGCCGTCGGCGTCACCGGCGTGCCCCGCTCGGGCCGCCGCGGCGAACCTGGCACCGCACCACGTGGCTCCCCCGCCTTCTCAGGGCCCGCCGTCACCGTGCCGCGCCGGGCGCAGCCGAGATCATCTCATCCGGTACGGCGACCAGGTCCACCCCTTCGGTGGCGGTCACCGTGGCCCGCACGAGGTCGCCGGGGCGCAGCGCCGCCAGGTCCACCCCGCCGTCGGCCGGGGCGACCAGGGTGGTGGAGCCGTCGACCTCGGGGGCCTGGTGCGCCGCCCGGCCCTCGACCACGCCGTCGTCGACCGAGTCGACCAGCACCTCGACCGTCGAGCCGAGCCGTTCCTCGGCCCGCTGCGAGCACAGCTCGTCGGCGAGGGCGCTGAGCCGGTCGTACCGGCGCTTGATCGTCGCGGCGGAGACCTTGCCGGGCAGGCCGGCGGCCTCGGTGCCGTCCTCGTCGCTGTAGTCGAACATGCCGATCGCGTCGAGCCGGGCCGCGCTGAGGAACCGGACCAGCTCGTCGACGTCGCCCCGGGTCTCGCCGGGGAAGCCGACGATGAAGTTGCTCCGCGCGCCGGCCTCCGGGGCCAGGGCGCGGGCGGCGGCCAGCAGCTCCAGGAACCGGTCGGTGGAGCCGAAGCGGCGCATCCGGCGCAGCACCGGCTCGCTGGAGTGCTGGAACGACAGGTCGAAGTAGGGCGCGACGCCCGGTGTGGTGGCGATCGCCTCGACCAGGCCGGGGCGGGTCTCGGCGGGCTGGAGGTAGCTCGCCCGGACCCGGACGATCCCGTCGATCGCGGCGAGCTGCGGCAGCAGCTTCTCCAGCGCCCGGGGGTCGCCCAGGTCCTTGCCGTACGACGTGGAGTTCTCGCTGACCAGCACCAGCTCCCGCACGCCCGTCCTGGCCAGCCACTCCGCCTCGGCGAGCAGCTCGTCGGGCGTACGCGAGACGAACGCGCCGCGGAAGGCGGGGATGGCGCAGAACGCGCAGCGGCGGTCGCAACCACTGGCCAGCTTGAGCGACGCGACCGGGCCGGTGTCGAGCCGACGCCGCAGCACCTGCCGCAGGTGGGCCGGGGTGTGCTCGTCGGTGGCCACGGCGGCCCGGGCGGTGCCGTGGCCGGGCAGCGAGACGGCGCTGTCGCGCCGGGCGACCGGGGTCAGCGGCAGCAGCTCCCGGCGGTCGCGCGGGGTGTGCGCGTCGAGCGCCTCCCCGGCGACGACGGCGTCGAGCCGGGCGGCGATGTCCGGGTAGTCGTCGAAGCTCAGCACCGCCTGCGCCTCGGGCAGGCTCTCGGCCAGCTCGCGGCCGTACCGCTCGGCCATGCAGCCGGCCGCGACCACCTTCGCGCCGGTGTCGGCGGCGGCGAGCAGCGTCTGGATCGAGTCCTGCTTGGCCTTCTCCACGAAGCCGCAGGTGTTGACGACCACCACGTCGGCCCCCTCGCCGTCGGTGGTGACCTGCCAGCCGTCGGCGTGCAGCCGGGCGGCCAGCTCCTCCGAGTCGACCTCGTTGCGGGCGCAGCCGAGGGTCAGCAGGGCGACGCGGCGGCCGGCGGATTGCGGGGAGGGGGCGGTGGCAGACACCATCCGAGGGTACCGGGCGGGCGGACGGCGGCCCGCAACGGCGGCCCGGGGCGGGGCCACCAGGCGGCCGGCGTACGCGGCGAGCAGGGCGTCGCTTCACGTCAACCGGCGGTGGCCCGGCTCACCCCCGCCGTCGCCCCGGCCGGTGCTAACGTCGGTCGCGGCGGCCCCAGGGCCGCCCCGGACGAGTGGTGGGCGTACCCGGTCAGGCCAAGACGCCGCACCTGTGACAACCGACCACACTCGCCCCGGCACCGCAGGCCCGGGCACCGAAGCAGAGGTGTTGCGGCATGGCCTGGATCGTGTTGGTGATCTCCGGACTTCTCGAGACCGCGTGGGCGGTCGCCCTCGACCGCAGCGCCGGCTTCAGCCGGCTCGTGCCGTCCCTCGTCTTCGGGGTGGCCCTCGTGCTCAGCATGGCCGGGCTGGCGTACGCGCTGCGCGAGATCCCCGTCGGCACCGGCTACGCGGTCTGGGTGGGCATCGGCGCGGTCGGCACCGCGCTGGTCGGCATGCTGGCGCTGCACGAGTCGGCGAGCCTGCCCCGCATCGTCTGCCTGCTGCTGGTCGTCGCCGGGGTGGTCGGCCTCAAGGTCTTCCACTGACCGGTCTTCCCCTGACCGACCGGGATGCGTAGTTCTCGGCACCGGTGGGTAGTGATCCGGTCGACGGTAGAACGAGGCTCACCACGGAGGACGTCATGGCCGACACCCACGCCACCACCCGCCCGCGCACCAACGCCGCCCGGATCTGCACCATCGTCGCCTTCGTCTTCGCCGCCCTCGCGGTCTTCGTGTCGCCGGTGATCTTCGGCCTGCTCGGCGTGATCCTCGGCGTGGTCGGCGCGGTCCTCGGCGACAAGCCGCTCGGCTGGTACGCCGCCGCCGCCAGCGTGGCCGGCGCCGTGCTCGGCATGATCCTCAGCGCGGTGATCCTGAACGCCTGAGCACCCCAATCCACCCGCGATCCGCGACGAGCGACGCGCGAGCGCAGGGGCCCGCCGGATTCCCGGCGGGCCCCGCGCCGTCCATACCGTCCGGCACCGTCCATACCGTCCCGCGCGTCCCGCGCGACCGCACCCGGCCGCGTCAACGCGTTACACACAGCAACCTCGCCGCCCGACCCCGCCACCCCCACGCCGCCCTTTGCTCTGCACCCACATACGCAGCGGTTCACTCAACGCAACCGGCCGGTTCCGCTCGCCGCCCGACGGCGCCGCGAAACTACTGGTCAGGCGGGGGATGCGTCCGTGGGTGCAGAGCAAAGGGAGCGGGAGGAGTGGGGCCGGGTGGAAGGGGAGCGACGCGGAGTCACCTCCGCAGCGTCATCACGGTGGGTGAGCGAGGATTGACCCGCCCGGGTCAGTCGTCCGCGCCGCCGAGGCCGGCGAGGACCTCCTCCAGCTCGTCCGGCTTGACCAGCACGTCGCGGGCCTTGGAACCCTCGGACGGGCCGACCACGCCCCGGGTCTCCATCAGGTCCATCAACCGGCCGGCCTTGGCGAAGCCGACCCGCAGCTTGCGCTGAAGCATCGACGTCGAGCCGAACTGCGAGGTGACCACCAGCTCGACCGCCTGCACCAGCAGGTCCAGGTCGTCGCCGATCTCCTCGTCGATCTTCTTCTTGCTGTCCTGCGCCGGGGCCAGCACGTCCGGGCGGAACTCCGGCTCCCGCTGGTCCTTGCAGAACTTCACCACGTCGGCGATCTCGCGCTCGGTGACCCAGGCCCCCTGGATGCGGATCGGCTTCGACGCGCCCATCGGCAGGAAGAGGCCGTCGCCGCGCCCCAGCAGCTTCTCCGCGCCCGGCTGGTCGAGGATGACCCGCGAGTCGGCCAGCGACGAGGTGGCGAAGGCCAGCCGGGACGGCACGTTGGCCTTGATCAGGCCGGTGACCACGTCCACGCTCGGCCGTTGGGTGGCCAGCACCAGGTGGATGCCGGCGGCGCGGGCGAGCTGCGTGATCCGGACGACCGAGTCCTCCACGTCGCGCGGCGCGACCATCATCAGGTCCGCCAGCTCGTCCACGATCACCAGCAGGTACGGGTACGGCCGCATCTCCCGCTCGCTGCCCGGCGGGGCCTTGATCTCCCCGGTGCGCACCTTGCGGTTGAAGTCGTCGATGTGCCGGACCCCGTTCGCGGCGAGGTCGTCGTAGCGCATGTCCATCTCGCGGACGACCCACTCCAGCGAGTCGGCCGCCTTCTTCGCGTTGGTCACGATCGGGGTGACCAGGTGCGGGATGCCCTCGTAGCCGGTCATCTCGACGCGCTTCGGGTCGATCAGCAGCAGTCGCACCTCGTCCGGGGTGGCCCGGGTGAGGATGGACACCAGCAGGGAGTTGAGGCAGCTCGACTTGCCGGCCCCGGTGGCGCCGGCGATCAGGATGTGCGGCATCTTCGCGAGGTTGGCCACCACGAAGCCGCCCTCGATGTCCTTGCCGAGCGCGACCACCATCGGGTGGTGGTCGCTGGTGGCGGCGCGGGAGCGCAGCACGTCGCCCAGCGCCACGTTCTCCGGGTCGGTGTTCGGGATCTCCACGCCGACCGCGCTCTTGCCCGGGATCGGGCTGAGGATGCGCACGTCGGGGGACTTCACCGCGTACGCGATGTTGCGGGAGAGCTGGGTGATCCGCTCGACCTTCACGCCCGGGCCCAGCTCCACCTCATACCGGGTGACCGTCGGGCCCCGGGTGAAGCCGGTGACCTCGGCGTCCACGCCGAACTGGTCGAACACGCCGGTGAGCGCGGCGATCACCTCGTCGTTGGCCTTGCTGCGGGTCTTCGGCGCGGCGCCCCCGCTGAGCAGGTTGGCCGGGGGCAGCGTGTAGTCGCCGGCCAGGCCGGTGAGCGCGAGCTGCTCCGCCCGGGTGGGCGGCGGCGAGTGCTCCGGCGGCTCGACCGGCTTGCGGGTGGCGGGCACCTTCGCCGGGGCCTTGCGGGGCAACACCACGGTCTCCTGGAGGTCGGCGCCCTCGTACGCCTCGCCGTCGAAGTCGTCCGGGTCCGGCAGCGGCGGCGCGGCGCGCTTGGCCGGGCGGCGGCGGGCCGGCTTCTTCTCGACGGGCTCCGCCTCGGCCTCCTCGGCGGCCGGCGGCGGGCCGACCACCGCGCCGGCGAGCAGCCCGAGCCGCTCCGGGATCTTGTTGATCGGCGTCGCGGTGACCACCAGCAGGCCGAAGACCAGCAGCAGGAGCAGCAGCGGCACCGCCACCCAGGCGGTCACGGCGGTCTCCAGCACGTTGCCGACGCCCGCGCCGATCAGGCCGCCCGCGTAGTCGCGCTGGACCGGGTCCACCGGGTTCTGTCCGATGTGCAGCATCGCGGCGGTGGCGACCAGCATGGACCCCCAGCCGACCAGGCCCCGCCCCCGGTGCTCCGGCTCGGCCGGCGTGCGCATCAGCCGCCACGCCCCGATCGACAGCAGCACCGGCACGACGATCGAGATCGCGCCGAGGAAGAGCCGCACGGTGTCGGCGAGCCGGGCCCCCAGCGGGCCGGCCCCGGAGAACCAGAGGGCCACCGCGCTGAGCAGGGAGAGGCCGAGCAGCAGCAGGCCCGCGCCGTCGCGGCGGTGCTCCGGGTCGAGGTCGCGGGCCGAGGCGGCCTGCCGGCCGGCGGCCCGCACCGCCCAGCCGACGCCGTGCGCGAGCCCCATCCACACCGCACCGATCGCCCGGCCGACATGGACGGCCGGCCCGGGCCGGGCGGCGGTGCGCCGCCGGGGCGTCGCCTTGGTGGTCTTCTTCGCCGGTTGGCGGGCACGACTGTTCGTGGTGCCGCGCGGCGACGCGCCGCGTCGCCGGCTCGCCTGAGAGGTACGGCCCGCCATAGAGTCACCGTAACGGCGGGACCCGGTGGATCGCCGCTTTTCCGGGTCGTGTCCGCGCGTCGCAGCACGGGCGACGCCGCCTGTTGTGTTATTCGCCTCAGAAGGGATGCCCGATGGCGTCGCCCGAGATCGAGGACGGCCCGGACGGCCCCCTGGCCGGGCGCCCCGGGGCGTTGCGGCCGTTGACCGACGAGCTGGTCGCGGCGGTGCTGCGCCGCCGGGGGTACGCGGTCGCGGCGGACCCGGCGGGCCGGCTGCTCGGCCGCTGGGAGGACGCGCTCGTCTGGTTCCTGCGGGTCGGGGCGGCCGGCGAGATCCTCCAGGTCCGCACCATCGCCGCGCCGACCTTCCCGATCGAGTACGTGCCGACCCTGTACGCCTTCTGCAACTCCTGGAACCACGACCGGTACTGGCCCAAGGCGTTCGTGCACGTCGACGACGACGGGCAGGCCCTGGTCTGCGGCGAGGTGATCGCCGACCTGGAGCGCGGGGTGACCACGCACCAGCTCGACCAGTTGCTCGACTGTGGCATCTCGACCGGCTGTCAGCTCGCCGCCGCGGTCGGGCAGCTCGCGGGCGGGGCGCGGCCGTGACGGGGCAGCCGCGCCGGTGGGCCGACCGGCTGGCCGCCGCCGGGGACCTGCCCGACGGGGAGGGACGCGCCGTCGAGCTGGACCGGATCGCCTCGGCCGCCGACGCGGCCGGCGACCCGGCCACCGAGCTGGACGCCCGGTTCGCGCTGATGGACCTGTACCTGCGGCGGGGCGAGCGGTGGCGGCTGTTCGAGCCCGTCCGCCGCTGCCGGGAACTGCTCGACGCCGCATCCGCGGACGCCACCGCCGAGCGGGCCGCCGAGCTGCGCCGCTACCAGCGCTTCGCCGTCGAGGCCGCGTTCGGCACGCCCCGGGTCGGGCTGGGCCAGACCCGCGAGGCGCTGGACGACCTGGCCCGACACGCGCCGGAGCCGAAGGACCTGGCCCGGCTCGCGCCGGGTGGCGCCGGCGACGCGCCGGTGACCGACCTGGTGGCCGAGCTGCGCTGTCGCCTCGCCGACCACCTCGGCGACGAGCCGGAGGCCCGCCGCTGGTACGACCGCTGGCGCACCGCCCCCGCCGATCCGGCCGCCGGCTGCCCGGGCTGCGCCCCGTCGCGCCGCGCCGACCTGCTGGCCGGTTGGGGCGACTGGGCGGCGGCGCTGGCCGAGCTGCGCCCGATCGTCGACGACCCGACGACGGCGGCCCCGGCCGGGGCGGGCGGGACCACCGCGAGCGGGACGGCCGGCGCGGGCGGGGCGTACTGCACCGACCAGCCGGAGCGGGCGCTGGCCGGGGCGCTGCTGCCGCTGCTGCGCGCCGGCGAGCCGGAGCGGGCGGGCCGGGCCCACGTCAGGGCGTACCGGCGGCACCGGCGGGAGCGGGCGGCATTCGGGCACCTCGCCGCGCACCTGCGGTTCTGCGCGCTGGGCGGGCACCTGGACCGGGGGCTGGACATCCTCGCCGAGCAGCTGCCCCGGCTGGACCGCCCCTCCGACGATCTGGCCGCGATGGAGTTCGCCGCCGCCGGGGCGCTGCTGTGCGCCCTCGCCGCCGAGGCGGGACGGGGCGAGCGGCGGATGCCCGGCCCCGCCGGCCCCGTGGGTCAGGCCGGTCGGGCGGTCGACGACATCGACGTGGCCCGGCTCGGTGGGCTGCTCGCCGAGCTGGCGACGGGGCTCGCCGGCAGCTTCGACGCCCGCAACGGCACCGGGCACCAGTCCGGCCGGATCGCGGCGCTGCTGGCCGAGCGGCCGGTCGGCGGGCCGGTGACGCCGCTGCCCGCCGACGAGGCGGCCGACGGCGGCGACCCCGACGGGCCCGACGAGGACGGCAGCGGCGTGGACGGCAGCGGGCCGGCGGGGCGGGAGGCCGGGCGGGAGCTGGCCGGCGACGAGGTGGGGGCGCTGACCGTCGCCCTGGTGACGCAAGCCCTGAACCGGCGCGGCGACGCCTGGACGATGCGCGGCCCGGCGGTGGTGGGGCGCTGGGGGCCGGCGGTGATCGAGTTCCGGCAGGCCGGCGAGCGGGGCGAGATCCTGCACGCCCGGGTGCTGGCCGTCCGACGCCTCCCGGCGGGGCGGCGCGCGGAGGCGTACGCCTTCTGCAACGCCTGGAACCACGACCGGCTGCTGCCGAAGGCGTACGCGCACGACGACGGCGGCGGCGAGCTGGTGCTGGCCGGCGACGTGACCACGGACCTGGCCCACGGCGTGGCCCCCGCACAGCTCGACGTGCTGGTCACCGCGGCCGTCGCCACCGGCGTCGCGTACGCGGAGGCGGTCGCGGCGCTGCCCTGACCGGCCCGCGCGGTGACGCGGGGCCGGTCAGGGCACACAGGGACGGCTCAGCGCCGCGCCCGGCGACCGCCCTGGGTGCCGACGCCGCCGTCGGCGGTGACCAGGGTCAGCCCGTTGACCTGGAGGATCTCGTTGACCGGCTGGAAGAAGGTGACCCCGCCGACGGTGCAGTCGCCCGCACCGCCCGAGGTGACCCCCTGCGCCTGGTCACCGGAGATCCACGACCCGCCGGAGTCGCCCGGCTCGGCGCAGACGTTGGTCTGGGTCAGCCCGGTGACGGTGCCCTCGGGGTAGTTGACCGTCGCGTTCTTCGCCTGGATCACCCCGCAGAACGCCCCGGTGGTGGAGCCGGAGCGGCAGATCGACGCGCCGACGGGGGCCTCCTGGGAGCCGTTGACGGGCACCGCGCCGCCGTTGAAGTCGTTCACCACGGGCTGCGGCTGGAAGTCGCCGGTGACCCGCACGACGCCCCAGTCGTCGCGGGGGAACGACGACGCGGCGAAGACGCCCTGCGGGGAGCCGTCCACCCCGGTGGTGCGGTCGCCGGCCCGGCCGCAGTGCCCGGCGGTGACGAAGCCGCCGACCACGGCGAAGCCGACCGAGCAGCGGGAGTTGCCGTTGATGAGGTAGGCGTCGCCGCCGGAGAGGTCGGCGAGCAGCCGCGGGGCCCGCGTCGAGCCGACCACCCGCACCGCCGACGCCGGGAGCCCGCTGGCCGCCGCGAACCGGCGACCGGCCGCCTCCTGGCCCGCCCGGGCCACCACCACGACCGAGTTGGTGGGCGCGTCGACGTACCAGCCGGTGACGGCCCGGCCGACCGCGCCGCCGGACCGGTCGAGCCGGGTCTTCATGGTGTCCAGCTCCCCCACGCCCCGGGCGACCTGCTTCGGCACCGCGCCCGCCGCGCGCACGGCGGCGGCCCGGCCGGGGTCGGCGACCGCGACGGTCAGGGTACGGCCGTCGGCGCCCAGCCAGGCGCCGCCGTAGTCCTCGCCCAGCTCGGCCCGGAGCTTGTCGACGGTGCCGGCGGCCCAGCGCTCGGTCTTCAGCCGCTGCGCCGCCTGCTCGCGGGTGAGCCGCAGGTCGCGGCTCATCGCGTCCACGACCTTCTGGTCCGCCCCCGCCGGGGCGGCGGCCCGCCCGGAGTCCCCGGCCGGCGGCGCGGCGCCCTCCCCGGCGAACGACGGCAGGGCCACGACCGCCGCCGTTCCCGCCGCCGCCACCAGTACGCCGATGGCTGTCATCCGTCTGCGGTCCATCCGCCACGCTCCTCCCGGCCGGCGTGGGCACGCCTGCCGCGACGGAGTACGGGACAGAGCGCCGGACGGTTGAACGATCGACCCGGAACAATTCTTGCGCCGACGCCGGCCCACCGCTCGGGGGTGGGCCGGCGTCGGTACGCGCGGCGGGTCCGGCGGGGCGTCAGACCTCGACGACCGTCGGCACGATCATCGGCCGGCGGCGGTACTTGTCGTTGACCCACCGGCCGACGGTGCGCCGGACGATCTGCTGGAGCTGGTGCGGGTCGGTGATGCCGTCCGCGGCGGCCCGGTTCAGCGCCTCGGTGACCAGCGGCACGACCGGGTTGAACGCCTCCGGGTCCTCCGAGAAGCCCTTGGCCGACACGGTGGGGCCGCCCACGACCTTGCCGGTGACCGAGTCGACCACGACGGTGGTGGCGATGAACCCGCCGTCGCCGAGGATCCGGCGCTCGGTGAGCAGCGACTCGCTGACGTCGCCCACGGCGAGGCCGTCGACGTAGACGTACCGGCTCTTGACGTGGCCGACGAGGCTGGCGCGGCCCTCGACCAGGTCGACCACGTCGCCGTCCTCGCAGAGCACCACCCGGTCCGGGGCGACCCCGGACTCGATGCCGAGGCGGGCGTGGGCCCGCAGGTGCCGCCACTCGCCGTGCACCGGCATCAGGTTGCTCGGGCGGGTCACGTTGAGCAGGTAGAGCAGCTCACCGGCGGGGGCGTGGCCGGAGACGTGGACCTTCGCCACGTCCTTGTGCACGACGACCGCGCCGGCCCGGGCCAGCCGGTTGATCACCCGGTAGACCGAGGTCTCGTTGCCGGGCACCAGCGAGGACGCCAGCACCACCGTGTCGCCGGGGGCGATCGTGATGTGCCGGTGGTCGCCGCTGGCCATCCGGCCGAGGGCGCTCATCGGCTCGCCCTGCGATCCGGTGGACATCAGCACGATCCGCTCGGGCGGCAGCGCCGTGGCCTCCTCGATGCTGATCACCAGGCCGGCGGGGATGTTGAGCAGGCCGAGGTCCCGGGCGATGCCCATGTTGCGGACCATCGAGCGGCCGATCAGCGCCACCTTGCGGCCGTGTTCGACGGCCGAGTCGAAGACCTGCTGCACCCGGTGCACGTGCGAGGCGAACGAGGCGACGATGATCCGTCCCTTGGCCTTCGCGAAGATCGAGTCGAGGACCGGCCCGATCTCCCGTTCGGGGGTGACGAAGCCGGGGATCTCCGCGTTCGTGGAGTCCGACAGCAGCAGGTCGACGCCCTCCGCGCCGAGCCGGGCGAAGCCGGCCAGGTCGGTGATCCGGCTGTCCAGGGGGAGCTGGTCCATCTTGAAGTCGCCGGTGTGCAGCACCAGGCCGGCGGGGGTGCGGATGGCCACCGCGAGCGCATCGGGGATCGAGTGGTTGACGGCGAAGAACTCGCACTCGAACGGGCCGAGCCGCTCCCGGCCGCCCTCCCGCACGGTCAGCGTGTACGGCTGGATGCGCCGCTCGGCCAGCTTCGCCTCGACCAGGGCGAGGGTGAACTGCGAGCCGACCAGCGGGATGTCCGGCTTGTGGGCGAGCAGGTACGGGACCGCGCCGATGTGGTCCTCGTGGCCGTGGGTGAGCACGATCGCCTGCACGTCGGCGAGCCGGTCCAGGATCGGCCCGAAGTCGGGCAGGATCAGGTCCACGCCCGGTTGCTCGACGTCGGGGAAGAGCACCCCGCAGTCGACGATGAGCAGCTTGCCGTCGTACTCGAAGACGGTCATGTTCCGACCGATGGCGCCGAGCCCGCCGAGCGGGATGATCCGCAGGCCGCCCTCCGGCAGCGGCGGGGGCAGCTCGCCCTCGTTGTGCGCCTCGGTCACGCGTCCACCTCATTCTGCGACGCCGTCGCCCGGCGTCCGTCGTGTCGTTCGATCATGTCAGGGGAGCTCCAGACCCGCCGCCGCGCAGTCCGCGCGCAGCTGGGCGATCTCGTCGGGGGTGGCGTCCACCAGCGGGGGCCGCACCGGGCCGGCCGGCAGGCCCAGGGCCGCCAGGCCCGCCTTGACCAGGATGGTGCCCTGGGTGCGGAAGATGCCGGTGAACAGGGGCAGCAGCCGCCGGTGCAGGGCGAGCGCGGTGCCGGGGTCGCCCGCGTCGTACGCCTCGATCATCCGCTGGGTGAGCGCGCCGGTGAAGTGGGTCGAGGTGCCGACGACCCCGACGCAGCCGACCGCCAGCGCGGGCAGGACGAGGGAGTCCTCGCCGCTGTAGAAGGCCAGGTCGGTGCGGCTGGTCACCCACGACGTCGCGGTGAGGTCACCCTTGGCGTCCTTGACCGCGACGATGCGGTCGTGCTCGGCGAGCCGGACCAGGGTCTCGGTCTCGATCGGCACCCCGGAGCGGTGCGGAATGTCGTAGAGCATGATCGGCAGCCCGGTGGCGTCCGCGACGGCGGTGAAGTGCCGGACCAGCCCGCTCTGCGGCGGCTTGTTGTAGTACGGGGTCACCACCAGCAGGCCGTGCGCGCCGGCCTTCTCGGCCGACGCGGCCAGCTCGATGGTGTGCCGGGTGTCGTTGGTGCCGACCCCGGCGACCACCCTGGCCCGGTCGCCGATCGCCTCCACCACGGCCCGGATCAGGCGTTCCTTCTCCGCGTCGGTGGTGGTGGGCGACTCGCCGGTGGTGCCGTTGAGCACGAGCGCGTCGTTGCCCTGCTCGTCGACGAGGTGGTTCGCCAGGCGTACGGCACCGTCGAGGTCCAGGGAACCGTCGGAGGTGAACGGGGTCACCATGGCCGTGAGCACTCGGCCGAACGGGCGGGACACCGCCCGGTCGGCGGCAACAGGGTGGTCGTGCGTCATGCTCACAACCTAGCGGACGACCACCGGCGGGCCGGTGGGGAAGGGTTCAGGACAGCTCGGCGAGCGGGCTGGCCGCCACCTCCGTGCCGTCGGGCAGCGTGGAGATGACGAAGTCGGCGAACACGTTCGGGGCGACCCGCTGGAGCTGGCGCAGGCACTCCACGGCCAGCTCGCGGATCTCCACGTCGGCGTGCTCGGTGGCCCGCATCGCGACGAAGTGCCGCCAGGCCCGGTAGTTGCCGGTGACCACGATCCGCGTCTCGGTGGCGTTGGGCAGCACCGCGCGGGCCGCCTGCCGGGCCTGCTTGCGGCGCAACGTCGGGTTGGGCTCGTCGGAGAAGCGCTGCTCCAGGCCCTCCAACAGCTCCGTGTACGCCCGCACGCTCGCCTCGGCGGCCTCGACGAACCTCTTGTGCAGCTCCGGGTCGTCGGCGATCACCGCCGGCTCGACCATCGCGGCGTCGCGCTCGGGGACGTACCGCTGGGAGAGCTGGGAGTAGGAGAAGTGCCGGTGCCGGATCAGCTCGTGGGTGAACGAGCGGGACACCCCGGTGAAGTAGAAGCTCACGGAGCCGTGCTCCAGCACCGACAGGTGCCCCACCTCGAGGATGTGCGCGAGGTAGCCGGCGTTGGTGGCGGTGGCCGGGTTCGGCTTGGACCAGCTCTGGTAGCAGGCCCGGCCGGCGAACTCGGCGAGCGCCTGGCCGCCCTCGGCGTCGGTCGACCACGGCACGTCGTCCGGGGCCTGGAACTGGGTCCACGCGACGAGCTTGACCTGGGGCTGCACCATCTCCGGCATGCCAGGGACTGTAGTGGCCCGCCGGCCGGCCGCCCAAGCCGGGCGCGCCCGGTGCAACGACGGTCACCCGGCCCTGGCGCGTCGTCACGGGGCGGGACCGTCCCGGTCTCCCGCCTATGGAGCTGAGTCGTTCACGACATCAGGATCAGGTCACCTACCACATCAGGATCAGGTCACCGATGAGGTCGGGGGCGGGGGCGGGGGCGGGTCGGGGCCGGGTCAGACGTAGAGGGAGGTGAAGGGGGCCCAGGGCAGGTTGCGGGCCACCGAGAAGGCCAGCCACAGGGCCAGGAAGCCGCCGATCACCTTCGAGCTGACCTGGGGCTGCGGCAGCCGCCAGCCGAACGCCTGCCGGCCCGCCCAGGCGACGAAGAGGTAGGCCAGGAAGGGCAGCGCGAAGACGAAGACGAAGTGGTGCCGGGCGGCGGCCGGCAGGTCGCCGTGCAGCACGTACCACAGCGCGCGGGTGCCGCCGCAGCCCGGACAGTCCAGCCCGGTGGTGAGCTTCAGCAGGCAGCTGGGGGCGGCGTCGGGCGCGGCCCGGGTCGGGTCGCTGAGCAGCGCGTACGCCATGCCGAGGCCGACGCAGCCGAGCGCGGCCAGGGGGGCCGCCCAGCGCGGCGACCGGGCGTGCACCCGCATCACGAGGCGGGTCAGCCGGTCCGACTCCACCGCCGGGTACGCCCCCGGCGGCCACTCCCCCGGCGCGGGCGGCTGCGCGTCAGAATGCGGGTGTGGGTGCGGGGCCGCCGGGCCGTCGACGCTCGTCACGCCGCTCACGGTACACCGGCCACGCTCCTCAGGGCGGCGGCCAGCGGGGCGGCGAGGTCGCCGGCGGCGGGCGGGGCGACCGCGCTCAGCCCCAGCCAGCCGGCCAGCCGGTGCAGCTCGGCGGCCAGGGCCACCGCCGTCTCCCCCTCGTCGACGCCCGGCTCGGCCCAGGCGGCCGGCACCAGCAGCACGCCGGCCTTGCGGTCGGCCTTGAGGTCGACCCGGGCGGTGAACCGCTCCCCCTGCAGGAACGGCAGCACGTAGTAGCCGTGGACCCGCTGCGGGGCCGGGACGTAGATCTCGATGCGGTAGGTGAAGCCGAACAGCCGCTCGGTGCGGCCCCGCTCCCACACCAGCGGGTCGAACGGGCTGACCAGGGTGTTGCCCCGCACCCAGCGGGGCAGCCGGGCGGCGGCGTGCAGGTAGGCGGGGTGCCGCCAGCCCTGCACGGTCACCGGGGTCAGCTCGCCGGCCTCGACCAGCTCGGCGACCGCCCGCCGGGCCCCGGCGACGGGCAGCCGGAAGTAGTCGCGCAGCTCCGGCTCGGCGGCGACGCCCAGCGACCGGGCGGCGATCGCGACCAGGGCGCGGTGCGCGTCGGCGTCGGTCGGGGTGGGCGCGTCCAGCACGGCGGCCGGCAGCACCCGCTCGGGCAGATCGTAGCGGCGGGCGAACGAGGGGGTGCGGTCGGCGGCGGTGACCTCGCCGGCCCAGAAGAGGAACTCCAGCGCCCGCTTGACGGTCGACCAGTTCCAGCCCCAGTTGCCGGTCTCCCGGGGCGCGTCGTGCTCGATCTCGGCCGCGGTGAGCGGCCCCCGGGCGGCCACCTCGTCGCGCACCCACGCCACCAGCTCGGGCTGCTCCTGCGCGATGCGGCGCATCCCACCCCACGCCTCGTCGCGCGCCTTGGCCATCCGCCAGCGCAGCGCCGCGTGCAGCCCGACCGGCACCAGCGACGCCTCGTGCCCCCAGTATTCGAACAGCTCCCGGGGGCGACGGTAGGCGGCGGCGTCGAGCAGCGCCGTCGGGTAGGGCCCGAGCCGGCTGTAGAGCGGCAGGTAGTGCGCGCGTTGCAGCACGTTGACCGAGTCCATCTGGATCAGCCCGACCCGGTCGAGCACCCGGCGCAGGTGCCGGCGGGTGGGCACGCCGGCAGGCGGCGGGTCGGCGAAGCCCTGGGCGGCCAGGGCGACCCGGCGGGCCTGGGCGAGCGAGAGCGATTCCGGTGCGGCCATCGTCGGGCACCCTAATTCAGGGGTACGACACCGGTGCGCCTGGCTGGACCTCACGCCCGGCGGGGCATACAACGGACGCATGCTGATCATCCGCCCCGAGGAGCCGGACGACGCCGAGGCGGTGGCCCGGGTGCACGTGCACGGCTGGCAGGACGGCTACGCCGACATCATGCCGGCGGAGGTGCTGGCCCGGCTCAACGTGGCGGCCTGGGCGCAGCGCCGCCGGGACCTGGGCACGGCCGACCCGGAGCACCCGTTCACCACGCTGCTCGCCGAGCGCGACGGCGCGGTGGTCGGCTTCACCACGTTCGGCCCGTACCGCAACAACCAGGACCGGGCCGACCTCGACCACACTCTCGGCGAGGTCCTCGCCATGTACGTCGAGAAGGCGCACTGGGGCGACGGGACCGCCGGACGGCTGCTGGCGGCGGCGAAGCAGCGGCTGGCGGGGCGGGGCTGGACGGCGTACCGGCTGTGGGTGTTGCGGGACAACCGGCGGGCCCGGCGCTTCTACGAGCGGTCCGGGCTGTCGCCGGACGGCGACCGCACGACCTACCCGGTGCCGCTGGCCGGCGGCGCGCCCCCGCTCGGGCTGGTCGAGCTGAGGTACGCGGGGCCCCTCGACGGCTGATCCGCCGGGCGGCGCACCGGCAGGAACAGCAGCAGGGCGAGGCTGATCCAGACGTAGGTGTTGCTGCCGAGGAAGCCGTCGACGCCGGTGAAGTCCTTCTCCCAGGCCCAGACGATCCGGCTGCACAGCAGGGCGTACCCGATGAGCGCGGCGGCCAGCAGGACGCGGCGTCGGCGGCTGCGCGCGGGCGCCGCGGTGCCGTTGTCGACCAGCAGGATCAGCCCCGGCAGCAGCCAGACCAAATGGTGCACCCAGGTCACGGGGCTGACCAGGCACATCAGCGCGCCGGTCAGGGCCAGGCCGGTGGCCTCGTCGCCGGCCCGGGCGGCGGCCCGTGAGCGCCACGCCCAGGCGGCGAGGGTGACGAGCGCCAGCGCCAGCCAGGCCACGGTGCTGGGATGTTCGGGGTTGAGCCGGGCGACCACGCCCTGCAGCGACTGGTTCGACACGAACGCCAGCTCGCCGACGCGGCCGGTGTTCCACAGCGCGGAGGTCCAGAACTCGCGGGACGCGTCGGGGAAGAGCGCGCCGGCGACGAGGGTCGCGCCGGCGGCCGTGCCGGCGGCGGTCAGGGCGGCCCGCCAGCGGCCCGTGACCAGCAGGTAGACGAGGAAGATCCCCGGGGTCAGCTTGATCGCGGTGGCCAGCCCGATGCCCACTCCCGCCCAGCGGTTGCCCGCCGGCAGCAGCCGCAGCAGGTCCACCGCGACGAGGAACAGCAGCAGCATGTTGACCTGGCCGAAGTTGACCGTCTCGCGCATCGGCTCGAACGCGGCGGCCAGGCAGAGCGCCACGGCGAGGGCGAACCAGCCGGTCCAGCCGCAGCGGCGGGCGACCGGGGCGAGCAGCCACCAGATCACCACGGCGCTGACCACGACCGACGCGGTGACGCTCACCGCGATCGCGGCGGGCCACGGCAGGAGGGCCATCGGCAGCATGGCGAGGGCGGCGAACGGGGGGTAGGTGAAGCCGTACTGGGTGCCGGGCTTGAGGAAGTCGTAGATCTCCCCGCCGTCGTGCACCCAGAAGTGGAGCGCGCCGTAGTAGACCTTCAGGTCGAAGAAGCCGTGCCGCACGGCCGCCACGGACAGGAACGCGGTCACCGCGACGGCGAGCCCGGCCACCGCGGCGACCTGCCCGATCGTCCGTTTGGCACCCTGCGCCACCGTGGCCTCCCTCGCCCTGCGTAGGCTTCCGTCCCATGGCTCTCGGGTACGTCCGCCCGGCGCGTCCGGAAGACGCCGGCGAGATCGCACGCATCCAGCTCGCGACCTGGCGGGTCGCGTATCGCCGGATCCTGCCCCGGCACGTGCTCGACAACCTGGACGAGGAGTATCTCGCCCGGCGGTGGAGCGCGGCGGTGCAGGAGCCGCCCTCGGGCGCGCACCGGGTGCTCGTCGCCGTCGAACAGGCCGAACAATCGTATCTGGTGGGATTTGCCGCGTCCGGGCCGGCCGACGCCGAGTCCCTTGCCCCGAACGAGCCGGCCGAGGCGCTGGGCGCGGGCGTGGTGGCCGTCACGGACCTGCTGGTCGAGCCGCGCTGGGGCCGGCGCGGGCACGGCAGCCGGCTGCTCGCCGCGAGCGTCGACCTGTGGCGCGCCGACGGCTTCGACCGGGCGGTGGCGTGGGCCTTCGACGCCGACGCGGCGACCCGCAAGTTCCTCACCGGCGCGGGCTGGGAGCCTGACGGCGCGGCCCGGGCCCTCGACGTGGACGACATGCTGGTGAACCAGCTCCGGCTGCACGTGGCGGTGCCCGCCGATCCCCCGGCGGAGGGCGACGCCACCGGCTGACCGATCGCCGCGCCGACCGGGGCCCGCCTGCCGGCGCGTCGGGGTTGCCGGGAATGTCGGTGGTGCCGCCTACGGTGGCGGGATGAGCGTGTCGACGAGTCGTGACCGCGCGACGCCGGCCCCGGCCCCGGCCGCCCCGCAGGAGCACGGGCCGCAGGAGCACCCGCCGTCGGAGCGGCACCTGGAGGAGCACCGGGTGGAGCTCACCGGCTACTGCTACCGGATGCTCGGCTCGGCCTTCGACGCGGAGGACGCCGTCCAGGAGACGCTGCTGCGCGCCTGGCGGGGGCTGGCCGGCTTCGACGGGCGGTCCAGCGTGCGCACCTGGGTCTACCGGATCGCCACCAACGTGTGCCTGGACCTGCTGCGCGGGCGGTCCCGCCGGGCGGTGCCGACCGACCTCGCCGGGCCGTCGGCGCCGGTGCTGGCGGCGCTGGGCGAGCCCCGGCCCGCCGGGGAGTGGGTCGGGCCGGTCCCCGACGCCCGGGTGCTGCCCGCCGGCGGGGACCCGGCGGAGGTGGCGGTGGCCCGG
Source organism: Micromonospora sp. NPDC002575 (assembly GCF_042889525.1). NCBI lineage: Bacteria > Bacillati > Actinomycetota > Actinomycetes > Micromonosporales > Micromonosporaceae > Micromonospora > Micromonospora sp. NPDC002575. The sequence continues at coordinate 54,457 of NZ_JBIARA010000003.1, read as the reverse complement.
GAGTCGGTGCGCCTGGCGTTCGTCGCCGCGTTGCAGCACCTGCCGCCCCGGCAGCGGGCGGTGCTGCTCCTGCGGGACGTGCTGCGCTGGCGGGCCGACGAGGTCGCCGGCCTGCTCGACACCAGCGTGGCGGCGGTCAACAGCGCGTTGCAGCGGGCCCGGGCGACGCTGGCCGTCCGGGGAGTCGACGCCGACCCGTCGGCCGCCACCCTCGACGCCGCGCACCGCGAGCTGCTCGACCGCTACGTGCGGGCCTTCGAGCGGTACGACATCGACGCGCTGGTCGCGCTGCTGCGGGCCGACGCCGTGCAGACCATGCCGCCCTACCGGCTCTGGCTGCGCGGCGCGGGCGACATCGGGCGCTGGATGACCGGCCCGGGGGCCGGCTGCGCGGGCTCCCGGCTGGTGCCGGTGGCGGTCAACGGCAGCCCGGGGTTCGCGCAGTACCGGCGGGATCCGGCGGGCGGGCACCGACCGTTCTCGATCCAGCTCGTCGGCTGCTGGGGCGGCCGGGTCGCCCGGCTCAACTACTTCCTCGACCCGGCCCTGTTCCCGCTGTTCGGGCTGCCGGGCCGGCTGCCCTGAGCCGGCCCGGCAGCCCCGGTCAGCCCTTGTCCGCGCCGTCGTTGGCGTCCCGCACGAAGTGCCGCTGGAAGACCACGAACAGCACGGCGACCGGGATGGTGGCCAGCAGCGCCGCGCCGAGCTTGAGCGGATACTGGGTGCCCTTGCCGAGCGAGCCGCTGACCAGGTCGGCCAGGCCGCGCGGCAGGGTGAACAGGTCCGGGTCCTGCACCGCGACCAGGCTGTGTGGGAACTCGTTCCAGGAGCCCTGGAACGACAGGATGGTCAGCGTGATCAGCGCCGGCCTCGCCATCGGCAGCACCACCGACCAGAACGTGCGGAAGACGCTCGCCCCGTCGATGCGGGCGGCCTCCTCCACGCTGACCGGGATCGACTCGAAGAACTGCTTCATGATGAACACGCCGGCCGCGTCGGCGAGCAGCGGCACCACCAGGCCGGCGTAGCTGTCGTACATGCCGAGCTGGTTGAGCACGAGGAACTTCGGGATCAGCAGCACCACGCCGGGCACCGCCAGCACCGCGACGATCGCGGCGAACAGCCCGGCGCGGCCCCGGAAGCGCAGCCGGGCCAGGGCGTAGCCGGCGAGCGAGTCGAAGAACACCCGGCCGAGGGTGACCAGCACGGTGACCAGCAGCGAGTTGCCGAGCCAGAGCGGGAAGGCGGTGCCCGCGAAGATCCGTTCGAAGCCGGCCAGCGACAGCGGGTCCGGCACCGGCGAGAGCGGGTTGGCCGCCGCGTCCGGCTCGGTCTTGAGCGAGTTGCCGATCTGGATGACGAACGGGTAGAGGAACACCAGCGCGAAGAAGACCAGGATCGCGTACCCGACGAGGCGGCTCGCCAGCGTGCGGGCCCCGCGGTCGTGGGCGCGGCGCGGCCGGGCGGGCGGCGCGGGTGCTGCCGGCCGGTCGGTGAGCACGGCCATCTCAACCCCCTTCCGGTACGCGCCGACGCCACCACCGGCCGCGGCGGGGCGCGGCGGGCTCCGGGTCGGCCATGAGCCGGCGCTGGAGCAGGGTGAGCGCGATGATGATCAGGAACAGCACGAACGAGATGGCCGCGCCGGAGCCGTAGTCGAAGTCCCGGAACGCGGTGCGGTACGACAGGTACGCGGGGGTGAGCGTGGTCTTGGCCGGCTCGCCCTGGCTCATCACGTACACCTGGTCGAAGACCTGCCAGGAGCCGATCAGGCCGAGGGTGAGCACGAGGAACGTGGTCGGCTTGATCATCGGCAGGGTGACGTGCCGCAACCGCTGCCAGCGGCCGGCCCCGTCCAGGGTGCTCGCCTCGTCGAGGGCCACCGGGACGTTCTGGAGCGCGGCGAGGAACATCAGCATGAACGTGCCGGAGGTGGTCCAGACGACGAGCGTGATGATCGAGATCATGGCGACGCTCGGCCCGGACAGCCAGTCCCACCAGCTCAGCCCGAACGGCCCGCCGTCGGCGAGCGCGGCCGGCGGCGCGTCCACCCCGACCGCGCCGAGCAGCAGGTGCAGCACGCCCCGGGAGTCGGCGAACCACTGCGGCCCTCGGACGCCGAGCATGCCGAGCAGGGCGTTGACCGCGCCGGAGTTGGCGAACAGGAACAGGAAGACCACGCTGATCGCCACCGAGCTGGTCACCGAGGGAAAGTAGAACGCGGTGCGGAAGAAGCCCCGGCCCCGCAGCATCCGGTTGTTGACGACGAGGGCGAGCCCGAGGGCCAGCGCCGTCTGGGCCGGCACCACGATCGCCACGTAGTAGGCGTTGTTGCGCAGGCTGGTCATGAAGTCGCGGCGGGCCAGCCCCTCCTCGGCGAACAGCCGGGTGTAGTTGTCGGCCCCGACGAACGGGACCCGACCGGTGAACGGGCTGCCCTGGCCGTTCCAGTCGGTGAGGCTCACCCAGAGCGCCATCAGGATCGGCAGCAGCAGGAACAACCCGAGGATGACGACCACCGGGGCGACGAAGAGCCACCCGGCGAGGTTCTCGTTGCTGCGTACGCCGCGGGCGACGCGGTTCGCCATCTGCTTCCCTCCTCCCTGGAAGGAAGGGCCCCTTGTTAACGCATACGGTTAATAGGGGGCCCTTCCTTGCGCCTCAGCCGGCGAGCGCCGCCTTGGCGTTGGCGTCGAAGCGGGCGAGGACGGCCTTCGGGTCGCCGTTGGCCAGCCCCTGCAGGCCGGTGTCGAGGTCGCCGAGGACGCTGTCCATCTTCGGCGCGTTGACCGGGCCCTGGGCGTACTGCGCGCCGTCGATGAACGGCTTGTCGGCCGGGAAGGCGGCGGTGTACTGGTCGCGCACGGACTGCCGGGACGGCATCACGCCGAACGCCTTGGCGAACGTCATCTGCTGGTCGCCGGCGGTCATCGCCTCGACGAACTTGATCGCCTGCTCCTTGTGCCGGCTCTTGGCGGCGATGCCCCAGCACTGGGTGAAGGAGAGCGTTCCCTTGCCCTTCGGGCCGGCGGGCAGCTCGACGACGCGGTACTTCACGTCGGGGAAGTCGTTCTGGAGGGCGCCCTTGATCCAGTTGCCCTCGATGGTCATGACGGCCTTGCCCTTGCCGAACGCCTCGCCGGACCAGCCGGCGTCGAGCTGCTTCGGGTACCGGGCCAGGCCCTCGTCCAGCATCGTGCGCACGTACTGGAGGGCGGCCAGGTTCTCCGGGGTGTCGGCGGTGGCCTGCTTGCCGTCGGGGCTGACCAGCCAGCCGCCGTTCTGCACGAGGAACGCGCCGATCCGGTCCCGGGTGTCGCCGAGGGCCAGCGGCACCAGGCCCCTGGCCTTGATCTTCCGGGCGGCGGCGGTGAGCTGGTCCCAGGTGGTCGGCAGGTCGGCGTCGGTCAGGCCGGCCTTCGCCCACAGGTCCGTGTTGACCTGGAGGGCGAGGGTGGAGAAGTCCTTGGGCGCGCAGTAGAGCTTGCCGTCGTACGTGAACGTGGTGCGCAGGCTGGGGTAGAAGTCGTCCGGGCTGCTGATCCGGTCGCCGTAGGGCTCCAGCGCGCCGACGCTGGCGTAGTCGGCGAACCGGGTGGCGTCGACGTAGAAGACGTCGGGCGGGTTGCCGCCGGCGAGGGCCTGGCCGAGCTGCTGGGTGAGGTCCTGCGCCGGGGTGACGGTGGCGCTGTTGCCGGAGCCGGCGGCCCACGTCGCGGCGGCGGCCTGGACCGCCTTCGTCTCGGCGTCGCCGGAGGAGCCGATCAGGATCTGGAGGCTGGCCGGGCCGGTGGACTGGGCGGCGTCGGTGGAGTCGTCGAAGCCGCTGCCGCAGGCGGCGGAGCCGAGCAGCGCCACGGCGGCGACGCCGGCGACTGTCGCGCGGCGCAGGGATCGGGTTGTCATCTCACTCTCCTGGGGGTGGTGGGGTCACGCGGTCTGGCGTCGCACCAGCGAGGGCTGGAGCAGCACGCAGGAGTCGACGGGCTGCCCGTCGAGCACGCCGGTGAGCAGGTCGACGCAGCGGGCGGCGGCCACGCCGAGGGGCTGGCTGACGCTGGTCAGGCCGATGGCGGCGGCGACGGGGGTGTCGTCGAAGCCGACGACGGCGACGGGACCGCCGGGCGTCGGGGGGCCGGCGGGCGGGGCGTACGCGGCGCTGCCCCGCACCGCCTGGAGCGCGCCGAGGGCGAGCGAGTCGCTGGCGCAGACGACGGCGGTCGGCGGCTCGGCCCCGGCGAGCAGCTCGCGCATCGTCCATTCGCCCTCGGCGATGCCGTCGACGGTCTCGCGGTCGAGCCCGCCGGGGTCGACGCCGGCCTCGCGCAGCGTCTCGTGCCAGCCGGAGCGGCGCTCGCCGCCGACCGCCGAGGCGGGCAGCGGCCAGCCGATGTAGCCGATGCGCCGGTGGCCGGTGGCCAGCAGGTGCCGGGTGGCCTGGGCCGTCCCGGCGGCGTTGTCGACGTCGACCCAGGGGTGTGGGTCGGGCGCGTCCCACGGGCGGCCGAACGTCACGAACGGCACGTCCCGCCGGGCCAGCCAGGCGGTACGGGGGTCGCCGCGCTCGGTGCCGGTGAGCACGAACGCGTCCAGGTCGTACGCGCCGAGCAGGTCGTCGAAGGCGTCGATCTCCTGGTGGGCGTCGGTGGCGGTGTAGAGCATGACCCGGTAGCCGGCGCCCTCGGCGGTCTCGGTGAGCCCGTGCAGGAAGCGGTCGAGGACGGAGCCGTTAATCCCGTCCCGGGTCGGCTCGATGCGCACGGCGATGAGCCGGGACCGGCCGGTGCGCATCTGCCGGGCGGCCTGGTTGGCGCGGTAGCCGAGTTCGGTGATCGCCTCCTGCACCCGGCGTCGGGTCTCCTCGCGGACGACGTGCGGCGCGTTGAGCACGTTGGACACCGTCTGGCGGCTCACCCGGGCGCGCTGGGCCACAGTGGAGATGGTCACCTTCTGCGACATAAATCCCCCTCGCGGTCTTGAACGATCAAATGCCGATCCGGCAGAATTAGATCGTTCAAGTTGCCGGAATGTTTCGAACATTGCACCGCCCCGGACGATCTGTCAAGACTGGAGCCCCGTCGTGACCCCACGCCCCCTGCAACCCCTGCTGCACGACCTCGTCGGGCTGGTCCACGCCCCGACCAGCGCGCTGGGCGACGCGGCCGGACAGGTTCGCCCGTCCGGCGTGCAGGGCGTCTTCCACGCCGACGCCCGCGTGCTGTCCCGGGCCGAGCTGCGCGTCGACGACCGCGAGCCCGAGGCGCTGACCCGGGGCCCCGTCGGTCCGCACGCCGCCCGCTTCGCCGGCCTCGCCCGGTGGCTCGGCGACCCCGGGCCCGACCCGACCGTCCGGGTCGACCGGGTCCGCCGCCTCGCACCGGCCGGCCTCGCCGAGGAGATCCACGTCGTCTCCACCGCCGCCACCTCGGTCCGGGCCACCGTCAGCGTCGACCTCGGCTGCGACCTCGCCCCGATCGAGCTGGTCAAGTCCGGCGACGCCGCCGACCCGCTGGCGGCCCGGGCCGACGGCCCCGGCCGCCTCGCCTGGTCCGGCGGCGGCACCACCGTCACCGTCACCGGCGAGGGCGCGACCGTCGACGCCACCGGCGACCGGGCCACCGCGCCCCGGCTGAGCTGGCCGGTCGAGCTGCCCCCGCGCGGCGCGGTCACGCTGCGCTGGCGGCTCGCCGTCAACGACCCCCGCGCCGTGGTGACCGCCCCGCCCGCCGCACCCACCTGGGCCCGCCCCGAGGTCACCGCCGACGACCGGCGGCTCGTGCGCCTGCTCGACCGCTCCCTGGACGACCTGCACGCCCTGCGCCTGGCCGAGCCCGCCCACCCCGGCGACGTCTTCCTCGCCGCCGGGGTGCCCTGGTTCCTCACCCTCTTCGGGCGCGACAGCCTGTGGGCGGCCCGGATGCTGCTGCCGCTGGGCACCGAGCTGGCCGCCGGCACGCTGCGGGTGCTGGCCCGCCGGCAGGGCACGCGAATCGACCCGGCCACCGGCGAGGCCCCCGGCAAGATCCTGCACGAGCTGCGCCGGCACGAGTTCGCCGCCGGCTCGGGGATGCGGCTGCCCCCGGCGTACTACGGCACCGTCGACGCCACCATGCTCTGGGTCGCGCTGCTGCACGACGCCTGGCGCTGGGGGCTGCCGGCCGAGCAGGTGCAGCCGCTCCTGCCGCACCTGGAGGCCGCGCTGGCCTGGCTCGGCGAGCACGCCGACGCCGACGGCGACGGCCTCGTCGAGTACGTCGACACCACCGGCCACGGCCTGGCCAACCAGGGCTGGAAGGACTCCGGCGACGCCGTCCGATTCCGCGACGGCCGGCAGGCGCAGGCACCGATCGTCCTGGCCGAGGTGCAGGGCTACGCGTACGAGGCGGCCGTCGCCGGTGCGGCCCTGCTGGACGCGTTCGACCGCCCCGGCGGGGACCGGTGGCGCGAGCACGCGGCCCGGCTGGCCGAACGGTTCCGGGCCACCTTCTGGGTCGACGGGCCGCACGGCCCCCAGCCGGCGCTGGCGCTGGACCGGGACAAGCGCCCGGTCGACTCGCTGACCAGCAACATCGGCCACCTGCTCGGCACCGGGCTGCTCACCGCCGACGAGTCGGCGCAGGTGGCCCGGCTGCTCACCACAGAGTCCCTGGCCGGCGGCTTCGGGCTGCGCACCATGTCCACCGGCGACGCCGGGTTCAGCCCGCTGTCGTACCACTGCGGTTCGATCTGGACCCACGACACCGCCATCGTGCTCGCCGGGCTGGCCCGGGCCGGCTTCCGCACGGCTGCGCTCGGCCTGGCCGACGGGCTGCTCGCCGCCGCCGAGGCGTTCGACCACCGGCTGCCCGAGCTGTACGGCGGCGACGACCGGGCGCTGCTCGGGCGGCCCGTGCCGTACCCGGCGGCGTGCCGGCCGCAGGCGTGGTCCGCCGCGTCGGCGGTGCTGCTGCTCCAGGCCGGCGTCGGGCTCTACCCCGACGTGCCGGCCGGCCGGGTGCGCCTGGCCCCGCTCGCCGGCCCGGGGCTCGGCGCCCTCACCGCGCGCAACCTGCGCGTCGCCGGCGCCCGGGTCGACGTCACGGTCACCGCCGCCGGCGAGGCCGCCGTCGACCAGCTCCCGTCGACCCTGACCGCCACCCCGGTCCCCGCTCCCCGCCCCGCCGCCGAGGCGGGCGTCAGGGGGTCGGCGGGGTGACCAGCTCGGCGACCACCTCGTCGTCCTCCCGCTCGCCGGTCAGGGCGAAGCCCAGGCGGGGATAGAGGGTGGCCGCGGCCGGGTTGTCGGGGTGGTACGACAGGCGCACGGCGGCGCAGCCGGGCTGGGCGCGCAGCCACGTCGCCAGGGTCGCCACCGTGGCCGCCCCGACCCCCCGGCCCTGCTCGGCGGCGTCGACGACCATCCCGCCGATCCAGCGGACGCCGCCGTCGTCGACGCCCCACATGACGTGCCCGACGACGGTGTCGTCGGCGCAGACGGCCAGGGACGTCCACACGTCGCCGCGCAGGCTGGTCAGCAGGTAACGGGCCGCCATCGGGTAGACCCAGGCGCGCTGGTCGTCGCGGGGCGCGACGTCGGCGACGGCCCGCCAGTTGTCGTCGTCGACCGGACGCAGGGTGACGTGCCGGCCGGCGCGGTCGCGGAGCTTCGAGTCGATCACCGGGGCAGCCTAGGGGCCGCGGGGCCGGCCGGCGACCGCTTTCCCCGCCGGGACAGGTCATCCCCACCGGGGCCGGCCCGGCCGCGCGGCATCGCCCCGGCGGTCGCGCCGCCCGTCAGTCGAGCAGCGGGTCCAGGCCGATGGTCAGACCCGGGCGGGTACGCACCGCGCGCACCGCCAGCAGCACGCCCGGCATGAACGACGCCCGGTCGTACGAGTCGTGCCGGATGGTCAGCGTCTCGCCCGCCGTGCCGAACAGCACCTCCTGATGGGCGACCAGGCCGGTGGCGCGGACGGCGTGCACGCGTACCCCGTCGATGTCGGCCCCCCGCGCGCCCGGCACCTCGTCCTTCGTGGCATCCGGGGCCGGGCCCAGGCCGGCCTCGGCGCGGGCCTGCGCGATCCGGCGGGCGGTGTGGGTGGCGGTGCCGCTGGGGGCGTCCAGCTTGCGCGGGTGGTGCTGCTCGATGATCTCGACGGACTCGAAGTGGCGGGCCGCCCGCTCCGCGAACTGCATCATCAGCACCGCGCCGATGCCGAAGTTGGGGGCGATCACCGCGCCGACCTCCGGCCGGGCGGCCAGCCAGTCGCGCACCTGGTCGAGCCGCGGCCCGGTGAAGCCGGTGGTGCCGACCACGGCGTGGATGCCCGCCTCGACGCACCAGCGCAGGTTGTCCAGCACGACGTCGGGGGTGGTGAAGTCGACGGCCACCTCGGCCCCGGCGGCGGCGGAACGGTCGTCGCCCTGGTCGATCGCCGCCACCAGCTCCATGTCGGCGGCCGCGTCGACGGCCCGGCACACCTCGACGCCCATCCGGCCCCGGGCCCCCAGCACGGCGACCCGGATCGGCCCCTGCGGGCCCTTCCCCTGCTCGTCAGTCACGGCCACAACCTATCCCAGCCGCACCGGCCGCACCGGGCCGGTCGGCGGCCGTCCCACGCGCGGACGGCGACGCCGCCCGCCGCCACGGGCCGGGCCGCCGGTCAGGCGGAGAAGTCGCGCTCGCCGAACGGGCCGACGACGGCCAGGGACATCGGCTGGGCCAGCAGCTCGGCGGCGAGGGTGTTCACGTCGGCCACGGTCACCGCGTCGACGCGGGCCAGCAGCTCGTCCACCGGCATCAGGTCGCCGTAGAGCAGCTCGCCCTTGGCCAGCCGGCTCATCCGGGAGCCGGTGTCCTCCAGGCCGAGCACGAACGAGCCCTTGCTCATCCCCTTGCCCCGGGCCACCTCGGCCTCCGTCAGCCCGTCGGCGGCCACCCGGCGCAACTCCGCGCGGGTCAGCTCCAGCACCTCGTCGACCTTGCCGGGGGCACAGCCGGCGTACACGGCGAACAGGCCGCTGTCGGCGTACTGGCTGGCGTAGGAGTAGACCGAGTAGGCCAGGCCGCGCCGCTCCCGGATCTCCTGGAACAGGCGGCTGGACATGCCGCCGCCGAGGACGTTGTTGAGCACCCCGAGGGCGAAGCGCCGCCCGTCGACGCGGTCGATGCCGGGGCAGCCGAGGACGACGTGCGCCTGCTCGGTCTCCTTCGGCTCGACCAGGACGGCGGCCGGCTTCGTGCGTACCGCCGGGGTGTTCGGCCGGGGCGTGCCCGGCGCGGCCGGGTCGGTGTCCAGCGGGGTGCCGCGCAGCGCCTCGCGGACCAGCCGGACCACGACGGCGTGGTCGAGGTTGCCGGCGGCGGCGACCACGATCTGGGGCGCGGTGTAGTGGCGGCGGTAGAAGCCCTGGATCTGCCGGCGGGTCATCGGGGTGACCGTCTCCTCCGTGCCGGAGATCAGCCGGCCGAGGGGGTGGTCGCCGTAGACGACGCCGGTGAACAGGTCGTGCACCTCGTCGCCGGGCTCGTCGTCGTGCATGGCGATCTCTTCGAGGATGACGCCGCGCTCGGTCTCCACGTCGGCCGGCTCCAACAGCGAGTCGGCGACCGCGTCGCACATGACGTCGATGGCCAGCGGCAGGTCCTCGTCCAGCACGCGGGCGTAGTAGCAGGTGTATTCCTTCGTGGTGAAGGCGTTCGTCTCGCCGCCCACCGCCTCGATCTCGGCGGAGATCTCCAGTGCGGTGCGCTTGTGGGTGCCCTTGAAGAGCAGGTGCTCCAGGAAGTGCGCGGCCCCGGCCTGCGGGCCGGTCTCGTCGCGGGAGCCCACGGACACCCAGATGCCGAACGACACGCTGCGCATCGCGGGGATCGCCTCGGTGAGCACGCGCAGCCCGCTGGGCAGCACGGTACGGCGTACCGTCCCGCCCAGCGGGTCGTCGCTCAGCGTGCGGGTGACCGCGCGGGCCGACCCGCCGGCCCGCCCGGGCTGCCCCCCGGCGGCGTGCCGGACGGCCCCGGACGGGACCACCCCCCGTCGACCCGCAGGGAAAGACGCGCGCTGGGCCCGGCTCACGGAAACCTGCTCTCAGTTCGACGAGGGGTGGGTGGTGCGGTGCCGCCGGCCGCCCGGGGACGGGCGGCCGGCGGTGGTGGGAACGTCAGCTGTGCCGGGTCCGGCGGCGCGGACGCTCGCCGCCCTCGCCACCCTCGCCGCCGCCCTGGCCGCGCTCGCCGCCGCCCGGGCCACGACCGCCCCGGTCGCCGCGCTCGCGGTCGCCGCGGTCGCGCGGGCCCCGGTCGCCGCCCCGGCCGGCCGGGCGCTCGTCGCCGGCGACCTCACCGGTGGCGGCCGGCGCCTCGGCGCCCTCCGGGCGGACCTTGTCCAGGTAGATCTTGCCGCGGGCGTCGATGTCCGCGATCTCCACCTCGACCTTGTCGCCGACGTTGAGGAAGTCCTCGACCTTGTCGACCCGCTTGCCGTCGCCCACCTTGGAGATGTGCAGCAGGCCGTCGCGGCCCGGCAGCAGCGAGATGAACGCGCCGAACGCGGCGGTCTTGACCACCGTGCCCAGGAACCGCTCCCCCGCCTTCGGCAGGGTCGGGTTGGCGATCCCGTTGATCCGGTCGACGGCGGCCTGTGCCGACGGGCCGTTGGTCGCGCCGACGTAGATGGTGCCGTCGTCCTCGATGGAAATCTCGGCGCCGGTCTCGTCCTGGATGGCGTTGATCGTCTGCCCCTTCGGGCCGATCACCATGCCGATCTTGTCGACCGGGATCTTCACGGTGGTGACCCGCGGCGCGTACTCCGACATCTCGGCCGGCGCCTCGATCGCCCGCTGCATCACGTCGAGGATGGTCTGCCGGGCCTCGTACGCCTGCTGGAGCGCGGCGGCCAGCACGTCCGACGGGATGCCGTCGAGCTTGGTGTCGAGCTGGAGGGCGGTGACGAACTCCGGCGTGCCGGCGACCTTGAAGTCCATGTCGCCGAACGCATCCTCGGCCCCGAGGATGTCGGTCAGCGTCACGTACCGCGTCTTGCCCTCGACCTCGTCGGAGATGAGGCCCATGGCGATGCCGGCCACCGGCGCCTTCAGCGGCACACCGGCCGAGAGCAGGCCCAGCGTCGAGGCGCAGACCGAGCCCATCGAGGTGGAGCCGTTGGAGCCCAGCGCCTCCGAGACCTGCCGGATCGCGTACGGGAACTCCTCGCGCGAGGGCAGCACCGGGATCAGCGCCCGCTCGGCGAGCGCGCCGTGGCCGATCTCCCGCCGCTTCGGCGAGCCGACCCGGCCGGTCTCACCCGTCGAGTACGGCGGGAAGTTGTAGTTGTGCATGTAGCGCTTGCGGTTCTCCGGGGAGAGGGTGTCCACCATCTGCTCCATGCGCAGCATGTTGAGGGTGGTCACGCCCAGGATCTGGGTCTCGCCGCGCTCGAACAGCGCCGAGCCGTGCACGCGGGGCAGCACGCCGACCTCGGCGGTCAGCGGGCGGATGTCGCGCGGGCCCCGGCCGTCGATCCGGACCTGCTCGCGCAGCACCCGGTTGCGGACCTCGGACTTGGTCAGCGACCGGAACGCCGCGGACAGCTCCTTCTCCCGGCCCTCGAAGCGGCCACCCAGCTCCTCGGCGACCTTGGCCTTGATCCGGTCCAGGGCCTCCTCGCGGTCGGCCTTGCCGGCGATCTTGAGGGCCTCGGCGACCTCGGCGCGGGCCACGTCGGCCACCGCGTCGTAGGCGTCGGGCTGGTAGTCGAGGAAGACCGGGAACTCGGCGACCGGCTTGGCGGCCACCTCGGCCAGCTCGCTCTGCGCGCGGCACAGCTCGCGGATGGCCGGCTTGGCGGCCTCGAGGCCGCTGGCGACGACCTCCTCGGTCGGCGCGGTGGCGCCGCCCGCGATCAGGGTCACGGCGTGCGGGGTCGCCTCGGCCTCGACCATCATGATCGCGACCTCGCCGTCGGCGAGGGTGCGGCCGGCCACGACCATGTCGAAGGTGGCCCGGGCCAGCTCCTCCAGGGTCGGGAAGGCCACCCACTGACCGTCGACGTGCGCGACCCGGGTCGCGCCGATCGGGCCGGAGAACGGCAGGCCGGAGAGCTTGGTCGACATCGACGCGGCGTTGATCGCGACCACGTCGTACGGGTGCTGCGGGTCGAGCGCGAGGACGGTCTCGACGACCTGGACCTCGTTGCGCAGGCCCTTGACGAACGACGGGCGCAGCGGCCGGTCGATCAGCCGGCAGGTGAGGATCGCGTCCTCGCTGGGCCGGCCCTCGCGGCGGAAGAACGAGCCGGGGATCCGGCCCGCGGCGTACATCCGCTCCTCGACGTCGACGGTCAGCGGGAAGAAGTCGAACTGCTCCTTCGGCTGCTTGCCGGCGGTGGTGGCGGACAGGACGACCGTCTCGCCGAGCTGGGCGACGACGGAGCCGGCGGCCTGGCGGGCCAGCCGGCCGGTGGAGAAGGTGATCTCACGGGTGCCGAAGGACCCGTTGTCGATCACGGCGGTGCGGGACTCGGTGCCGAGGTTGTGCTCGGTCATGGTGCGGTGGTGCTCCTTCGCATCGGGGGGTCCGCGACGCGGGGAGCTGCTCAGACGGCCGGTCTTCGATCGAAGCGCCCGGGGCGCCGGCGACTGCCGGGGCTCCCGGGGGCCACTACCGGAGACCGGTACGCTGACCGGCTCCCTGTCGGGTGGTCGCGCGGCCCCTGTTGTTCCTTGTTGCCTTCAGCCCTGAGGGCCCGTTCTTGTTGCCCCAGACCCTGAGGGCCCGTTCCTGTGGTCCCCGAAGGCTGTTCCTCGCGGACCGGGCGGCCTGCTCCTGCACTCCCTGGGCGCCGAACGGGCGTTCAGGTGGTGGAAGCCGAACGGGGGAGCGACCCGCGTGGGCCGCTCCCCCGTGACGTCATCGGCGCAGGCCGAGCCGCTCGATGAGCGACCGGTAGCGGTTGATGTCCTTCTTCTGGACGTAGTTGAGCAGCCGACGGCGACGGCCGACCAGCAGCAGCAGCCCACGGCGACTGTGGTGGTCGTGCTTGTGCACCTTCAGGTGCTCGGTGAGCTCGGCGATCCGCTTGGTGAGGACCGCGACCTGGACCTCCGGCGAACCGGTGTCGCCCTCGGCGGTCGCGTACTCCGCGCGGATCTTGGCCTTGGCTTCCTGGTCGAGCGCCATATTCTCCCTGTTTCGTGGGTTGTTCGGTGATGTCCGTCGGATCGGTCAGGGGACCGGAAACGGACCGGCTCCTCGCACCCGCGGCGTCGTGCAGGCACGCGAGGCCCCACGTCGGTCAGCCGACGTCCCCGCCAGCCTACCAGCCCCCGGCGGAACCGCCCGCCGAGGCTGGCCGAGCCGCGCGGAGCGGGGCGGAGGTGGCGGAGGCTGGCCGAGGCGGCCGAGGCGGCCACCATGTCGGCGACATGGGGGTGTCCCGTGGCGGGGAAACCGCGATGTCGCCGACATGGCGGGGCACACCCGACCGGGGCGGGGCGGTCAGGCGATGCCCAGCATCCGGCGGATCCGCGCCACGTCCTGGTTCATCTGGGCGATCAGCGGCTCCACCCCGTCGAACCGCACCTGGCCGCGCACGTGCTCGGTGAAGTCGAGGGCCACCCGCTCGCCGTACAGGTCGCCGGAGAAGTCGAGCACGTGCGCCTCGACCCGCCGCTCCCGGCCCGAGAACGTCGGATTGGTCCCCACCGAGATCGCGGCGGGCAGCCGTTCCCGGCCGTCCTTGCGCAGGAACCAGCCGGCGTAGACGCCGTCGGCGGGCACCGCCGCGTGCGGGTGGCAGAGCAGGTTGGCCGTCGGGAAGCCCAGCTCCCGGCCGCGCTGGTCGCCCAGGACCACGACCCCCTCCAGCCGGTGCGGACGGCCGAGCACGGCCGCCGCCGCGGCGACGTCACCGGCGTCGACGCGGGCCCGGATGTACGTGGACGAGAAGACGGTGTCGTCCTCCGCGACCAACGGCGCGTCCTCGACGGCGAACCCGAACCTTCGGCCGAGCTCCTCCAGCAGCGCCACGTCGCCGGCCGCCCGGTGCCCGAACCGGAAGTTCTGGCCCACCACCACGAGGGTGGCGTGCAGGTGCTCGACCAGGATGTCGTGCACGAACGCGTCGGCGGGCAGCCGGGAGAACTCCGGGGTGAACGGCACCACGCAGAGCACGTCCACCCCCAGCGCCTCGATCAGCTCGGCCTTGCGGGCCAGCTCGGTGAGCACCGCTGGGTGCGACCCGGGGCGGACCACCTCGGCCGGATGGGGGTCGAACGTCACCACCACCGACCGCACCCCCAGCTCGCGGGCGCGGGCCACGGTGTGCCCGATCGTCGCCTGGTGGCCCCTGTGCACGCCGTCGAAGACGCCGATGGTGACGACCGAACTGCCCCAGCCGTCGGGCGTGGCGTCGTACCCCCGCCACCGCTGCATGACGCTCCTCCCCTGTCGTTGCCCTGCCGGCCTCGGCCGGTCGTACCCCGCCGGCCGGGCCGGCGGTCACCTGTCCCCGCCGTCACGCCGGGGCGAGCACGATCTCCGCGCGCGCCCGGCCGCCCCGCTCGCTGACGATAGCGATCAGAGCGCCGTCGGGGCCGAAGACGGCGTACGGCCCGGCGATCCCGACCGGGTCGAGCGGGCCGCCGTGGGAGAGCACCTTGGCCTCGTCGGCGGTGGCCTCCCGCCGCGGGAAGAACCGGTCGGCCGCCGCGTCGAGGGGCAGGTTCACCACCTCGGGGGCGCGCCGCTCCAGGTCGTCGAGGGTCGCGGCCTCGTCGAGGGCGAACCCGCCGACGGCCGTACGGCGCAGCGCGGTGAGGTGGCCGCCGACCGCGAGCGCCAGGCCCGCGTCCCTGGCCAGCGCCCGGATGTACGTCCCGGACGAGCAGGTCACGTCGATGTCCACGTCCACCACGCCGGGCGTGTCCCGGCGAACGGCCAGCACGTCGAGGCGGCTGACGGTGACCCGGCGGGCGGGCAGGTCGACGCTCTCGCCGTCGCGCACCCGCTTGTACGCCCGCTCACCGTTGATCTTGATGGCGCTCACCGCGCTCGGCACCTGGTCGATGTCGCCGGTGAGCGCGGCGAACGCCGCCCGGACCGCCTCGTCGGCGACGGCGTCGGCTGGCGTGACGGCGATCACGTCCCCCTCGGCGTCGTCGGTCACGGTGGCCTGCCCGAGCCGCACGGTGGCGGCGTAGCTCTTGCCGGCGCCGATGACGTACGTCAGCAGCCGGGTCGCCCGGCCGACCCCGATCACCAGCACGCCGGTGGCCATCGGGTCGAGGGTGCCGCCGTGCCCGACCCGCCGCGTCCGGGCCAGGCGACGGATGCGCGCCACCACGTCGTGCGACGTCATGCCGCCGGGCTTGTCGACCACGATCAGACCGTCTGCGCTCACGACCGCCAAGCCTGCCAGACGGCGTCACGCCCCCCGCCACCGCACGGCACAATGCGGCGCACCCCTGGCGAGAGGGGTGCCCTTCCTCACCTCCCCCGCACCGCGCCGACGACCGCCCAGCCGCCGGAGCGCAGCCGCAGCAGCAGGGCCGCCAGCCGGAGCAGCACGAACAGCGTCAGCCCGGCCCAGATGCCGCCGAGGCCCAGGTCGAACGCGTACGTCAGCCAGATCGCCGGCAGGAACCCGCCGAACGCGGCGACGATCGTGAGGTTGCGCAGGTAGCGCACGTCCCCCGCGCCGATCAGCACCCCGTCGAGGGCGAACACCACGCCGCCGACCGGCTGCAACGCCACCAGCCACGGCCAGGCGACCATGGCCTGCTCGCGTACCTGGGCGTCCGGGGTGAACAGGCCGGGCACGACGCCGGCCCCGGCGGCGATGAGCACCGCGAACGCCACGCCGCAGACCGCGCCGAGCAGCGCCATCCGGCGGGCCAGGGCCCGGGCGACGGCGGCGTCGCCGGCCCCGAGCGCCGCCCCGACCAGCGCCTGCGCGGCGATCGCGAGGGCGTCGAGCACCAGGGCGGTGAAGAACCACAGTTGTACGGCGATCTGGTGCGCGCCGACGGCCGCCGCCCCGAACCGGGCGGCCACGGCGGTGGCGGACAGGAAGCTGGCCTGGAAGGCGACGCCCCGCACCAGCAGGTCCCGGCTGAGCAGCAGCTGCTGGCGGATCACCCGTGGGCGGGGCCGCAGCGGTACCCGCTCGCGGGCCAGGGCGGCGGCGAACAGGACGCCGGAGAGGGTCTGCGCGAGCGCGTTGGCCACCGCCGAGCCGGTCAGCCCCCAGCCGACCGGATAGACCAGCAGGACGCAGAGCAGCGCGGAGAGCAGGTTGGGGCCGAGCACGAACCACAGCGGCCGGCGGGTGTCCTGCACGCCGCGCAGCCAGCCGTTGCCGGCGGCGGCGAGCAGCAGGCCGGGCGCGCCGAGCGCGGCGACCCGCAGCCACTGCGCCGCCGCGTCGGCGACCTCCCCGGGGCCGGCGAGCGCCTCGGCCAGCGGGCCCGCGCCGAGCTGCATCCCGGCCGCGACCAGCACCCCCGCCCCGAGCGCGAGCCAGGACGCCTGGACACCCTCGGCGACGGCGGCGGCCCGCTCGCCGGCGCCGAAGCGGCGGGCGGCCCGCCCGGTGATCCCGTACGCCAGGACGGTGCCCAGCCAGGCGATCAACGTCAGCACGGTGCCGGAGACGGCGAGCGCGGCCAGCGGCACCCGGCCCAGGTGGCCGATGACCGCCGTGTCGACCAGCACGTACAGCGGCTCGGCGGCGAGCACCACGAGCGCGGGCAGGGCCAGCGTGGCGATCCGGCGCGGCGGGGCGACCGCCGGCCGGGCGGGGTCGGCGGGCGGGGCGGGGGCGGGCTGAGTCATCGCCGCCGATCCTGGCACGGCGGAAGTAAGGCCCGCAAGAGCACCGATCCCTTACCTTTGCGCCCCACGCCGACTGCCGGCAGGGTGCCCCGCCGAGGCGACCGCGCTCGAACGCGGAAGGAGTGGTGTCACAGCCGGCCGGATGCCACTCTTTCCGGCATCGAGCACGATCTTCGCCGCGGAAGCGAGCGGGGCACGGGCACGCTCAAGGCGGGCGGGGCGAGGGGGCTCAGGGGGCGTACCGGTCGGGCGGGACCGGTCGGGCGGTGATGCCGGCGGCGCGAGACCTCGGCGGCATCACCGCCGGTCGACGTGGGTCACTGACGGGTGTCCATCGACGTCTGGAGCGCGCGGCGGGCCTGCTCGCGCGCCTCGTCGGTGTTCTCGGGCTTGGGCTTGCTGGGCATGGCGATTCCCTCCAGGGATGCGGGTCACGGGGACACGGTGGCCCGACGGCCGGTCGTGCTGGACGCCCGTCGGCGGCCCGGGATCACCGGAGCGGCCGGTCTGGACGCGTGCGCCCGGGTCGGTCCGACCCTGGGGGGAGGCGGCGTCGGGTGCGACGCCACCGCCTGCGGACCAGCGCCGCAGCCACGGCGCCGATCGATTCCCAAGCTATCGTTCAGGTCCACATGCTGCCTACTGTTCCCGCCATCTGGACACAGCGGGGGTGCCCCGCGAAGCGCCGGCCGGGCCGCCGCCCCCGGTCACCGGGCCCTCGCGGTCGGCACCCGGTCAGCGGGCGAGGAAGTGCCAGCCGAGCCACCACCAGAAGCCGAACAGGCCGATCCGGCCGACGGGGACCGGGCCCACCTCGTAGCGCATGACGTAGGCGCAGACGTCGGCCAGCGACGGGATGCGCGAGCCCGGGCGGCGGGCCGCCCACTCGACGGCGGCGAAGAGCGCCAGGGCGGTGAGGAAGCCGGCGATGGCGAGGGCCCGCATCATCGCCGCACCAGTCCCCAGAACGCGGCCAGCCAGGCAAACCAGGCCGCGGAGCGGACCAGCTCGTCCTCCAGCAGGGGGTCGGCCAGCCGGGAGAAGGTGGGAAACTCGTCGCCGACGGCCAGCACGAAGGTGACCCCCTCGAAGACGCCGAACACGGCCACCGGCAACACCCACCAGACCGCCCCCGGGCCGAGCCGGCGCGGCGCCGGCCGGCGCGGCACCCGGTTGCCCAGGCCCAGCCAGATCAACGCGCCCCCGGTGCCGAGGGTGTAGAGGTTCGCCGAGGCGGAGAACGAGGGCAGTTGCCCGCCGACCAGGGAGAGACAAACCAGCACCGGCACGGTGACCACGGGGCGCTCCCACGCCCGGGTCTCCGCAACGGAGAACTCGCTCGGGTGCTCCATTCCCCGATTCTCCCCGCCGTCACGCAGCGCGGAAAGGCCGACACCCCCCGGAGTCGCCCCTGATCTACGCCCCGATCAACGCCTTGTCCAGCTCGGCGCGGATGCTCGCCACCACGTCGTCGGCGCTGCCCCGGCCGGTGAAGCCGGCCGCGAACCGGTGGCCGCCGCCGCCGAGGGCGACCGCGACCCGGCTGACGTCCACCGCGCCCTTGCTCCGCATCGAGACCGCCCACTCGTCGGTGCGGACCTGCTTGACCACGCAGCTCACGTCCGCCTCGGCGGTGCACCGCACCGAATCGATCAGGGCCTCCAGCACGTACGGCCGCTGGTCGTGCCGGGCCAGGTCGTCGAGCGTGGCGTACGTCCAGACCAGGCCGTTGCCCCCGGCCGCCGCGGGCTCCAGGCGGGCCCGGCACATCACCTCGCCGAAGAGCCGCACCGCCCCGAAGGGCCGGGTGTCGAAGACCCGGCGGGAGATGTCGCCGGGGCGGATGCCGGTGGCCAGCAGCCGGGCCGCCAGCTCGTGCACCGCCGGGGTGGTCGCCTCGAACCGGAACGACCCGGTGTCGGTGGTCAGGGCGACGTAGAGGCCCTCGGCGATCCCCGCGTCGAGCCGCACCCCGAGGCGGGCCAGCAGTTCCTCGGCCACCACGGAGGTGGCCGCGGCCCGGGGGTCGACGAGGTTGATCCCGCCGAACATGGTGTTCGACGCGTGGTGGTCGAGCACCAGGGCCGTGCCGGCCGTGGCCAGCCGGTCGACCAGGCCGCCGAGCCGCGACTCGCTCGCCGCGTCGAAGCAGACGACCAGGTGCGGCGCGGGAAAGGCGTCCTCCTCGGCGACCAGCAGGTCGAGGCCCGGCAGCGCGCGGAACGGCTCCGGCACCTCCGGCGGGCCGGGGAAGGTCGCCCGGAGCTGGCGTACGCCGAGCTGGCGCAGCCCCAGCCCGAAGCCGAGCATGCTGCCCAGCGCGTCGCCGTCGGGGTTGACGTGGCAGATGAGCTGGACCTGCGCGTCGGCCGGCAGGTCGCGTACGGCCGCCACGGCCGCCGCCCAGTCGGCCTCCCCCGGCCCGGTGCCGGCCGCGCCGGCCGCCGGGTCGGTCACGGCCGGTCCGCGCCGCGCGGTGCGTCGGGCTCGGCGGCGGAGTCCGCGACCTCGTCGGCCTCGTCGTCGTCCTCGCCCTCGTCGAGCCGGTACGGCTGGGCGTCGCCCGCGTACTTGGCCTGGGCGGCGAGGCGCTGCACCTCGGCGTCGGCGTGGCGGGCCGCCGCGAGCAGGTCGTCGATCTGCTTGACCTGGTCCTGCACGTCGTCGAGGACGAACGTCAGGCTCGGCGAGTGGCGCAGCCCGAGGGCCTTGCCGACCGTGCTGCGCAGCATCCCCTTGGCGCTCTCCAGCGCCGCCGCCGTGCTGGACTGGGCCGCCGCGTCACCGAGGACGGTGTAGAACACCGTGGCGTCGCGCAGATCGGCGGTGATCCGGGCGTCGGTGATGGTGATCATGCCGAGGCGCGGGTCCTTGATCTGACTCCGCACCACCGACGCGACCAGTTCGCGAATGCGCTCCGCGTGCCGGCGTACCTTGGCCGGATCCGTCATCTCGCCCACCTCCACGGCGTCGGACTCCCGGCCGGCCGGCGGCGCGGGGCGCCGCCGGATCCGACCGGCCAACAGTTCGAACACTACCTTCGCGATCGGGCCGGCCGCCGGTCCCGGGCGGCACCCGCCCGCACTGTCAGTCGTCGTCGCCGTAGAGGCGTCGGCGGGCCGACAGCAGCTCGACCTCCGGGCGGCCCGCCACCAGGCGCTCGCAGGAGTCGAGCACCTCGCGCACGTGCGCGCCCTCCGCGGCCACCACGGCCACGGCTATCTCCGCCCGACCGTGCAGGTCGAGCGCACCCACCTCGGCGGCCGACACCTCGAAGCGGCGCAGCGCCGCCACGATCGGCCGTACGTAGGATCTCTTGGCTTTGAGCGACCGGGAGTCGCCCGGCAGCAGCAGGTCGAAGACCACGGTTCCGGTGAACATCGCCCCGGACGATACCCTCGGTGACCCCCGCATGATCAAGGGGTTTACGCCATTGCGGGCGTAAACCCCTCGATCAGTGCGTCGGACGCGTCAGGCGCGCGGCTTCTCCCGCATCTCGAAGGTCTCGATGACGTCGCCGACCTGGACGTTGTTGTAACCGCCCAGCGTCAGACCACACTCGAAGCCCTCGCGGACCTCCGTCGCGTCGTCCTTGAACCGCTTGAGGGAGCTGATCGTGAGGTTGTCCGCCACGACCGACCCGTCGCGCAGCAGCCGCGCCTTGGCGTTGCGGCGGATGACGCCCGACCGGACGATACAGCCGGAGATGTTGCCGACCTTGGACGAGCGGAACACGTCGCGGATCTCCGCGCTGCCCAGCTCGACCTCCTCGTACTCCGGCTTGAGCAGCCCCTTGAGCGCGGCGTCGATCTCCTCGATGGCCTGGTAGATGACGGTGTAGTACCGGATCTCCACGCCCTCGCGGTCGGCCATCTCGCGGACCTTGTTGGCGGCCCGCACGTTGAAGCCGATGATCGTGACCGCCTCGGACGAGGCGCTCGCGAGCATGACGTCGCTCTCGGTGATCGCGCCCACGCCCCGGTGGATGATCCTGAGCTGGACCTCCTCGGGGATGTCGAGGTTGAACAGCGCGTCCTCCAGCGCCTCCACGGAACCGGAGACGTCGCCCTTGAGCACCAGGTTGAGCGAGGTCTTCTCGCCCTCCTTGAGCTGCTCCATGAGCGTCTCGAGGGTGGCCCGGCCACGGGAGTTGGCGAAGGACGCCGCCCGCCGCCGTGCCTGCCGCTGCTCGGCGATCTGCCGCACCGTGCGGTCGTCCGCCGCCGCGAGGAAGGTGTCGCCCGCCCCGGGGACCGCGGTGAGACCGAGCACCAGCACCGGACGGGCGGGGCCCGCCTCGGCGACCTGGTTGCCGTTCTCGTCGAGCATCGCCCGGACCCGGCCGTGCGCCCCGCCGGCGACGATCGAGTCGCCCGCCCGCAGGGTGCCCTTCTGCACCAGCACCGTCGCCACCGCGCCCCGGCCCTTGTCCAGGTGGGCCTCGATGGCCACACCCTGCGCCGGCCCGTCGATCGGAGCGGTCAGCTCCAGCGACGCGTCGGCGGTGAGCAGGACGGCCTCGAGCAGGTCGTCGATGCCGATGCCCGGCTTCGCGGCCACGTTGACGAACATGGTGTCGCCGCCGTACTCCTCGGCGACCAGCCCGTACTCGGTCAGCTGCTGGCGGACCTTGTCGGGGTTGGCCTCCGGCTTGTCGACCTTGTTGACCGCCACCACGATCGGCACGTCCGCCGCCTTGGCGTGGTTGAGCGCCTCGATGGTCTGCGGCATCACGCCGTCGTCGGCCGCCACCACCAGGACCACGATGTCCGTGACCTGGGCGCCACGGGCACGCATGGCGGTGAACGCCTCGTGACCCGGGGTGTCGATGAAGGTGACCGCCCGGTCCTCGCCCTCGTGCGGGACGTGGACCTGGTAGGCGCCGATGTGCTGGGTGATGCCGCCGGCCTCGCCGGCCACGACGTTCGCCTTGCGGATCGCGTCGAGCAGCTTGGTCTTACCGTGGTCGACGTGACCCATGACGGTCACCACCGGCGCACGGCTGACCAGGCGGTCCTCCGCGACCTCGGCGTCGAGGTCGATGTTGAACTGCGCGAGCAGCTCGCGGTCCTCGTCCTCCGGGCTGACGATCTGCACGTCGAAGCCGAGGTGCTCACCCAGCAGCAGCAGGGTCTCGTCGGAGCAGGACTGGGTCGCGGTGACCATCTCGCCCAGGTTGAACATCTCCTGGACCAGCGAACCCGGGTTGGCGTTGATCTTGTCGGCGAAGTCCGACAGCGAGGCGCCACGGGAGAGCCGGACGACCTGACCCTGACCCCGGGGGGCACCCGAGCTCATGGTCGGGGCCGACAGGTTGTCGAACTCCTGTCTGCGCTGCTTCTTGGACTTGCGACCCCGGGTCGGCTTGCCGCCCGGACGCCCGAAGGCGCCCGCGGCGCCGCCGCCACGGCCGCGACCGCCACCACCCGGACGGCCACCGCCGCCGGCCGGGCCACCCGGCCGGAAACCGCCACCGGCGCCGGGAGCGCCGCCGCCGCCACCGGGGCCGCCACGGTAGCCACCGCCACCGCCGCCGCCACCGGGACCGCCGCGGTAGCCACCGCCACCGCCGCCGCCACCGGGACCGCCACGGAAGCCGCCGCCGCCACCGGGACGACCGGCACCGCCGCCACCGCCGGGACGACCCGCGCCGGGGCCACCGGGGCCACCGGGCCGGCCGGGGCGCTGGCTCGGCATGGACGCCGGGCTGGGCCGGGGCGGCATGGACGCCGGGCTGGGCCGCGGCGGCATCCCCGCCGGGCTGGGCCGGGGACCGCCGGCACCGGCGGCCGGGGGCCGCTGCTGCTGACCGCCCTGGATGCCGAACGGGTTGTTACCGGCGCCGCGCGCCGGCGGACGACCGCCCGGCCGGGCGCCGGGGCCCTGGCCCTGGCCCGGTCCACCGGGACGACCGGCGGCCGGGGAACCCGGGCGGGGCGGCATCGTGCCCGGACCGGGACGCGGGCCGGGACGGGGGCCACCCTCCGCCGGGGGCTCCCGGCGGACGTTCTCACGCTGCTGCTGGCGGGCGGCCTGGGCGGCCTTGACCGCGGCCTCCTGCTCGGCCTTCAGCGCGGCGGCGCGCGCCTCGGCGGCGGCCACCTCGATGTCGTGGGCGCTCGCCGGCTTGGCGACCGGGGTCGCCGGCTGCGGCGGGCCGGGGACCGGGCCCTTGGGCTTCGGTCCGGGGGCCGGCGGGCCGGGCCGCCGGGGCGGCATCGGCTTCGCCGTGACCCGGGGGGCGCCCGGGGTCGGGGACGGCGTCGGAGTCGGGGTCGACGTCGGGCTCTGGGTGGCCGCCGGAGGGGCGGACGGCGCCGGCGAGCCGGCGGAGGCGACGAAGGCGTTGCGCAGCCGACGGGCGACGGGCGCCTCGACGGTGCTGGACGCGGACTTCACGAACTCGCCCATTTCCTTCAGCTTGGCGAGAACTGTCTTGCTTTCGACCCCGAGCTCCTTGGCAAGCTCGTGTACGCGGGCCTTACCTGCCACTGCACTCCTCACTCCGAGGTCGTGCGGGCAGCACCCGCAGCGACCTCACTCCTGCACTTGAAGCCTGGTCATTTCAGGGACTTCATCGTGTGCTCATGTCGGTCGTCCTACCTTGCTAGCGACCCTCGCCCGGTCGGGATGACCGGACGTAGTGGTTGGCGCATCGACGTGCTCGGCCAGCACACCGTGGTCGACGACCCCGGTGACGCGCAGCGCGCGCCCGAAGGCACGGCGGCGCACTGCCAGCGCGAAGCAGGCCGGATCCGGGTGCATGTTCGCTCCCCGACCCGGCAGCCTGCGAGTCGGATCGGGCCGGAGACTGTGACCAGCCCCGTCGCCGACCGCGACGATCCGCAGCAATTCGCTGGCCGGCGCACGTCGCCGGCAGCCCACACAGGTGCGCTCCGGCAGCGCGCGTCGTACCACTGGAAGAAGTCTACCCCTAGCCGCCCGAGATCGCGCCGCCCGGCTCCCGGACGTGATCAGCCCCGCCCCGCGCGGAGGTCGTCGCCTGCTCCGCGTCCGAGCGGATGTCGATCCGCCAACCGGTCAATCGGGCGGCAAGCCGGGCGTTCTGCCCCTCCCGGCCGATCGCGAGGGAGAGCTGGAAGTCCGGCACGGTCACCCGGGCGGTCCGGGTGGCCAGGTCGACCACCTCGACCCGCAGCGCCTTGGCCGGCGAGAGCGCGTTGCCGACGAAGGTGGCCGGGTCGTCCGACCAGTCGATGATGTCGATCTTCTCGCCGTGCAGCTCGCTCATCACGGCGCGGACCCGCTGGCCCATCGGCCCGATGCACGCGCCCTTGGCGTTGACGCCCGGCGTGGTCGAGCGCACCGCGATCTTCGTGCGGTGGCCGGCCTCCCGCGCGATGGCCCCGATCTCCACGGTGCCGTCGGCGATCTCCGGCACCTCCAGGGCGAAGAGCTTCTTCACCAGCGCCGGGTGGGACCGGGACAGGGTGATCTGGGGGCCGCGCATGCCCTTGGCGACGTGCACCACGACGCAGCGGATCCGCTCGCCGTGGGCGTACCGCTCGCCGGGGACCTGCTCCGACTGCGGCAGCACGCCCTCCAGCTTGCCCAGGTCGACGCTGACGATGCCCTTCTCGCTGCGCGCCTCGTGCGCCTGCACCACGCCGGTGACCAGGTCGCCGTCGCGGCCGACGTACTCGCCGAAGTGCACCTCGTCGGTGGCCTCCCGCAGCCGCTGGAGGATCACCTGCTTGGCGGTCATGGCCGCGATCCGGCCGAAGTCGTGCGGGGTGTCGTCCCACTCCCGCACCACCGTGCCGTCGTCGTCCAGCTCCTGGGCGTAGACCAGGGCCGCGCCGGTCTTGCGGTCGATCTCGACCCGGGCGTGCGGCTCGGCACCGTCGGTGTGCCGGTAGGCGGTCAGCAGCGCGGTCTCGATCGCCGCGAGGATCGTGTCGAACGGGATCTCCCGCTCGCGCTCGAGTGCGCGCAGCGCCGCGAGGTCGATGTTCACCTCTCCTCGTCCTCCACATCATCTTCGTCGTCGATGTCGTCAGTGTCTGAGCTGTCGCCGGAGGCGTCGTCGGCGACCTCGTCGAGCTCGTCGTCGGCCACCTCGTCGAGGCGGTGGAACTCCACCTGCACCCGGCCGGGGCCGAGCTCGGCGTGGGCGAACTCCGCGCGGCCGGAGTCGGTCTCCAGCACCACGCGCTCGTCGTCGGCCTCGACCACCCGGCCGGTGACCTGCCGGTCGCCGCCGGGCTGCTCGGAGCGCTGCCCGGGCAGCGCGGCCCGGACCGTCACCTTCACCAGCCGGCCGACGTTGCGCCGCCAGTGCCGGGGCAGGGTGAGCGGGCGGTCCACCCCGGGGGAGCTGACCTCCAGCTGGTATTCGCCCGCCAGGATGTCGCCGCCGGACTCCTCGGCCGCGTCGAGCGCGGCGGAGACGGCCCGGGAGACGTCGGCGACGGCGTCCAGGCTGATCCCGCCGTCGGCGTCGACGATCACCCGCACCACGTGCCGGCGGCCGGCCCGGGAGACGGAGACGTCCTCCAGGTCGTACCCGGCCCCGTTGACCACCGGCTCGATCACCGCGCGCAACCGGGCCCGCCGCGCGGCGAGGTCCACCCGGGGGCCGCCGACGCGGTCACCGCCACGAGGGCCGTCGGCGCGCCGGGGTCTCCCCGTCGGCCCCGTCGACCTGGTGGTACGGCCCCGCTGCGTCATCTGGCGCACCCCTTCGTGAACGACGACGCCCGGTCGGGACGCCATGCCGGCACGCCACCGGGGCAGACGCGCCGGTGGCTGCGCAGAGCGTAACGCGCCTGCGGCGCGGCGGGCCGGGCGGCGCACCGACGCCCCTGACCCACGTGTCCGCTCCGATGGTGTTGACTTGTCCGGTGGCGAGGGGCAGAACGACACCGCACGACCGAGCACTCGGGCATTCCCGGCGAAACCTCCTGCGCGCGGGCGCGCTCCTGGCGCTCGGCGGGGCCGTCGCGCCGCTGACCGGCTGTGATCTTCTCGACCGGGGCGACGGGCAGCACCAGGCCCCCGACCCGCTCGAACCCCTCGCCGCGCAGGCCCGCGAGCTGGCCGCCCGGCACCGCGCCGCCCTGGCCGCCGACCCGGGCCTGGCCCCGCTGCTCACCCCGATCGCCGACGCCCACGAGGCGCACGCCGCCGAGCTGGCCAAGCTGACGGGCCGCCCGGCGGCCTCGCCGGGGCCGTCGCCGTCGCCGGAGGCCACCGGCGGCGACCGGGCCACGGTGCTGGCCGCGCTGCGCGAGGCCGAGCAGGGCGGGCGCGAGGCAGCCGCGAAGCTCTGCGCCGAGGCCCCGGCCGAGCGGGCCGCCCTGGTCGGCTCGATCGCCGCCGCCCGGGCGACCCACGTGGAGGCGCTGCGATGAGACACCGACAGGCGCCGTCCGGGCCGGCCGAGGCCCTCGGCGGCGCGCTCACCGCCGAGTACGCCGCGGTCTTCGCGTACGGGGTGATCGGCGTGCGCCTCGCCGACGCCGCCCGCACGGCCGCCCGCCGCGCCGAGGCGGCGCACCGGTCCCGGCGGGACGCGCTGGTGCTCCAGCTCAGCGCGGCCGGCGGCACCGTCCCCGCCGACAAGGCCGGCTACACGCTGCCGTTCCCCGTCACCGACGCCGCGAGCGCGCTGCGGCTGGCGGTGGAGGTGGAGGAACGCACCGCCGCCTTCTGGCGCGTGGCGCTGCCGCACACCACGGGCGAGGACCGCAACCGGGCCCTCGCGGCGCTGACCGACTGCGCGGTGCGGGCCACCCGGTGGCGGCGCACCGCCGGGGTGACTCCCGTCACCGTGGCCTTCCCCGGCCGCCCCACCTGACCACACTGACCGGGACCGGAGCGTTTGCGCTGGTCGCTCCACCGGGACCCGCGATTGCGGGCGGCATACCAGGTATGCATACTTCGGAGCCATGTCCATCCGTCACGGCCTGCTCGCGCTCCTCGAACGCGGCCAGATGTACGGCTACCAGCTCCGGGCCGCGTTCGAGGAGTCGACGGGCTCGACCTGGCCGCTGAACATCGGGCAGGTCTACACCACCCTCTCCCGCCTCGAACGGGACGGGCTGGTCCGGCCGCTGCCGGAGAGCGAGGCGGGGCAGCGGCCGTACGAGATCACCGACGCCGGACGGGCGGACCTGGCGCTGTGGTTCGCGACCCCGATCAGCCGCACCGACCGCCCCCGCGACGAGCTGGCGATCAAGCTGGCCCTGGCCCTGACCACCCCGGGGGTCGACGTGCGGGCGGTGGTGCAGACCCAGCGCACCGCGACCATGCGGGCGTTGCAGGAGTTCACCCGGTTGAAGTACGCCAGCGACCGCCCCGAGGACCTGCCCTGGCGGCTGGTGCTGGACGCGATGGTGTTCCAGGCCGAGGCGGAGATCCGCTGGCTGGACCACTGCGAGACGAGCCTGGTCCGGCACCGGCCGGCTCCCGGGCCCGGCGGTCGGGCGGGTCCCGGGCGCCCGGCGGAGGCGGAGGCGGACCGGGACGGCGAGGAGGCGCGGCGATGAGCGGGACGGGCGGCGCGCCGACGACCCGCCCCGACCCGCCCGGCCCGCCCTCCGGGCCCGGCACCACCGGCGACCAGCCCGGCCCCGCCACGACCGGCCACCGGGCCGGCCCCGGCGCGGCTTCCCGCCCCGGCGACGACCCCCGCGAGCCGGCGGGGACGGTCGTGCTCGACGTCCGCGACGTGCACCGCACCCACGGCAGCGGCGAGGCGGCCGTGCACGCCCTGCGCGGGGTGAGCCTCACCGTCGCCCCCGGCGAGCTGGTCGCCGTGATGGGGCCCTCCGGCTCCGGCAAGTCCACCCTGCTCGCCCTCGCCGGCGGCCTGGACGGCCCGACCGCGGGCGAGATCCGCGTCGAGGGTCAGGCGCTCGGCGCGCTGGCCCCCCGGGCGCTGGCCCGGCTGCGCCGCCGGCGGATCGGCTACATCTTCCAGAACCTGAACCTGCTGGGCAGCCTCACCGCCGCCGAGAACGTCGCGCTCCCCCTCGAACTGGACGGCGTCGGCGTACGCCAGGGCCGGCGGGCGGCCCGGGCCGCGCTCGCCGAGGTGGGCCTCGCCGAGCTGGGCGACCGCTTCCCCGACCAGCTCTCCGGCGGGCAGCAGCAGCGGGTGGCCATCGCCCGGGCCCTGGTCGGCGAGCGGCGGCTCGTGCTCGCCGACGAGCCGACCGGAGCGCTGGACTCGCAGACCGGCGAGGCGGTGCTGCGCCTGCTGCGCCGCCGGGTCGACGCGGGCGTCGCCGCCGTCCTGGTCACCCACGAGGCCCGGCACGCCGGCTGGGCCGACCGGGTCGTGTTCCTGCGCGACGGGGTCATGGTGGACTCGACGGCCCCGCTGGGCAGCGTCGAGCAGCTGCTGGCCGGCAGCGGTCGGTGAGCAGCAAGCGCCTTCTCGCCCGCGGCCGGCGGGTGCTGGCGGCGCTGCGCTCCTGGCGGGCCGCCCTGCGCATCGCTCGGCGGGAGGCGCGCCGCGCCCGCGGCCGGACCGCGCTGGTGCTCGCGATGATCACGCTGCCGGTGCTGGGGCTGACCCTCTCGGCCGTCAGCTACGACATGGCGCAGCTGAGCCGGGCCGAGCGGATCGACCGGCGGCTCGGCACCGCCGACGCGGAGCTGCGCTGGATCGCCGAGGGCCCGGTGGCGCAGGACGCCTGGGGCGAGATCGCGTACCAGCGCGACGGCGTGCCGGAGCGGACCCGCCCGGTCAGCGCCGGCGAGCTGACCGCCCTGCTGCCCGCCGGCAGCCGCGTCGCGGAGGTGCGGTGGTGGATGTCGTTCGAGGCCCGCGCCGGGGGCAGGCGCGAGCCCGTCGAGGGGCGGCTGCTGGACCTGACCGACCCGGTGCTGCGCGGGCAGGCCCGGGTGCTCGCCGGCCGCCCCCCGACCGCAGCCGACGAGGTCGGGCTCAACCGCGCGGCGCTGCGCCGGCTGCGCGCGGGGCTCGGCGACCGGATCGTCCCGGCCGACGGTTCGGCCGAACGGACCGTCGTCGGGGAGGTGGAGTTCCCGGACAACCTGCGGCCCATGGTCACGCTGCCTCCCTCGGCCGGCCCGTCGACCGAGCCGCGCAACGAGTCGAGCTGGCTCGTCGACCTGCCGGCCGACGCCGACCCCGGGCTGACGGAGCGGCTCAACGCGCGCGGGATCATAGTGGTCGCCCGCGCCCCGGCGCGGCACCCCACGGCGCAGCCCGGAGTCGTGCGCACCGCGCTCAGCGTCGAGGACACCAGCATCACGCTCCTGGTCGCCGGTCTCGGCCTGCTCGAGGTGGTGTTGCTCGTCGGGCCGGCGTTCGCCGTCGGCGTGCGGCGGCGACGCCGCGACCTCGCCCTGGTCGCGGTGGCCGGTGGCGACGCCGCGCACCTGCGCCGCATCGTGCTGGCCGACGGGGTGGTGCTGGGCTGCGCGGGGGCCGCCGCCGGGCTGACGCTGGGTGTCGCCGGCGCGTTCGCGGCCCGCCCGCTCATCGAGGAGTACGTCTTCGGGGCGCGCTTCGGGGCGTACCGCGTCTTTCCGGCCGCGCTGGCGGCGATCGCGGCGGTCGCGGTGCTGGCCGGGGTGCTCGCGGCCCTGGCGCCCGCCTGGACCGCCGCGCGGCAGGACGTGGTGGCGGGGCTCGCCGGACGGCGCACCCCGCCGGGGCGCCGCCGGCGCTGGCCGCTGATCGGCGCGCTGCTGGCCGCCCTCGGCGTGGCGGTGGCCGCCCTCGGCGCCACCCGGGACGCCACGGTCGTGCTCTTCGCCGGGGTGGTCCTGGGCGAGCTCGGGCTGGTCTTCGTCACCCCGACGCTGGTCGGGGCGCTCGCCCGGGCCGGCCGGTGGTTGCCGCTCGCGCCCCGGATCGCGCTACGCGACGCCAGCCGCAACCGCTCGTCGGCGGCGCCGGCGATCTCGGCGGTGATGGCCGCGGTCGCCGGCAGCGTCGCCCTCGGCGTCTACGTGGCCAGCGACAGCGCCCGCACCGACGCCAGCTACGTGCCGGCCATGCCGGTCGGGCACGCCATGATCGTCGGCGACCGGACGGCGCTGCCGCCGGTGTCCCGGGTCGCCGAGGTGGCCGCCGCGGCGCTGCCGGGCAGCACGGTGGCCCGGCTCGACACCCCGGCCTGCCCCGCGCCGTCCGGGGAGAACGACTGGTGCGACGTCCGGGCGAAGCTGCCGGCCGGCCGGGCCTGCCCGTACCAGGTGGCGCAGTTGCGCGACGCGGCCGTGCGGGCCCGCGCCCGCACCGACCCGCGCTGCGACGGGTGGGTGGAGGGCACCTCCACCTCGGGGTTCGTGGTGCCCGTCTCGATCGACGACGGCGACGCGCTGGCGGCGCTGACCGGGGCCGGCCCCGCGGAGGTGGCCGCCGCCCGGCGGGTACTGGCGGCCGGCGGCGCGGTCGTGACCGACGAGCGCTATCTCCTCGCCGGCCGGCTCACCCTCACGGCGACCCGGACGGGCAACGACCCGGAACCCGTGGTGACCGCGACCGACAGCGTCCCCGGGTACGCGCTGCGCGGCGGCATCGAGGGCGACCGGCTGGTGGTGTCCCGCGCCGCCGCCGCCCGGCTCGGCCTCGGCACCCGGCAGATCGGGTACGCGTTGGCCACCGCTGCCGCCCCGACCCCCGCCCAGCAGGACCGCCTCGACGTCGAGCTGCGCCGGCTCGGTCAGCTCGACGTGGTCTTCGAGCGGGGGACCGCGGGCAGCGACCAGCGTTCCCTGCTGCTGGTGCTGGCCGTCGGCTCCGGCCTGATCACCGTGGGCGCGGCGGCCGTCGCCACCGGCCTCGCCGCCGCCGAGGGGCGGGCGGACCTGTCCACCCTCGGCGCCGTGGGCGCCAGCCCCCGGATGCGTCGGGTGCTCTCGCTGTGCCAGGCCGGGGTGATCGCCGTGCTCGGCTCGGTGCTGGGCATCGTGGTCGGGCTCGGCACGGCGGTGATCATCCTGGTCGCGATGAACCGCCGGTTCGCCACGGCCTGGCCGGTGCCGGAGCCGTACCCGATCGTGGTCCCCTGGCTCACCCTGGGCGTGCTGGTGGTGGTGCCGCTGGTGGCGATGGTCGGCGCGGCCCTGTTCACCCGCTCCGGGCTGGCGGTCGAGCGCCGCCTCGACTGACAGCACGGCCAGGCGGCACACTGGCGGCGTGTCCGCTATCGGTACCCTGACCCGCCGCCTCGGCCATCACCGCTGGTTCGGCGCCACGATCCGGCTGCTCGTCCCCGTCGACCGGGCGGTCGGCCGGCTCACCCGGGGGCGGGTGGTCGCGCTGGGCCTGGTCCCCTCGCTGGT
Source organism: Micromonospora sp. NPDC002575 (assembly GCF_042889525.1). Classification (NCBI taxonomy): domain Bacteria; kingdom Bacillati; phylum Actinomycetota; class Actinomycetes; order Micromonosporales; family Micromonosporaceae; genus Micromonospora; species Micromonospora sp. NPDC002575. The sequence goes on along the minus strand of NZ_JBIARA010000003.1, from coordinate 23,355 downwards.
CATCACCACCACCGGACGCCGCTCGGGCCTGCCGCGCAGCAACCCCCTGCTGTACGTGCCGGACGGCGACGCCTTCGTGGTGGTCGGCTCCAACTGGGGGCAGCAGCACCAGCCCGCCTGGGCGCTCAACCTGCTCGCCGACCCGACCGCCGAGGTCGACGTGCGGGGGCGACGGCTGGCGGTGCGGGCCGAGGTGGCCACCGGCGCGGAACGCGACCGCCTCTGGGAGCTGCTGACCACCGAGTGGCCGGCGTACGAGACGTACGTCGAGCGGGCCGGCGGACGGGAGATCCGGGTCTTCCGGCTGGTGCCCCGCTGACCGGGGCCGACGCCGGGCGGGTGGCGCCGGCCGGGCGCGGCGGTCCGGGCGGTCCCGCCGCCGGGTGGCTAGGGTGGAGCCCGCGGCGAGGCAGAGGTGGCGCGTGGACCCTTACCAGGACGATCCCCGGTGGTCGGTGGCGGAGCGGGTCGCCGCGGCGGCCCGGCGGCGCTTCCCCGCCGACGTCCTAGCCGTCGCGGCGCACGGCCCGCTGGCCCACGGCGACGACGACGGCGGCGGGGACGGCGAGGTCGGGCTGCTGATCGCCACCTACCGGCCCGGCGCGGGGCCGCGACCGGCGACCCGCCGGGTGGACGGGGTGCTGGTCGACCTGACCGTCACGGCCGCCGACGACCACCTGGAGCGGGCCCGGTCGATCACGGCGCTGTGGCCGCTGGTCGCCGACCGGTACGTCACCACCCGGGCGCTGCACGACCCGACCGGATGGCTGCCGGCCCTGCGCGACGAGCACCTGGCCACGCTGGCCCGGGCCCGGCCGGCGGAGTTCACCGGCGCCGCCCGGCAGGCGTGGTACCGGGGCTGCGCCGCGCACGCCCGGGCCGCCCGGCTCGCGCAGTGGTACGAGACGGACCAGGCGCTGCTGATGCTCGGCGAGGCCCGGCTCGCGGCGGCCACGGTCAACGGGCTGCTCAGCCGCACCTACTACCGCGACCCGGGCGACGCGGTGCGCCGCACCGGCCTGGCCGGGGCGGACATGACCGAGGTCGGCGCGGTGCTGGCCCGGCAGGCCGAGGAGCTGGCCGCCCGGGGCCGCCCCGTGGACGGCACCGTCGACGACCTCCTGGCCGGCTGACCGGCCCCCTTCGGGGTGTGAGAAGGGAACCCTTCTCGACCGTAGGCGTTAACAGGGGGCCCCTCCTTACAGGCCGCCCTGGATGCCGATGAGGCTGCCGACCAGGTACGTCGCGGCGGCTGCCGCCGCGCCCAGGAGGAGCTGCCGCAGGCCGCTGCCCCACCAGGGGCGGTTGGTGAACCGGGCCACGATCGCCCCGGCCGTGAAGAGGCCGACCCCGCCGACGGCCAGCGCGAGCCACAGGCTGGTCGCGCCGAACAGGTAGGTCAGCAGCGGGATCAGCGCGCCGACCGAGAAGAACAGGAACGACGAGATCGCCGCCGCCCACGGGCTCGGCTGGTCGTCCGGGTCGACGCCCAACTCCTCCCGGACGTGCACCCGCAGCGCCTCCTCCGGGTTGGCCCGCACCGCCTCGGCGACCTGCGTGGCGAGGTCCCGGGACAGGCCCCGGGCCACCCACGCGTCGGCCAGTTCGCGGGCCTCCGCCTCCGGGTGCCGTTCCAGCTCGCGGCGTTCCTTGGCGACCTCGGCGGCGACCTGCTCGTTGGCCGACCGGACGCTCGTGTACTCGCCGAGGCCCATCGAGATCGCGCCGGCGACCAGGCCGGCGACGCCGGTGAGCACGATGCTGCGCGGCGACACCCCGCCGCCGCCGACGCCCGCGATGAGGGCGATGTTGGTGACCAGGCCGTCCATCGCGCCGAACACGGCCGGCCGCAGCCAGCCGCCGGACACGTCCGCGTGGTGCGCCTCGCGCAGCGCCGCCGGTGTGTCGGTCACGGCAGGGTCAGGATCTCGTGGCCGTCCTCGGTGACGAGGATCGTGTGCTCGAACTGGGCGGTCCATTTCCGGTCCTTCGTGACGACCGTCCAGCCGTCGTCCCACATGTCGTACTGGTGGGTGCCGAGGGTGATCATCGGCTCGATGGTGAACGTCATTCCCGGCTCCATCACGTCGGTGGGTCGGGGGCTGTCGTAGTGCGGCACGTAGAGGCCGCTGTGGAACGCCTCCCCGATGCCGTGGCCGGTGAAGTCGCGGACCACCCCGTAGCCGAACCGCTTGGCGTACGACTCGATGACCCGGCCGATCACGTTGATCTGCCGGCCCGGGGCGACCGCCCTGATCCCCCGCAGCATCGCCTCGCGGGTCCGCTCGACCAGCAGCCGGGCCTCCTCGTCGACCTCGCCGACGCAGAAGGTGGCGTCGGTGTCGCCGTGCACCCCGCCGATGTACGCGGTCACGTCGACGTTGACGATGTCGCCGTCGAGCAGCACGGTGGAGTCGGGGATGCCGTGGCAGATCACCTCGTTGAGGCTGGTGCAGCAGGACTTCGGGAAGCCCTTGTAGCCCAGCGTCGACGGGTAGGCCCCGTGGTCGCAGAGGAACTCGTGCACCACCCGGTCGATCTCGTCGGTGGTCACCCCCGGCTTGCAGTGCTCGCCGGCGAGCTGCGTGGCCTGGGCGGCGAGCCGGCCGGCGACCCGCATCCGCTCGATCGTCTCCGGGGTCTGCACGTGCGAGCCGGTCCACTGGCGGGGCTGCTTCTTGCCCACGTACTCCGGTCGGACGACGTGGGGCGGCACCGGTCGCGTCGGGGTGAGCGTGCCGGGGGTCAGCGGCGCACGGACGGTCATGGCGCAAGCCTATCGCCGGCCCGACGCCGGGCGGCGCGGCCGGGGTCCGGCGATGGCGGCGATCCGGCCCGTGACCTCGGCCGACCGGTTGTTGCCGACCCACTTTCGCTGTGCCATCGTGTTCTGCGTGGATCAAGGGGGTGCCGCTCCCGTCTTCTCCGCCCGCACGGAGACCGACGGCGACCACGTCCGCGTGGTGATCGCCGGCGAGGTGGACATGGCCACCGCCGACACGATGCTCCAGGCCGCGCTGCGCGAGCCGGCCGGCCGGGTGACCCTCGACCTGCGGGGGGTCACGTTCTTCGACTCGGCGGCGATCCACGCCGTGGTCCGGCTCTCCCGGCGCTTCCCGGGCGCGCTCACCGTGCTGCCGTCGCGGCAGGTCCGCCGGGTGCTGGAGATCTCCGGCCTGGCCGGTCAGGGCTGGGTCGCCCCCGCCTGAGCCCCGGCCCGGCCGCGTCGGCCGCCGGCCGGTCGCTCACCCCGCAGCGCCCCGCCGGGCGCGCTCAGTCCCGCAGCCGCCGGCGCAGCGTCACCTGCGTGCCCTCGGCGGTACGGCTGACCGTCAGGTCGCCGAGCGCCCTGATCAGCGCCAGTCCGCGCCCGCGGAAGCCCGCGCCGGTCGACTCCCGCCACTGCCCGCTGTCCCGGATCGTCGCCACCACCGTGCCGTCGGCGATGGTCACCTCCACGCCGATGGTCGGCTCGGCCGGGGCGATCGGGTGCTCGATGGCGTTCGCGGCGGCCTCGGAGACCGCGACGGTGAGGTCGAACAGGTCGTTCTCGCCGACCCGGTGGGCGGTGAGGAAGTCCTCCAGCCGCCGGCGCAGCACGCTCAGCCGGGTCGGGTCGGCGGGCAGCCGCAGCGCGAACCGGTTCGGTTCGGCCGCCTCCAGCGCGAGCACCGCCACGTCGTCGCGGCGGGGACGCGCGGCGACCCGCGCCACGACCGCGTCGACCAGGTCGGCGACGTGTTCGCCACCGGCGGCGTCGGCGCGTAGCTGCGCCAGGGCCGCGTCGAGGCCGAGCTGCCGGTCCTCGATCAGCCCGTCGGTGTAGAGCAGCAGCCGGGCCCCCGGGGCCAGCGCGTCGTCCACGGTCCGGTACGACGCGCCGGGGATCGCGCCGACCGGCGGCCCGAGCGCGCGGTCGTGCAGGAACGCCACGTCGTCTCCTCGGATCAGCAGGGGGGACGGGTGCCCGGCGCTGGCGTAGCGGAGCCGGCCGGTGCGGGGCGCGAACCGCAGGCAGACCACGGTCGCGAAGGACGGCTGCTCCGCCGAGCCGACCAGCCGGTTGAGCCGGGTCAGCGACTCGCCCGGGTCGTAGCCCTCCAGCACGTACGCCCGCAGCGCGTTGCGGAGCTGGCCCATCGAGGCGGCGGCCCGCACGCCCTTGCCGACGACGTCGCCGATGACCAGGACCAGCTCGTCGCCGTCGAGCCGGATCACGTCGTACCAGTCGCCCCCGACCTCGACGTCGGCGCTGCCGGGCAGGTAGCGGCTGGCCACCACCGCGCCGGGCAGCCGGGGCAGCGACCGCGGCAGCAGGCTGTGCTGGAGGGTGGTGGCGATGCGGTGCTCGGCCTCGTAGAGCTGGGCGTTCTCCAGCCGCACGCCGACCAGCCGGGCGAGCTGGGTCAGCGCGGCGTTGCCGGGGTCGGCGGCGTCCTGGGCGCGGCCCCAGACCCGCAGCTCGCCCAGCGTCTCCCCGGCGCTGCCGGTCAGCGGCAGCACGACGGACGGTTCGACGGCGGCCGTCCCGCCACCGTCGGCCTCGAAGCGGGCCCCGGTGGAGGTGACCACCACCCGGGCGGCCTCGGCGAGGCCGAGCGCGTGCCGGGCGGCCACCTGGAGCACCTCCGCGGTGGTGCGGGCGGTGTTCACGGCGACGGCGGCGTCGGCCAGGGCCCGCAGCCGCCGGATGATCTGCCCCCGGAGCTGGCCCAGCTCGACGTTCGCCCGGACGCGGGCGATCAGCTCCTCGCCGGAGAACGGTTTGGTCAGGTAGTCGTCCGCGCCGACGGCGAGGCCGGCGACGGCCTCCGCCGAGCCGGCCCGGGCCGACAGCAGCACGATGGGCACGTGCCGGGTACGCGGGTCGGCGCGCAGCGCGGTCACCAGGCCGAAGCCGTCGAGCCGGGGCATCATCACGTCGGTGAGCACCAGGTCGAAGGGTGTCTCCACGGCCCGGCGCAGCGCCTCGACGCCGTCCGGCACGGCCACCACCTCCCACGACGGGCGCAGCAGCCGGGTGACGTGTTCGCGCAGGTCGGCGTTGTCGTCGGCGAGCAGGATGCGGCCCGCCGCGGCCCGCTCACCCCCGCCGGCCGGCACCGCCGGCGCGCCCGCCGCCCCGGCGCCGGGCTGTCCCGGCGCGCCGGTCCACAGCGCGGTCTCGGCCGCGAACAGCCGGGCCTGCCCCGGCTCCTGCGGCGCGACCGGCGCGTCGGCCGCCACCCGGTCGGCGGGCAGGTGGGCGGTGCCGAACGGCACGGTCACGGTGAACGTGCTGCCCCCGTCGACGACGCTGCGCGCCTCGGCCCGGCCGCCGTGCATCTCCACCAGCTCCCGCACCAGCGCCAGCCCGATCCCGGTGCCCTCGTGGGTGCGGGAACGGACGCCGGGGACCCGGTGGAACCGCTCGAAGACGTGCGGCAGCTCCTCGGGCGCGATGCCGACGCCGGTGTCGGCGACCTCCAGCCGGGCCGCGCCGTCCACCGCCCGGACGCGGACCCGCACCTCGCCGACGAAGGTGAACTTCACCGCGTTGGCGACGAGGTTGAGCACGATCTTCTCCCACATGTCCCGGTCGACGTGGACCGGCGCGGGCAGCGGCGGGCAGTCGACGACCAGGCGCAGGCCGGCGCGTTCGGTGGCCGAGCGGAAGGTGCTGGCCAGCCGGGCGGTGTAGTCGGCGAGGTCCGTGGGCTGGTAGTGGGCGGCCAGCCGGCCCGATTCCAGGCGGGAGAAGTCGAGCACGGTGTTGACCAGCTTGAGCAGGCGCAGCGCGTTGCGGTGCATCATGGTGAGCCGGTCGAGGTGGGGATCGGGCAGCGTCGGGTCGGCGAGCAGCTCCTCCAGCGGGCCCAGCACGAGGGTCAGCGGGGTGCGGAACTCGTGGCTGACGTTGGCGAAGAAGCTCGTCTTGGCCCGGTCGAGCGCGGCCAGCTCGGCGGCCCGGTCCCGCTCCTGCTCGTACGCCCGCTGCCGGCCGACGGCGCGGGAGAGCTGGGCGGCGACCAGGTCGAAGAAGGTGCGGTACTCGTCGGTGAGCGGCAGCCGGGCGGAGACGCCCACGACGAGCGCCCCCACCGGCTCGTGGGTCGCGGTGACCGGCAGCACCAGCGCCTGCGCGGCGGCGCCGGCGTCGAGGTGCGGCAGCAGGTCGGCCACGTCGACGGTGGCGGCGGACCCGCCGTCGGCGACCCGGCTCACCGTCGCCGTGGCCGCCTCGCCGAGCGGCAGCGGCTCGGCCGCCCCGTCGGCGTCGCTGCGCCCGACGGGTTCGGGCAGCCCGGTGCCGCTGCGCCCGGCGAGGGTGAGGTGCCCGGCGTCGTCGCGCAGGTAGACCAGGGCGAACGGCACGTCCGCCCGGTGCCGGTCGAGCACTCCGGCGGCGGCCCGGCCCAGGGCGGCGACGTCCTCCGCCTCGGCCAGGTCGGAGCCCAGCTCGGCCAGGGCGCGCAGCCGGCGTTCGCCGAGCACCCGCCCGGTGGTCTCGTTGACCAGGCAGAGGACGCCGTCGATGCCGCCGTCGGCGGCGCGGATCGGGTCGTACGAGATGTCGAAGTAGACGTCCTCGAGGAAGCCGTGCCGGCGCAGGACGAAGGGGTGGTTCTCGCCCCGGTACGGCTCGCCGGTCTTGTGCACCGAGTCCAGCAGGGGCCCGAGCACGTCCCAGGTCTCCACCCAGTGCTCGTGGGCCGGCTGGCCGATGGCGTGCGGATGCTTGTCGCCGATGGTCGGCAGGTAGGCGTCGTTGTAGAAGGCGCGGTGCTCGGGGCCCCAGAACATGACGATCTGCGCCCGGGAGGAGAGCATCATGGCGACCGCGTGGCACAGCGCCGGCGGCCAGCCGGACGGGACGCCGAGCGGGGTGGCCGCCCAGTCGAAGCGGAGCAGGCGCTCCCCCATCTCGCCACCGGCGGCGCACGCGGCCGTGAGCAGCGGCGGGAATGCCCCGTCGGCGGTTCCGACGGACGGATGCTGCCCGTCCTCGCCCCCCTGGGCCGAGCTCATGCATCCTCCCGCGCCGGCCGTCACCCCCGGCGACCGCATGATCGGCGCCGCCGTGCCCCGCCTTGTACCCAGACGGATCAGCAACGTAACGCATCGCCGCCGTGATGCGCTGGTTAGCCGCGTCTCACCCGGGCGGGACGCCGCCGGGGGTCAGAAGACCGACAGCCCGTCGATGCTCGCGGCGTTCTTCGTGGCCCGGTAGGTCACCAGGTCCTCGGCGGTGCGGCGGGAGTGCGCGCGGATCAACAGGTCCCGGTCGCCCTCGTACCGCATCAGGGGTACGGCGAAGCCGCAGGAGTCGCTGACCCGCTCGACGTCGACGGTGATCACCGCGCGGGCGGAGTGCAGGTCCGGCGGGTCGGGGAAGTCGGCGAGCCGCTCGGCGAAGCCGGCGTCCTCCACCGTCACCGCCGTGCCCCGGCCGTGCAGCCGGACGATGTTCGGCGGCCCGGCGAAGGCGCAGAACATGAGCGTGATGCGGCCGTTCTGGCGCAGGTGGGCGATCGTCTCCGCGCCACTGCCGTGGAAGTCGACCCAGGCCACCCGGTGCGGGCCGAGGATGACGAAGGTGCCGCGCATGCCCTTCGGCGAGACGTTGACGTGCCCGTCGGCCCCGGAGGGCGCGGTGGCGACGAAGAAGACGGGCTGCTCCTCGATGAACTCGCGCAGCCGCCCGTCGATGGCCTCGTGAACCTGCATGCCCCCATCCTGGCACCGCTTACCGAAAAGTGGGATAACCCGTCCGCATTGTGGAAGGCTGGGATCGGGCGGGCACCGCCGCCCGACCCCGGCCCGGGCTCACAGCGGGGTGACGTACGCGCCGGTGATCCCGCCGTCGACCACGAACTGCGCGGCCGTCATGAACGACGAGTCGTCGCTGGCCAGGAACGCCACCGCGGCGGCGATCTCCTCCGGCTGGCCGAACCGGCCCATCGGCACGTGCACCAGCCGGCGGGCGGCCCGCTCCGGGTCGGCGGCGAACAGCTCCATCAGCAGCGGGGTGGCGATCGGCCCGGGGCACAGCGCGTTGACCCGGATGCCCTCCCGGGCGAACTGCACGCCCAGCTCCCGGGTCATCGCCAGCACCCCGCCCTTGCTCGCCGTGTACGCGATCTGCGAGGTGGCCGCCCCCATCAGCGCCACGAACGACGCGGTGTTGATGATCGACCCCCTGCCCTGCCGGCGCATGTGCGGGATCGCGTACTTGCAGCACAGGTAGACGCTGGTGGTGTTGACCCGCAGCACCCGCTCCCAGGCGTCGAGCCCGGTCTCCAGGATCGAGTCGTCGTCGGGCGGGGAGATGCCGGCGTTGTTGAACGCCACGTCCACCCGCCCGTGCCGCTGCGCCACCCCGTCGAACAGGTCCCGCACGGCCGCCTCGTCGGCCACGTCGCAGGCGACGAACTCGCCGTCGACCTCCTGCGCGGCCCGCTCCCCCGCCGCCGCGTCGACGTCGACGCAGACCACCCGGGCCCCCTCCGCGGCGAACCGCCGCGCGGTGGCCAGCCCGATCCCGCTGCCCGCCCCGGTCACCACCGCGACCCGGTCCTGAAGCCGTCCCTGCATCTCACTCCTCCGTGCTGACGAAGACGTTCTTGACGTCGGTGAAGGCGTGCAGCGCGTCCGGGCCCAGCTCGCGGCCCAGCCCGGAGCGCTTCATCCCGCCGAACGGGGTCCAGTACCGCACCGAGGAGTGCGAGTTGACGCTGAGGTTGCCCGCCTCGACCGCCCGCGCCATCCGCAGCGCCCGGCCCACGTCCCGGGTCCAGATCGAGCCGGACAGGCCGTACTCGGTGTCGTTGGCCAGCCGGACCGCGTCCGCCTCATCGTCGAACGGCAGCACCGACACGACCGGGCCGAAGATCTCCTCCCGCCAGTGCCGGTCGGCCGGGGAGTCGGCGAGCAGCACCGTCGGGGCGTACCAGAAGCCGGGGCCGTCGGGGCGGGAGCCGGTGAAGGCCACCCGCGCCCCGTCGACGTACCCGGCGACCCGGTCCCGCTGGGCGGCGGAGATCAGCGGGCCCATCTCGGCCGTCTCCCGCGCCGGGTCCTCCACCCGCAGCGCCCGCACGGCCGGCTCCAGCAACTCCAGGAACCGGTCGTACGCCGGGCGCTGCACCAGGATTCGCGACCGCGCGCAGCAGTCCTGGCCGGCGTTGTCGAACACGGCGTACGGCGCGGTGGCCGCCGCCCGCTCCAGGTCCGCGTCGGCGAAGACGACGTTCGCGCTCTTGCCGCCCAGCTCCAGGGTCACCCGCTTCACCTGGGCGGCGCAGCCGGCCATGATCCGGGTGCCGACCTCCGTGGACCCGGTGAAGCACACCTTGCGCACGGCCGGATGGGTGACGAACCGCTCGCCGACCACGTCGCCGCGGCCCGGCAGCACGGTGAACACGTCCTCGGGCAGCCCGGCCTCGCGGCCCAGCTCGGCCAGGCGCAGCGCGGTCAACGGGGTCAGCTCGGCCGGCTTGAGCACCACCGTGTTGCCGGCGGCGAGCGCCGGGGCGAACCCCCAGGCGGCGATGGGCATCGGGAAGTTCCACGGCACGATCACCCCGACCACGCCCAGCGGCTCGTGGAAGGTGACGTCCAGCCCGCCGGGCACGGGGATCTGCCGCCCGGTCAGCCGCTCCGGCGCGCCCGCGTAGTAGTCGAGCACGTCGCGGACGTTGCCGGCCTCCCAGCGGGCGTTGCCGATGGTGTGCCCCGAGTTGCGCACCTCCAGCAGCGCCAGCTCCTCCAGGTGCGCGTCGACCAGGGCGGCGAACCGCCGCAGCAGCCGCGCCCGCTCCCCCGGCGCGACGCCGCGCCACCGCGAAAACGCGGCGGCGGCCCGCCCGATGGCGGCATCGACCTCCTCGACCGCCGTGGCGACGACCTCCCCCAGCACCGTCTCGCTGGCGGGATCCACCACCGACGTCACATCCCCCACCCTGCCCCTCCCCCTCCCTCTCCAGCTCCCGCTCCCGCTCCCGCTCCCGCGATCTTGCAGTTTCGGCCCCCACAAATGCCGCCAAGCTCCCATAGCAGGGGCCCCAACTGCAAGATCGCGGGAGAGAAAAGGGTGGGTCAGAGGCGTTCGAAGCCGCGTTGCAGCTCCCAGTCCGTCACGGCCGCGTCGAAGGCGCGCAGCTCCACGCGCGCCATGTTGGCGTAGTGGGCGTGCACCTCGTCGCCGAAGACCGCGCGGGCGATCGTCGACGACTCCCACAGGCCCAGGGCGTCGCGCAGGGTGCCGGGGACCCGCTCGGCGGCCGGATCGTCGTACGCGTTGCCGGTGCACTCCTCGCCCAGCTCCAGCTCCCGCTCGATGCCGTGCACCGCCCCCGCCACCAGGGCGGCGATCGCCAGGTACGGGTTGACGTCCGCCCCGGGCACCCGGTTCTCCACCCGCATGCCCTGGCCGTGGCCGACCAGCCGCAGCGCGCAGGTGCGGTTGTCGGTGCCCCACCGCAGCGCCGTCGGGGCGAACGAGCCCGGCTGGTAGCGCTTGTACGAGTTGACGTTCGGGGCGAACAACAGGCTGAACTCCCGCATCGTGTCCAGCAGCCCGGCCAGCACCCGCTGCCCGGTGACGCTCAGGTGCGCGGGCCCGTCGCCGAGCATCGCCGAGCGCCCGTCGGCGTCGCGCAGTGAGAAGTGGATGTGGCAGGAGTTGCCCTCCCGCGCGTTCGGCTTGGCCATGAAGGTGATCGACATGCCCTCCTGGGCGGCGATCTCCTTCGCCCCGTTCTTGTAGATCACGTGGTGGTCGGCGCAGGCCACCGCCTCGTCGTAGCGGAAGGCGATCTCGTGCTGGCCGAGGTTGCACTCGCCCTTCGCGCTCTCCGGGGTCAGCCCCGCGCCGGCCATCTCGGTGCGGATGCGCCGCAGCAGCGGCTCCACCCGGGACGTGCCGAGCAGCGAATAGTCGACGTTGTACTGGTTTGCCGGGGTCAGCTCGCGGTAGCCGCGCCGCCAGGCGTCCTCGTACGAGTCGCGGTAGAGGACGAACTCCAGCTCGGTGCCCGCGTACGCGGTCAGCCCGTGCGCGGCGAGCCGGTCGAGCTGGCGGCGCAGGATCTGCCGGGGCGAGGCGGCCACCGGGCCGGACCCGTCCAGCCACGCCAGGTCGGCCAGGAGCATCGCCGTCCCCGGCTGCCACGGCACCCGGCGCAGCGTCTCCAGGTCGGGCACCATGGCGAAGTCGCCGTACCCGCGCTCCCAGCTCGACATCGCGTAGCCGTCGACGGTGTTCATGTCGACGTCGACCGCGAGCAGATAGTTGCACCCCTCGCTGCCGTGCTCCGCCACCTGGTCGAGGAAGAACGGCGCGTGGAACCGCTTGCCCTGCAACCGGCCCTGCATGTCGACCAGGGCCAGCACCACGGTGTCGAGCTTGCCGGCGGCGACCGCCGCCCGTAACTCTTCGAGGGACAGCGGTGCTCTGCTCATGCGCGGGCCTCCATCACCAAGGTCTACTGCCTGACCGGATCACCGTCAATGCCCGCGTCGGCCGCGCCGGCAAACCCTTCGACGGTACGGCGGGGCCCGGTGAACCACCTGCGCGCCGAGGCGTACCACCAGACGGCGACGACGAGCAGCACCCCGCCCACGGCGAGCGGCGCGTAGTTGACCGCCGACCAGCTGAAGTCGGCGTGCCCGGGCACCCCGGCGGGCACGATCGGCAGCACGAAGTAGACCGAGATGATCGCGATCTCGACCACCGCGACCCAGCCGAGCAGCTTGTAGCGACGGCCGAGCGTCCACGGTCCCGGGGTGAACCGGTCGCCCATCCGCAGCCGCAGCACGATGGGAATGACGAAGGAGAGGTAGAGCCCGATCACCGCGACCGAGACCACCGCGTAGAAGGCGACCGGGATGCCGGACGGGCTCTCGTAGAGCGCCGGCAGGGTGAGCGCCAGCCCGGCCACGGTCGCGCCGACGATCGCGTTGACCGGCGTGCCGTTGCGGTCCACCCTCGACCAGAGCCGCCAGCCCGGCACCGCCCGGTCCCGGCTGAAGGCGTACGCCATCCGCGACATCGACGTCACGCAGCTCATGCCGCAGAAAAACTGCCCGATGGTGGAGATGATGATGACGGCCTTGAAGAAGAACGGGGTGAGCGCCGTTTCGAAGATCGCGCCGGAGAACCCGCCGGCCGCGTTGATCGCGTCCACGTCGGTGGCGGCGAACAGGAACGCGAGCAGCAGGATCCAGCCGCCCACCGCCGAATAGAAGATCGACCGCCACAGCCCCTGCGCGGCGGCCTTCGACGCGCCCCGGGTCTCCTCCGACACGTGCGCGCAGGCGTCGAAGCCGGTGATCGTGTACTGGGTGAGCAGGAAGCCCAGCGGCAGCACGTAGAACCAGAAGGTCCACCCGCCGGTGCCGCCGTCGCCGAAGCCGGAATTGTTGAACCGCTCGGTGAAGACGAACTGGAAGCTCTGGTGCCGATCCGGGACGAACGCCAGGATGGCGACCACCGCCGCCGCGCCGGCCACGTGCCACCACACCGAGACGTTCTGGAGTACGTCGATGATCCGGTGCCCGAAGATGTTGATCAGCCCGTGCAGCGCCAGAATGATCACGAACAGCACGAACGCCTGCCGCAGCGTCCCCGCCCAGCCGTCGAACAGCGCCGACAGGGTGAGATTGAGGAACGTGGCGCAGCCGTAGTCGACCGACGCGGTGACCGCCACCAGGCCGATAAGGTTGAGCCAGCCGGTGAACCAGCCGTGCACCGGCCGGCCCATCTTCGCCGCCCACCAGTAGATGCCGCCCGCCGTCGGGTACGCCGACACCAGCTCGGCCAGGCAAAATCCGATGACCAGGATGAACAGCGAGATCAGCGGCCAGCCCCAGGAGATGGCGACCGGCCCGCCGTTGTTCCACGCCTGGCCGAACGTGGTGAAACAGCCGGCCAGGATCGAGATGATCGAGAACGAGATCGCGAAGTTGGAGAAGCCGCTCCACTTGCGGCGCAGCTCCTGCTGGTAACCGAGTTCGGCGAGCCGGCGGGCGTCGTCGTCCATCGGCTGATCGGCGGTCGGCGCGGGCGTCGTGGCCACTGCACACCTCCTGGCGAGGATTGCCGGAAACGCGTGCGCCCGAGTCTCGTCCCGCCGATCACAACGGTCAATACGCCACGGCCTGTCGCCCCGGGCGCGCCGCGCCGGCAGCACCATGTCGAGCCACCCGAGGTGCCGCGCCTCCAACTCCGGGTCGAACGGCAGGCCGCGCCGCCTGCGCTCCTCGACCCCGAGCCGACGCCAGTCCCCCATGTACGCCACGATCAGGTCCCCCATCCCGGCGAACTCGACGAGGCTCGCCACCTGCCGCTCGAAGCACGGCCACGGCCTGCCGCAGGTGAAGCAGGGACCGCCCGCGTACCTCGGCGGGTGTTGGCCCGTCACCGCCCCCGCACCTCCGGCCCCGGGCGGACCGGCGCGGCGTCGCGGATCGCCTGCACCCGGACCATGACGACGCGCTCCCGGCCCGGCGTGCCGTCGGGGCGCAGCTCCAGCCCCTCCAGCCGCACCCACCGCGACGCCAGGAAGTTCGCGTACCGGACTCACCGCGCCGCGCTCGGCAGCCCTCGACGACGCCCGGCAGGACCGGGCGACGCCTGGCGATCACGACGACAATCTGGAGAAGGCATGGGAAGCGAGCAGACCGCCGATCCGATACGCACGCAGCTCCGTCGCATCCGCACAACCGCCGGCCTGAACCAGGAGGAACTCGGCCGACGCGCGAACTACTCCGCGTCGACGATCTCGGCGGTGGAGACCGGCACCCGGCCGCTCGACAAGCCGCACGTCAAGCGGATGGACGAGGTCTCGACACGGGCGGCCTGTTCGAGTCCCTGCTGCGGATGGCCGAACGGGACGGCCAGCCCTCGTGGTTCCGCCCGTGGCTGGAGGCCGAACGCAACGCCACGCAGCTCCGATACTTCAACCCCACGCTCGTCCCCGGCCTGCTCCAGACCGAGAACTACGCCCGCGCCGTGCTGCGCTTCGACGACACCAAGCCCGAGGCGGAGGTCGAGCGGCAGGTCGCGGCCCGCCTGGAGCGACAGGAGATTCTGGTACGCGAACACCCGCCCCAGGTCGTCGCCGTGATCGACGAGGCAGCCCTACGCCGCACCGACGCCATCATGGCCGAACAACTCGCCCACCTGCTGCGAATGGCCGACCTCTCCCACGTCCACAGCCACGTCATCCCGAGCTACACCGGCCTGCACGTCGGCCTGTCCGGCCCGCTCGCTCTGGCCAGGTCCGCCGATGGGGGCTGGGTGGGACACCTGGAGAACCAACTCTCCGGCTTGGTCACCGACAGCGAGGATGAGATGGCTACGCTTCTGGGACGATGGGAGGGTGTGAGAGGACTCGCCCTGCCGCGCGACCTGTCCCTCGCTCTGATGAAGGAAGTGGAGAGCCAACATGGACCTCAGTAGCGCGCGATGGAGGAAGTCCACCCGAAGCGGTACGAGCGGCGGCGACTGCGTAGAGGTGGCTGCCAACCTGACCGATGTGATCGCCGTCCGCGACAGCAAGCACCCCTCCGGTCCGGTGCTCGCCTTCACCCCGCAGACCTGGCACGCGTTCATCGAGCACACCAAGCACCCCTAGCCTCGCTCGGGCTCGCACGCATGGCCGCCCGGCGACACCGCAGCCTCGCGTGCGCCGCCGAACAGTCGTAACACGCAGGGGGGCGTGCCGCCTGCCAGGCTGTCCGGGGCGCGGGTGGCACTGCGCCCCGGGGCAGACGCTGCTGACGGTGGCGATTCGCGCCGCTGCTCCGGGGCAGTACAGCTAGCCCAGGGCTCAGCCTCGTTCACATGGAACGTGTCGTCGGCTGCAATAGGAACACTTGATCCAAAGCTCCGGTGCATGTCGCTTGAGCTAACTCGGCTCCCTGGTCGACGTCCGCCAGCCCGCCGAGAATGCCGAGGCAGAGCCCACTGTGGGTTGGTCGAATCCGGTATCCGGTCGATGTCGGTGTCCGGGTCGGCTCTAGCTGGTAACGCTGGTGCGCCGCACCGATGCAGTCAGTAGGCGCTACCAGCGTTTCGTCCTCGGTGAGCGCGTCGTCGACCGTGAGGCACCCAACGCCTTCCACTGGGTGATGCCACCGGATCTCATAGACGCCGCCGATGCTCGTCGCGGCGAGGTACGTGTCCGGAACGATCGCGGCGCATGAGCGCTGGACGGCGAGGGGCCGATCGGTACGACGGTTGCGCTCACGGCCCTCGCCGATGCAGAAGCCGCGGTCAGGAATGTGGGCAGGCTGGATGAGGAACCAGCCTTCAGCCGGCAACTCAGGCTCAGCGACGACGCCTTCATGTTTGCTGCCAGTCGGTTTGAGCAGCAGAAACGCCGCAATGCTGATCACCAACCCGACAGCCCCCAAGCCGATCGCCATTGGTCGCAACCGGCGGTGTAGCTTCACCTGGGGATCCGCTGGTGTCCGCTCGGTTCCGCCGTCGGACGGTGGTTGCAGTTGCTCGGGAGGACTCGATACCGGGTGTTCGGACCTCATGGCGATGCTGTTACGTACTACGGTCCATCGGTCAGCGGCGTCCTGATCGAGGCCGCAGGCCAGGACGAACGTCGCGATCAGTGGGGCGCGCGGCAGGGTGTTGCGGCCAAGCATCGAGGTGATCGTGCTCGGCGGGAGCGATCCTCCCGATGCCTTCGCCTTTGCGCCCAACTCTCGGTACGACAGCCCCGACCACAGGCGTAGCGCCCTCAGGGCCCCGACAAACTCTCCAGCGTTCATGGACGGATCGGGTTCCGGTGGTCGCATCACAGGCCGCTCCCTCACCTCGAAGGCGCTTCGGTTCAGCCGAGACCACCAGCATTCAGACAGCTACACATCCACGCTTTCAGATTATCGACATTCGAACTCGTTGTGACCACCATCACATCGCTCGCCCGCGCCGGAGGCGGCCGTCGGGGCGGCGTGAGCGAAACTGTTCCGCACAGCTCAGACCCTGTTCCGCCTCACCAACCGCAGGTCAGGCTTACCACCAGATCGATGTAAGCCAACGCAGGACGAACCACTTCATCCTGCGACCTCAACGGGAGGAACCCAGAGAATGTCTCGTACTCGCAGTATCCTGACGCCCTTGGCCATGGGCGCGGTGGTGGCGGGAACCCTCGCCGTGACCGGCGCGGCCCCGGCAGCAGCGGCCACCCCCGCCCAGTCCGGAACCGCCCCTATCTCGTCGTTCGTCGGCTGCGCGTCGCTGACCGGCAACTCCAACGGCAGGGCGACGGTCAAGAACATCTGCAGCTCGAACATCCACGCCACCGTCTCGGTCGACTGGGCGTGGGACCCCGACTGCAAGGCCATCGCCCCTGGGCGGACCGTCACCTTCACCTGGGACTCGACTTACGGCAGGGCGGAGTACGCCTACGATTGCTGACACGCCGCTACCAGCCGCTCTGAGACGGCTGTCCATACGGCCCGCACGTCGAGGTCAGTGGCTCAGCTCATCGATGCGGCTGCGTGTCCTGGTGTTCGTCGACGTCGACCAGTTCGGCAACTCGTCCTGGTCGACGTCGACCCCACCGATCGTTCGGTTGGCGCTGCCAGCCATGCCCTTCAGCACCGCATCGAGACTGAGTGTCCCGCACAAGCTTGATGGAGACATCGAGACTTGAAAGGCACATCAGCGATGCCGGCACGAGAAAGTACAACCAGCGCCGACGCCGCCGCCAGGATCACCCCGTACGCGGGGAACAGGTGCCGGCTGCTGCCGCTACCAGCGTCATGCACGGATGGCCCCGCGTGCGCGGGGAGCAGGCGTGGCGCGCTCAGCAGATCGTGACCGCCCTCGGATCACCCCCGCGGGGAGCAGCAGGGTTTCCGCCGCGGTGATGTCGCCACCGTGGGATCACCCCCGCGTGCGCGGGGAGCAGGTGTGGTGCCCGTCGAAGCGCGATGGCGGCACCGGATCACCCCCGCGTGCGCGGGGAGCAGCCGGCCGTGGGCGCACACGGCGCAGTCACGGCGGGATCACCCCCGCGTGCGCGGGGAGCAGGAAAAAGCTCTCTTGAGGGGCTTTTTCTGCACCGGATCACCCCCGCGTGCGCGGGGAGCAGACTTCCTGACCTGGGGCGCTAAAGATCAACTATCTCGTTTTCCTTCACTTTGCGCGGCAAGATCGCCTCCTGCGAGAGACGACTTTCGAGGCAAGTGGAGCCGAAGGCAGCCTAATAGGCATGTCGATGTCCGGAGAAGCACGGCACCCGCCCTGAGACAGCGGGCGGCAGGATCGCCGCCACAAGAGACGGATCGCGTTGCTGCCGACAAGCGAGGGCCGCTCAGATCTTGGAAGATTCGGGCCCCTGGAGGGGCCATCAGCTTCCAAGATCTCGCAGTTGCGGCGTCGGGCGGCTGCCCGACGCCGCCGTTGGGCGGGGCAAGCGTGCAAGATCGTGCTCGATCAATGAAAGAGTGGCTTCCCGCTCGCAGCGTGGGGACTCTTTCCCTGATCGAGCACGATCTTGCTCCCCCGGCAGCCAAGCACCCGTCGACTGGGACCGTGCGTGCTCGTACGGACCGCAAGCACGTCAGGGGTTCGCCGGGGCCCGCCCGCGGAGGGATCAAGCCTGACCGCCCGGAGCGGGCGGGCCCCGGCGAACCCCCCCCCCCCCCCCCCCCCGGCCCCCCCCCCCCCCCCCCCCCCCCCCCCGGCCCCCCCCCCCGGCCGCGCG
>NZ_JBIARA010000003.1:0-5634 GCF_042889525.1 Micromonospora sp. NPDC002575 | reverse complement strand
GCGCCCCCCCCCGCGTGCGGCCACCCGCCCCGCCGCGCCGGGCCCCGCCCCCCCCCCCCACCCCCCACCCCGCGCCACACCGTGCCCACACCGCGCCCCACCCCCGTACCCAGGTAATCGCCTTGCCCCGAGCGGGCCGTCACGCGCATCCTTGAGCCTGTGACCAGGCCCGATCCGGACGGGCCCGCCGGGCGCTCGGCAACGCCCGGCCGCGGCGGCGCGGGGCGTTCACCTCTCTCTCACACGCGGCGCACCGCCCCGCGCCGCCGCACCGGCCACACCCGACGCTCACGCGAGGATCAGGCCGCCCACCCAGAGCACGGCGATCACCAGCCCGGCGAGGAACTCCACCAGCATCGACAGCCCGGCGGCCTTGAGCGCGTGCACCGTCGACGGCCAGGCGAGCCGGTTGCTGCCCAACCGCAGCCGTTCGGCGCCCCAGATCCCGCCGACGAAGCCGACGACCAGGCCGACGACCGGGATCACGAAGAAGCCCACCAGCCCCAGCACCCCGCCGGCCAGCAGCGACGACGTCGGTACGCCGGCGTTGCGCAGGTTGCGGCCCGGCCACAGGTACTTGACGACGGCACCGCCGACGGCGACGAGCGTGGCGGCGGCCAGCACCAGCCAGCGGCCCGCCCCGGCGGTGCCGAAGATCGCCCAGACCAGCACCCCGCCCCAGCACAGCGGCAGCGCGGGCAGGCCCGGCACGATCACCCCGGCGAGCCCGGCCAGGATGGCCAGCGCGGCCACGATCGACACCACCGCCTGCGAGTCGGTGAGACTCATGGTGCCCCCTCCGCGTCGTCGCGCAGCCGGGCGGTGATCTCGGCCGCCGGCACGGGCGGGCCGAACCAGCGCCCCTGCCCGGTGTCGCAGCGCAGCGACCGTAGCCGCTCCGCCTGCGCCTCCGTCTCCACCGCCTCGGCGGTCACCCACAGTTCCAGCGCATGCGCCAGCCGCACCAGCGCGTCCACGATCCGCTCGTCGCGGTGATCGGCGGAGACGCCCAGGTGAGCGGAGACGCCCACGTCGGCGGAGACGCCCACGTCAGCGGAGACGCCCACGTCAGCGGAGACGCCCGCGTCAGCGGAGCCGTCGGCGGGCCGGATGCCCTCCACGAACGGCCCCGCCAGCTTGAGGCAGTGGATGGGCATCCGCCGCAGGTACGCCAGGTTCGAGTATCCGGTGCCGAAGTCGTCGATCGCCAGCCGTACGCCCAGGTCGGCGAGCTGGTGCAGCGCGCGCAGCGGCTCACCGGCGGTGCCCATCACGGCGCTCTCGGTCAGTTCGAGCTGGAGCAGCGCGGCCGGGAGGCCGGTGCGGCCCAGCGCGTCCGCGACCGTCTCGACGATGGCCGGGTCGTTGGCCTGCCGGGCGGCCAGGTTGACGCTGACCACCAGTTTGGCCTCGGGGAAGGCGCGACGCCACGCCTCGGCGTCGCGGCACGCCTGCCCGAGCACCCATTCGCCGAGGCGGACGATCAGCCCGGTTTCCTCGGCCAGCCCGATGAACTGGTCCGGCCCGACCAGGCCCAGCTCCGGGTGCTGCCAGCGGACGAGCGCCTCCACGGCCACCATCGACGAGTCGAGCAGCGACACGATCGGCTGGTAGTGGACCACGAACTCGCCCCGGTCCAGCGCGGCGGGCAGGCCGGCGACCAGCGCGGAGCGGGCGATGTCGCGGGCGCTGCGTTCGGGGTCGTAGACGGCCCACCGGCCCCGGCCCTCGGCCTTCGCCCAGTACAGGGTGGTGTCGGCGGCCTTCATCAGCTCCGAGGCGCTGGTCTCCCCGGCCGGGCACTCGACGATGCCGATGCTGGCGGAGACGGCCAACTGCTGGTCGCCGACGTGCACCGGGGCGGAGACCGCGGCGAGGGCCATCTCGGCGACGCCCACCGCGTCGTCGATGTCCTCGCCGCCGTCGACGAGGATGACGAACTCGTCGCCGCCCATCCGGGCGACGAGGTGCCCGTGCCCGGCGACGCACTCGGCCAGCCGCCGGGCGATCACCACCAGCAGCCGGTCGCCGAGGTCGTGCCCGAGGCTGTCGTTGACCGCCTTGAAACCGTCGAGGTCGAGGAAGCAGACCCCGATCCGGTGGTCCGGGCCCGCGTCGGCGAGGACCTGGCCGAGGGTCTCGAAGAACAGCGTACGGTTGGGCAGGCCGGTGAGCGGGTCGTGCAGGGCCTGGAAGCGCAGCCGTTGTTGCAGCTCGTACCGCTCGGTGATGTCCTCGATCATCGCCACGGTGAAGCGGGGCCGGCCGTCGTCGTGCCGGATCAGCGAGACGGCGAGGTCCGTCCAGACGATGCTGCCGTCCTTGCGGTAGTAGCGCTTCTCCACCCGGGCCGAGTCGTGCTTGCCCTCGATGAGCGCCTGGTAGAGCTCCCACATGCCGGCGGCGTCGTCGGGGTGGAACAGCGATGCCACGTTCGTGCGGCGCAGCTCGCCGACGCTGTAGCCGAGCATGTCGGCGAACGCCTGGTTCACCTCGATGATCTGCCCGTCGACGCCGGCGATGCCGATACCGATGGCCGCGCCGACGAACACGGCCCGGAACCGCGCCTCGCTGTCGCGCAGCGCCTGCTCGACGAGGTCCCGGGCCTGCCAGGCGCTGCGGGCGATGCGTTCCTGCTGGGTGAAGGTGCGGTCGCGCAGCGCCCGGGCGAACCCGGCGGCGAGCCCGCCCTGGAGCGCGGCGACCCGCTGGGCGGTGCCGGGGCGGCCCGCCCGGTCGGGCAGCACCTGGGCGACGAGCCGGTTCCCGAGCGCCGCGACCGACCAGTCGAGCAGCCCCGGCTCGGCCAGGTGCGCCTCGACCAGCGCCCGGCCGACGCTCTCGGCCGGCCGGGCGGTGAACGCCTCGGCCAGCAGCGCCCCGGCGAGTTGCTCCGTGTGGTCGAGGAGCAGCCGTTCGGTCTCGGCCGCGCTGAGCGGCACGAAGCCGAGCCGGCGGGCCGCGCGAGCCCACGCGGCGGCGTACGACTGGGCGCCGGCCCGGCTGAAGCCCGCACCGCCGGCTGCCGGCACGGCGGTGACAGCACCGCCGGCTGCCGGCGCGGCCGTCGGGTCACCGCCGAGGTCCGGCGCGGCTGTGGCGTCGCCGCCGGGTTCCGGCGCGGCTGTGGCGTCGCCGCCGGGTTCCGGCACCGCTGTCACGTCGCCGCCGGGTTCCGGCACCGCTGTCACGTCGGCCTAGCCGGCGGGCTGGTCGTACCGGGCGACGCCGCCGAACGCGCCGAACCGCTCGGGGTGCTCGTCCACGTCGGACGGCGAGTCGGGACGCCAGAGCGGCATGTGCACCACGCCCGGCTCCAGGATCGTCCAGTCGCCGAAGAAGCCGGTGATCTCGGCGCGGGAGCGCAGCGTGATCTCGGTGGCGGTGCGGGCCGACAGTCGCTGGGCGTCCAGCATCTCCTGCGGCTGGTCCTCGAAGGTGGAGTGCGAGACGACGAGGAAGCTACCCGGGGCGGCTGCCGCCCGCAGGGTGGCGAGGAGGTCGGCGGGACGGTCGGCGTCGGGGACGAAGTGGACCACCCCGGCGAGCAGGATGCCGACCGGGCGGTCGAGGTCGAGCAGGCCCATGGCCCGGCTCGCGGCGAGGATCGCCTCGGGCTGCCGCAGGTCGGCGTGGATCACCCCGGTCAGGTCGTTGCCGGCCAACAGCTCCCGGCTGTGCGCCACGGCCACCGGGTCGATGTCGACGTACACCACCCGGGCCTTGGGGTTCGCGGCCTGCGCCACCTCGTGGACGTTGCCGACGGTGGGAATTCCCGAGCCGATGTCGAGGAACTGGTCGATGCCGGCGTCCAGCAGCGCCCGGACCGCCCGGCGCAGGAACTCCCGGCCCGCCCGCATGGTGGCGGCCAGGTTCGGCGTCATGCTGGCGATCTGCTCGGCCAACTGCCGGTCGATCTCGAAGTTGTGCGCGCCGCCGAGGAAGTAGTCGTAGACCCGGGCCGCGCTCGGTCGACTCAGGTCGATCTCGGTGGGAAGTCCGTCCGCCATCCTGTGTCGCTCCCGCCAGTGGTCGCCGCGCCACGGGCCGTGCCGGCCGTCGGGACACGGCATGGGTACGCCGGGCACGCCGACCGGCAGACCCGCGGGTCTGTGGTGTTCCACACTCTAAGCCGCAGGTTCCACCATTCGCGAGGTCTGTTTCCCGGCCGGGCCGCGGCTGACCGGCCGGTCAGCCGGCTGACTCCAGCATCAGCGCGATGCCCTGCCCCACCCCGACGCACATGGTCGCCACCGCCCGCCGGGCGTCGCGGCGGCGCAGCTCCAGGGCGGCGGTCAGGGCCAGCCGGGCCCCGCTGGCCCCCAGCGGGTGGCCCAGGGCGATCGCCCCGCCGTTGGGGTTGACGTGCTCGGCGTCCTCGGGCAGGCCCCACTCGCGCAGCACCGCCACCGACTGGGCGGCGAACGCCTCGTTCAGCTCGATCACGTCGACCGCGTCGAGGCCGACGCCGAGCCGGTCGAGCAGTTTGCGGGTCGCCGGGACCGGCCCGATCCCCATGATCCGGGGCGGCACGCCGGCCGCCGCCGCCCCGGTGACGCGGGCCAGCGGGGTGAGGCCGTACCGGGCCACCGCCGCCTCGCCGGCCACCAGCAACGCCACCGCGCCGTCGTTGACCCCGGAGGAGTTGCCGGCGGTCACCGTGCCGCCGTCGCGGAACGGGGTGGGCAACGCGGCGAGCTTTTCCAGCGTCGTCTCCCGGGGGTGCTCGTCGACGTCGACCAGCTTCGTCTCGCGCCGGCCCGCCGGCACGGTCACCGGCACGATCTCCTCGGCGAGCCGGCCGTCGGCCTGCGCCTTCGCGGCCCGCTGCTGCGACCGGTACGCGAACGCGTCCTGCGCGGCGCGGCCCACGCCGTACTCGGCGGCCACGTTCTCCGCCGTCTCCGGCATCGAGTCGATGCCCCAGCCCCGCTCCATCAGCGGGTTGACCAGCCGCCAGCCGATCGTGGTGTCGTACACCTCGGCGGCGCGGGAGAACGCGGCGGTGGCCTTCGGCATGACGAACGGCGCGCGGCTCATGCTCTCCACGCCGCCGGCGACGACCAGTTCTGCCTCGCCGGCCACGACCTGCCGGGCGGCGGTGGCCAGGGCGTCCAGGCCGGAGCCGCAGAGCCGGTTGACGGTGCTGCCGGGCACCTCGCCGGGCAGCCCGGCCAGCAGCGCCGCCATCCGGGCGACGTTGCGGTTGTCCTCGCCGGCCTGGTTGGCGCAGCCGAGGACCACGTCGTCGACGCGGGCCCAGTCCACCGACGGGTGGCGGGCCACCAGCTCCCGGATCACGCGCGCGGCGAGGTCGTCGGGGCGCACCCCGGCGAGCGCGCCGGCGTACCGGCCGATCGGGGTGCGGACACCGGCCACGAGGTATGCCACGGTCATCGACGTAGTCCTTCGGGGTGGGAAGGCCGACAGTGCGGGCCCGCCGGGTCACGGCGGGGCGGCCCCAGGATATCCGCGCCGCAGCCGCCCGGCGCGGCCCGCCCGCCAGGGGGCAAGGAAGGGCCCCTTGTTAACGCATTCTGGGCGGTTTCTGGGGGTCCTCGCAACACCTGATGGCTTATGTGGTTGTCAGTAGATCACGTAGGCGCTCGGCTGGGTTGTCCCAGCCGAGCGTCT